>NZ_BAAATK010000007.1:0-213709 GCF_039533365.1 Streptomyces glaucus
CGGGAAGATCAACCTGGACAAGGGCCGGGTCAGCCTCCAGAAGAACCAGACGGTCTCCCTCGTCAAGGGCGGCCGTCCCGTCCTGTCCCAGGTCAGGATGGGCCTCGGCTGGGAGCCGGCGTACCGCGGCAGGGACATCGACCTGGACGCCTCGGTCATCGCCTACGGGCCGCAGCGCAACCACATCGACAGCTGCTACTTCGGCAAGCTGCAGATCGTGGGCGGCGCCATCCGGCACTCCGGCGACAACCTCACCGGCGAGGGCGGCGGCGACGACGAGGTGATCACCGTCGACCTCGGCCGTCTCCCGCAGGAAGTCACCGGCCTGGTCTTCACCGTCAACTCCTTCTCCGGCCAGAAGTTCACCGAGGTCGCCAAGGCCTACTGCCGTCTGCTGGACGGCGCGACCGGCGAGGAGCTGGTCCGCTTCGACCTCACCAGCGCCGAACCGCAGACGGGCGTGATGATGGCCAAGCTGATCCGTCAGTTCTCCGGCGAGTGGGAGATGACCGCCATGGGCGACTTCGTCAAGTCCCGCACGGTACGGGGAATGGTGAAGCCGGCCGCCCAGGCCCTGTAGCGGCCCGTACGGCTCCGGGGGCGCCCCTGGCCCGGGGCGCCGGCCCGGGGTCAGGCGCCGCCGTCCCCCGGGCCCGGCCGCAGTCCCTCCGTCAGCAGGGACAGGTACCGGCGGATGCACCGGCCCTGCCCGTCCGCCAGTTCCGACGCCGTCGCCACGCCGTGGGCCAGGCGCAGGACCTCGATCGGCTCGACGTCCCGGCGCAGCGTCCCCTCCCGCTGCGCCGCGCCCACCAGCCGCGCCGCCGCGTCCTTCACCGAGTCGCCGCAGGCGGTGACCACGGCCGGGCCGCCGTCCGTGACGGCCGCCCCCATCAGTGCCTTCAGCCCCCGCACCTGGATCATCCCGACGCCGAGCTCGTGCAGCCACTCCGTCAGCGCCTCGCCCGGCGGCAGCTCGGCCGCGAGGGCGCCGGCCCGGGCCGCGATCGCCTCGATCCGGTCGACGTACGCGGCCTCCAGCAGCGCCTGCCGCGTCGGGAAGTGCCGGTACAGCGTCCCCGACCCGACGCCCGCGCGCTTGGCGATGTCGTCCAGCGACGCGTTCTCCCCCTGCTCGGCGAAGGCCTCCGCCGCCGCCTCCAGCAACCGCTGGTAGTTGCGCCGGGCGTCCGCGCGCATGGGCCTGACCTGCGCCATCCCGCACTCCTCGCACACCGGGGATCCTCCGCGCAGCTTATCGGGGCGCGGCGCGCCGGCGGCCTGCCGCCGGTGTCCGCCCGCCGGCCGCCGCCCCGCGAGCACGCCGGGCCGGCGGATGCGCCCGGGGACGAGGCCGGCCGCGGGGTGCCCCAGGGCGCGGCCGCCGGGACCGGCGACGGCGGCGCGCGGCGGCCGCCCCGCCTCAGCCGCCGTGCTGGGACCGCGCCTTGAACGCCGCCTTCCGGGCCTCCTTGGCGATCCGCTTGTCCGGGTGCAGCCGCCCCATCGCCTCCAGCACCTCCGCGGTGGCCGGGTGGTCGACCCGCCACGCCGCCGCGAAGAAACCGCTGTGCTGCTGGGCCAGGCCCCGCACCAGCGCGCTCAGCTCCTCGGAGTTGCCCTCGGCGGCGAGCTGCGCGGCCACCGTGTCGACGGTCAGCCAGAAGACCATCTCCTGCGACGGCGCGGGCACGTCGCGGGCCCCGTGCTCGGTCAGCCACACCCGGGCCAGCCCGCCCAGCTCGGGATCGTCGAGGACCTCCCGCAGCGCGGGCTCGGCCTCGGCGCCGACCAGCGACAGCGCCTGCTGGCAGCGCAGCCGCCGCAGCGGCGCGCCGGGGTCCGAGCCGCGGGCGGCGGCCAGCAGCTCCCGGGCGGCGTCGAGGGGCCGGCGCCGGGCCAGCCACTGCTCGGTCTCGGCCTGCGCCGCCGCGGGCGGGAACGCCGCCGTCCCGTCGAGCAGCGCGTCGGCCCCCTTGTCGGCGAGGTCCCCGACCGCCGGCGCCTCGAACCCGGCCTCCAGCAGCCGTGCCCGCAGCCCGTACCGGCCGAGCGGCGTCAGCCGGACCATGCCGTAGCGGGAGACGTCGGTGTCGTCGGCCGCGGCCGCCTCCTCCTCGGCGTCGCCCGCCCGGAGCGCCTCGTCCACCGGTTGGTACTGCACGAGCCCGGCCGGCTCCAGCAGCCGGAACTGGTCGTCCAGCCGCATCATCGCGTCGGACACCCGTTCCAGCACGTCGTTGGTGGGCTCCCGCATGTCGCCGGGCACGAGCACCGACGCGGCCAGCGCGGGCAGCGGCACCGGCGCGTCGCCGGGTCCGTCCTGGTCGACGGTCAGCAGGTACAGGTTGCCGAGCACCCCGTCGAGGAACTCCGCCTCCGCCTCCGGGTCCCACTCCAGCGCCGAGAAGTCGATCCTTCCGTCCTCGTCCACCGCGTCGGCCAGGCCGTCGAGGTCGGGCACGCTCGCGTCGGCGAGCACCGCCTCCAGGGCGTCGCGCCACACGCCGAGCACGTCCTGCGGCGAGCCGCCGGTGAGCAGCGCCAGGTCCTTGCCGGGCGCGACGGTGCCCTCCTCCTGGTCGACGATCTCCACGAGCCCGGTGTCCACGGCGATCCGCCAGGCCTCGCCGGCGTACGCCGTCGCGTCCCGGCCGCTCAGTCCCAGCGCCTCGGCCGCCGCCGGCAGCTGCTCGTCGACGAGCCCGCCCCCGGCGTCGACGCGGGTGTCCGGCCCGGCCCAGCGGGCGAGCCGGGCGGCCCGGGAGAGCAGCGGTGTGGACAGTGCGTCGCGGGCCAGCTCCGCTTCGGGTCGCAGCCGTACGGGCGGCAGGGTGGAGCTGTCTGACATCGGCTGGTTCTCCTAGCGCACGTCGCTTCGACTCAACCGCTCAGCCTAGACGGGTTTTCACCCATGCCGCCCGGTTCATCTGCCCGTCAGGAGGCGTACATGGCCGAAACCTTGACAAGCGGCCCGGGCAGGCTGGAGATTGACGCGCGTAGAAATCGGCGGACACCTGTTCACCGGGCTGCACCTCCGCCCGCCCGGGCCCACCGGCTTCTACGGGGGTCGCGCCGCCCCGCCGGCCGCGGCCGTCGCTCCCGCTGTTCCCGCACGTTCCCGCCTCTCGTCCCGGCGCCCCGTCACGTCCCCGGAGGGATCCCGTTGCCGAGCAAATCGTCCGCGCGCCTCGCCGCGCTCACCGTCGCCGCCGTCTGTTCCGCGGCGGTCGCCGCCCAGACCGTCGCCCTCCCCACGCCCGCGCACGCGGACTCCGTGCGCATCCACGACGTCCAGGGCGACACCCGGATATCGCCGTACGCCGGGCAGAAGGTCACGGACGTGGCCGGAATCGTCACCGGCGTCCGCACCTACGGCTCCTCCAAGGGCTTCTGGATGCAGGACCCTGACCCGGACGCCGACGCGGCCACCAGCGAGGGCGTCTTCGTCTTCACCAGCTCCGCCCCGAAGGTCGCCGTCGGCGACGCGGTCACCGTCTCCGGCACCGTCTCGGAGTACGTCCCGGGCGGCACCTCCTCCGGCAACCAGTCGCTGACCCAGATCACCCGCCCGACGGTCACCGTCGTCTCCGGCGGCAACCCGGTCCCGGCCGCGACGGTGATCGACGCCGGCTCCGTGCCGGACGCCTACGCACCCGCCGGCGACCCGGCCGCGAACAACTCGGTCAACGCCCTGCTGCTGCGCCCCGCCGCGTACGCCCTGGACCACTACGAGTCCCTGGAGGGCATGAACGTCCGGGTCGCCGACGCCCGCGTGGTCGGCGCCACCGACCCGTACACCGAGCTGTGGGTGACGGTGAAGCCGCGGGAGAACCCCAGCCGCCGCGGCGGCACGGTCTACGGCTCCTACGGCTCCCAGAACACCGGCCGCCTCCAGATCCAGTCCCTCGGCGCCGCGGCCGACTTCCCCGACGCCAACGTCGGCGACACCCTCACCGGCACCACGACGGGCCCGCTCGACTACAACCAGTACGGCGGCTACACCCTCGTGGCGAACGAGCTCGGCGCCCTCAGGAGCGCCGGCCTGCAGCGCGAGACGACCCGCGGGCAGCGGAACGGCGAACTGGCGGTCGCCACGTACAACGTCGAGAACCTCGACCCCTCCGACGACACCTTCGCCGCGCACGCCGACGCGATCGTGCGCCACCTGCGGTCGCCCGACATCGTGTCCCTGGAGGAGATCCAGGACGACACCGGCGCCACCGACGACGGCACGGTCACCGCCGGCCGGACGGTGGCCCGGCTGATCGACGCGATCGCCGCGGCGGGCGGCCCCGTCTACGACTGGCGGTCCGTCGACCCGGTGGACGGCGCGGACGGCGGCGAGCCGGGCGGCAACATCCGCCAGGTGTTCCTGTTCAACCCCGAGCGGGTCTCCTTCACCGACCGCGCGGGCGGCGACGCGACGACGGCCGCCGGGGTGACGAAGGTGCGCGGCAAGGCGGCCCTGACGGTCTCCCCGGGCCGCGTCGACCCGGCGAACCCCGCCTGGGAGAACAGCCGCAAGCCGCTGGTGGGCGAGTTCGTCTTCCGCGGCCGCACGGTCTTCGTGATCGCCAACCACTTCAACTCCAAGGGCGGCGACCAGGGCCTGACCGCGGCCTACCAGCCGCCGGTCCGCAGCTCGGAGACCCAGCGCCACCAGCAGGCGACGGCGGTGCACGCCTTCGTCGAGGAGATCCTCGACGTCCAGAAGAACGCCGACGTCGTCGCGCTGGGCGACATCAACGACTTCGAGTTCTCCGGGACCACCCGGATCCTGGAGGGCGACGGCGAGCTGTGGTCGGCGATCAAGTCGCTGCCCCGCAGCGAGCGTTACTCCTACGTCTACCAGGGCAACAGCCAGGCCCTGGACCAGATCCTGGTCAGCCCGTCGATCCGCCGCGGCGCGTTCTCCTACGACAGCGTGCACATCAACGCGGAGTTCCACGACCAGATCAGCGACCACGACCCGCAGGTGCTGCGCTTCCGCCCGTAGGCCCTCCGCGGGGCCGTCCGGACGCCCCGTCCGGACGGCCCCGCGGACGGAGCCGTCCGCGCCCCGGGTCAGTCGGGGAGGAGCCCGAGGACATGGTCGTACCGGCTGACCGAGCTGTTCTTCAGCCCGGGCCAGTTCTGCACGCGCTCCCACAGCGGGCCCGCCGAGCCGACGCCCTCCCGGGGGGCGGCCAGGGCCTCGGCGTGCGCCCGGGCGCTCTCCCACTCGGCGTAGTTGAGGACCCTGGTGCCGTCCGTGCCGAGGTGGAAGTGCGCGGAGAGGCCGCCGCGATGCTGGTGCGGTTCGCTCTCCAGCGCCGCGAACACGCCGTCGACCCAGGCGCGCTGCCGCGCGGCGTCCGCCCCCTCGAACTCGATCTCGACCACCACCACGCATCCGGGCGTGCGCCGGTCCCGGTCCTCCGCCACCCTGCTGCGGTAATGCCGGTACCGTCCGAGCCGCACCCGCTCGATGCCCGGCACGGCGGTGTCGATCTCGTCGTTCCGCTCCTGCCGACGGGTCTTCACGAAGGCCTCGTACGCGGCCTCGTCCGTCCACTGCGAGTAGTGCAGCAGGGTGTCGCCGTCGTGCCCGGCGTAGACGTGGTAGCCGAGCAGGCCCTGCGTCGGCCACGGGCGCCGTTCCCAGGTCCGGGCGATCGCCTCGACGGCCTGCCGCTGCCGTTCGGGCGTGCCCACCCGCCAGGTGCTGAAGAAGGGCGCGCCGACGCCGGGCCGGGCGGGGTCGGGGTGTGCATCGGTACGACGGGTCATGCCAACCTCCAGGTCCGGTGGTCGTTGTCCGCCCCCACTCTTCGACCTCAACCAAGATTCAGGTCAACTCGGCGATTGGGGAGGGGAATTCGGGAGACCCGCGTCCCATGGACGCGAAGGACGGCCCCGGCCGGTTGCCCGCACGGTCCTGGCGGGCGGTGGCGCGGCGCACGCTGAAGGAGCTCCTGGACGACGAACTGTCCGACCGCGCCGCCGCGTTGACGTACTACGGCGTCCTGTCGCTGTTCCCGGCCCTCCTCCTGCTCGTCTCCCTGCCGGGCGTGATCGGCCGGCGCGCCACGGACGGACTCCTCGACAACACCGAGGAGTTGACCCCCGGCCCCGCCCGGGACATCCTGCGCGACGCGGTGGTCCAGCTGAGCGACACCGGAGGCACCGGAGGCGTCCTGGCCGTCGCCGGCCTGCTCTTCGCCCTGTGGTCCGCGTCCGGCTACGTCGCCGCGTTCATCCGCGCGTCCAACGCGGTGTACGACCTTCCCGAGGGCCGCCCGGTGTGGAAGCTCACGCCGCTGCGCCTGGCGCTGACGGTCGTTCTGATGCTGATGCTGGCCGCGAGCGCCCTGATCGTGGTGTTCACCGGCCCGCTGGCCGAGCGGGCGGGCACGGCGATCGGCCTCGGCGACGCGGCGCTCACGGCGTGGGGCGTCGCCAAGTGGCCGGTCCTGCTCCTCCTGGTCGTCCTCATGATCGGCCTGCTGTACTGGGCGGCCCCCAACGTCCGCGGCCGGGGCTTTCGCTGGATCTCCCCCGGCAGCGTCCTGGCCACCCTGATCTGGCTGGCGGCCTCCGCGGGCTTCGCCGTCTACGCCGCCCACTTCGGCACGTACAACAAGACGTACGGCACCCTGGCCGGCGCCATCGTCTTCCTGGTGTGGCTCTGGCTGAGCAACCTGGCGATCCTGCTGGGCCTGGAGTTCGACGCGGAGCTGGCCCGCGAACGGGCGATCACCTGCGGCGGGCGGCCGCCGACGGAGGAGCCGTACGTGGAGCCGAGGGACACCCGCAAGTGGCCCCCGAGGTTCCGCGCGGCGAAAGGCCACTGAACGCCACCCGCCCGGCGCGGCCCCGGCCCCCGGCGCGCCGCGAACGCGCCGCACGCCCCCGCCGGAGCGGCACAGGCCGCCGCGGGCGCCCCGGCCCACCCGCCGGAGGCGCCCGCGGACATTCCCGCCGCACCGCCGAAGGTCCCGTCAGCGGCGTCCCGTGTACCGCCGCCGCAGCACCTCCAGCGCCACCACGCCCCCCACGGCCCCCGCGGCCGCCCCGGCGAACAGCACCGATCCGGGATGCCGCAGCCCGGCTCCCTCGGCCCGCGCCGCCTTGTCCTGCACGGCGTGACCGGTCTGCGCCGCCTTGTCCTGCACGGCGTGGCCCGTCTGCGCCGCCCTGCCCTGCACGGCGTGCCCCGCCTGCGCCACGGTGCTGCGCAGCTGCACCGCCATCGCACCGGCCTTGTCCCTGAGATCGGCGGCCCGCGCCTGCGCCCGTCCCTTCACGTCCATCTTCCCCGCCAGCTCCTCCACGGTGTCCCCGAGCTGGCTGCGGGTCCGCTCGATCTGCTGCCGCAGCTCGTCGGGCCCCTTGACCCCGCCGGCGGCCCCGTCCGGCCGCGCGCCGTCCCCGCTCCTCGCCTCGTCCGTCATCGGTGCGCCCTTTCCCTGATCTCCTCCATGTCGGCCCTGACGCTGCCCAGGGTCTTCTCCGGCATCGGCGGCACGGCGCGCCGGAGCTGGGTGCGCCCGGTCACGGCCAGCGCTCCCGCCACCGCGAACAGCACCGCCGTCACGATGAGCGTCGCGGCCCACACGGGCAGCGCCAGCGAGAGCGCGGCGGCGGCCGTACCGGCCAGGAAGAGCAGACCGGCGTAGGCGACGGCGCCCGCGGCGCCCAGCAACCCGCCGCCGCGCCCGGCGCGCCGCCCCTTCTCGGTCAGCTCCTCCTTCGCGAGGGTCACTTCCTGGCGCACGAGCCGGGAGAGCTGTTCGGTGGCCTGGGCGACGAGCTCGCCCACGGAGTGCCGCTCGTCGTGCACAGGCTTGTGTGCCATGGTCCCGGTCACGGTGTCCGCCTCCTCTCGGTCCCAAGCCTCCCGGGTACCCTTCCCGGCCCTCGCTACCCTCGCGCCCCGCCCCGCCCGCCCCGCCCTTCGGCCGAACCCCGTGCGCCACGACCACCCCCTTCACGGGGACGGACGCGGGCGGCCTGCCGCTCGTCCCGCGTGGTACGGCGGGACGAGCGGCCGCGCGGCCGGGAGGCGTCAGCGCTCCGCGAAGACGGGCTCCCACTCCAGGCTGTCGAAGTCCTCGTCCGGCTCGCGCACTCCGCTGAGCGGCACGACCCTGTCGCTGCCGATCGTGACCAGCACCAGCCGGGGCCGGTACGACTCCGACCCGGGTGCCCGCTCCCAGGCGATCAGCCGCCGGTCGTCCGCCCAGGCCAGCAGGTGCGCCCCGCGCACCCTGGTGATCTCCTCGCCGGTGCGCGGGTCCCGGATCGAGGACCAGGACCTGTCCTCGGCCTCGGCGGTCAGGCCCAGCGCGGCGAGCCGGCCGTCCGGGGACAGCCGCGCGCCGACGTCCGACCGCAGATGCCGCTCGTTCGCGGGCGCGGCGACCTCGTCGCCCGTGAGGTCGTGGAACTGCTGCAGCCCGTCACGGTCGCCGACGACCTGCGAGTACACCAGCCTGCCGTCCCGGGAGAAGGAGAAGTCCTGGCGGCTGTTGATGTCGCGGCGGTGCGCGACCGGGCTCCAGGAGCCCGCGCCGGAGGGCACGTCGAGGACGTAGAAGCCGGTCCGGCCCGGCTTGCCGCCGAACCGCGGCAGCCACTGCTCCTCACCGGAGGACGACCGCACCCGGTCGCGCAGATCGGGGTGCTCGTCGTACGTCGTGGCGACGAGCCTGCTCCCGTCGGGCGAGAAGGCGAGACCGCCCACGCCCCGGCCGGCCGGGATCCAGCGCTCGACCTCCCCCGTGGTGAGGTCGAGCAGTCCGATCCGCCGGGCGGGCAGCCGCCGCTCCAGGACGGCGGCCGTGCGCAGGCCGGGCGCGGCGGCGACGAACGACCACCGGTCGTCCTTCTCGTACCGTCCGGTCCTCGGGTCGAGCAGCCGGTAGGTGCGGGTGAAGACCCCCTCCTTCTCCGACCGCGCGACGGTCCGCGCGGTGTAGTAGGCGGCCAGCGCGGTCCTCCCCGCGGCGATGAACTCACGCGGCGGCGACTGGTCCGGGTGGCCGAGGATCCCCCCGCCGTCCAGCACGCCGGCGGGGCGCACGTCCTCCCTGCCCGGATCCAGCAGCGGCACCGCCACGGCGACGGCGACCACGGCGGCGGTGGCGGCGGCCGCGGACGCGAGCCGGCGGGCCAGGCGGCGCCGGCGGGCCGCCAGCACCCGGTCGGCGAGCCCGGGCGCCGCGGGCGGCTGCCGGTCGGCCTGGTCGCGCAGCGCGTCGCGTACGGCTTCCGCGACGTTCACGGGGTTCGCGGGATTCACGGGCGCACCTCCACGGGCGCGTAGTCACGGGACGGCTGCCGCTCGACGTCGGCCGGGCCCAGGGCGGCCAGTTCGGGCGCGAGGGCGCGCAGCCGGGCGAGGGAGCGGTGGGTGGTGGACCGTACGGTGCCGACGGAGCAGCCGAGCATGCGGGCCACGTCGGCCTCGGGCAGGTCCTCGAAGTAGCGCAGCACCAGCACGGTGCGCTGCCGCGCGGTCAGCCGGGCCAGCGCGCCGCGCATCACCAGGCGCAGCTCGGCCGCGGCCGAGGCGTCCGGGCCTGTGCCGGTGTCGGGCGGTTCGGCGACGCTCAGCTCGCGTCCCGGCCACTTCAGCCGCCAGCGGCTGACCTGCTGCCGGTACAGGACCTGCCGTACGTACGCCTCGGGCTCGTCGATGCGGTGCCAGCGGCCGGCCGCCTTCATCAGGGCGTTCTGCAACAGGTCCTCGCCCGCGTGGCGGTCGCCGCCGGCCAGCAGGACCGCCGTCCTCAGCAGCGCGGACGACCGGTTCGCCACGAACTCCCGGAAGCTCTCCTCCGCCTGGGCATCCATCGTCACCTTCTCTTCCCCGGGCGGGCCCCGTGCCCGGCCCCTGTGCTCCTTGAGACGCACCGGGCGGCCTCCCGCTATGCCGTCCCGGCGGGACATCGCGGCCAAAAACGCCGAACGGGCCGGGGCCCGTACCGCGTCGTGCGGTACGGGCCCCGGCCCGCGGTGTGCGGATCAGCTCCAGCGGTAGCCGTCGCCGAAGAGCAGCGTGTGCTCCAGCACGTCCTCCATCGGGTCGTCGACCTGGCCGACGTCGACGTTGACCAGGCCGACCCGGGGGCCGTTGTTCGAGTGGTGGTTGGTCTCGTCGGCGTGCGCGGCCCCGGCCGCCATCCAGCACACCGCCACCGCGGCCCCCGCCCCGGTCAGCCCGCGTGTCACGCCCCGCATCCGCTCGTTCCTCATCTTCCCCAGCCCCTCGTCTCGTCGGTTCGGCGTATGACCGGACTTCCGTGTCCACCCGTTCATCCGCCGGACCCGCCGCGAGGTCACGCCGGCTCATCCTCACGGGCCCGCCCGAACCCGTGTGCGGACGTCAGTTGTGGCTGTGCAGGATCTCGTTCAGGCCGCCCCACACCGCGTTGTTCGGGCGGGCCTCGACCGCGCCGGTGACCGAGTTGCGGCGGAAGAGGATGTGGGAGGCGCCGGACAGCTCGCGGGCCTTGACGATCTGGCCGTCGGGCATGGTGACGCGGGTGCCGGCGGTGACGTACAGCCCGGCCTCGACCACGCACTCGTCGCCGAGGGCGATGCCGACGCCCGCCTCGGCGCCGATCAGGCAGCGCTCGCCGATGGAGATGATCACGTTGCCGCCGCCGGACAGCGTGCCCATCGTCGACGCGCCGCCGCCGATGTCCGAGCCGTCGCCCACCACGACGCCCGCGGAGATCCGGCCCTCGACCATCGACGTGCCGAGCGTGCCCGCGTTGAAGTTGACGAAGCCCTCGTGCATCACGGTGGTGCCCGCGGCGAGGTGGGCGCCGAGCCGGACCCGGTCGGCGTCGGCGATGCGGACGCCCTTGGGGACGACGTAGTCCGTCATCCGCGGGAACTTGTCGATCGAGGTCACCTGCAGGTGCAGGCCCTGGGCGCGGGCGTTCAGCCGCACCTTCTCGACGTCGTCGACGGCGACCGGGCCGAGCGAGGTCCAGGCGACGTTGGCGAGGAAGCCGAAGATGCCGTCGAGGTTCTGGCCGTGCGGCTTGACGAGCCGGTGCGACAGCAGGTGCAGGCGCAGGTAGACGTCGTGCGTGTCGACCGGCTTGTCGTCGAGGGAGGCGATGACCGTGCGGACGGCGACGACCTCGACGCCCCTGAGGGCGTCCGGGCCGATCGCCTTGGCGGCGCCCTCGCCGAGCAGTTCCACGGCCCGCTCGGCGGTCAGCCGCTCGGTGCCGGCCGGACCGGGGTCCTGGTCGGTCGCCGTCACCAGTTCGGGCGCGGGGAACCAGGTGTCGAGAACGGTGCCGTCGGCGGCGATCGTGGCGAGGCCGGCGGCCACGGCGCCGGTGGTGCGGGGAGCAGTCGTGTCGGTCATGAGGGCAACCTAACCGCCCGGGGGCCGGCGAGGCGAACCGGCCCCGGCTCGTCCCGCGTGCCGGGCGGCCGGTCCGGAACCCAGGTCACCGGGGTGCCGGGCCGGGCCGCCGGGAAAGCGCCGCGGGCACCCGGGCGGGGTGCGGGTACGGGAGACGGCGACGCCCCGGGGGCGTCGCCGTCGGCTCCGTCCGGTGTCCGCCGGCCGGTGGGTCTCAGACGTTGAACCCGAGCGCCCGAAGCTGCTCGCGGCCGTCGTCCGTGATCTTGTCGGGGCCCCACGGCGGCATCCAGACCCAGTTGATGCGCAACTCGTTGACGAGGCCGTCCGTGGCGGACCTGGCCTGGTCCTCGATGACGTCCGTCAGCGGGCAGGCCGCGGAGGTCAGGGTCATGTCGACGGTGGCGATGTTCGCCTCCTCGTCGATGTGGATGCCGTAGATCAGGCCCAGGTTGACGACGTCGATGCCCAGTTCGGGGTCGACGACGTCCATCAGGGCCTCGCGGAGTTCCTCCTCCGAGACCGGCTTCATCTCCACGGTGTCGCTCATGCCGTCTTCCTTTCGGCGTCGGCTCCGCCCAGCGCCTGGGCCGTCGCGTCCTTCCAGGCCATCCAGCTCAACAGGGCGCACTTGACCCGGGCCGGGTACTTGGACACCCCGGCGAACGCGACCGCGTCCTCCAGGACGTCCTCCATGGCGTCGTCGGGCTCGATCCGGCCCTTGGACTGCATCAGCTCCAGGAAGGTCTCCTGGATCCTCTGCGCCTCGGCCAGCTCCTTGCCGACCAGCAGCTCGTTGAGCACCGAGGCGCTCGCCTGGCTGATGGAGCAGCCCTGACCCTCGTACGAGACGTCGGCGATGGTCGTGCCGTCGTACCTCACGCGCAGCGTGATCTCGTCCCCGCAGGTCGGGTTCACATGGTGCACCTCGGCGTCGCCGTCCCGGAGACCACGCCCGTGCGGGTTCTTGTAGTGGTCCAGGATGACGTCCTGGTACATCGAGTCCAGCTTCACGGTTTCAGCACGCCCTTCAGCCGAAGAAGTTCCGTACGTGCTCCAGCCCCGCGACCAGTGCGTCGATCTCGGCCGGCGTGGAGTACAGATAGAACGACGCTCGCGTGGTCGCGGGAATTCCGTACCGCAGGCAGACGGGCCGTGCGCAGTGGTGGCCGACGCGGACCGCGATGCCCTGCTCGTCGAGGACCTGGCCCACGTCGTGCGGGTGGATGTCGCCGAGGGTGAAGGAGATGGCCGCCCCGCGGTCCTCGGCCGTGGTCGGGCCGATGATGCGCAGGTCGGGGACGTCCGACAGCCGCTTGACCGCGTACTCGGTGAGCGCGTGCTCGTGCGCGAGGATCTTGTCCATGCCGATCGAGTTCAGGTAGTCGATCGCCGCGCCGAGCCCGACCGCCTGCGCGATCGGCGGGGTGCCCGCCTCGAACTTGTGCGGGGCGGGGGCGTACGTCGACGAGTGCATCGACACCGTCTCGATCATCTCGCCGCCGCCCAGGAACGGAGGCAGGTCCTCCAGCAGTTCCTGGCGGCCCCACAGCACGCCGATGCCGGTCGGGCCGCACATCTTGTGGCCGGTGAAGGCCACGAAGTCGGCCTGCAGGGCCTGCACGTCCAGCGGCATGTGGGGGGCGGCCTGGGAGGCGTCGACGCACACCAGGGCGCCGACCTCCTGGGCGCGGCGCACGATCGCCTCGACCGGGTTGACCGTGCCCAGGATGTTGGAGACCAGCACGAAGGAGACGATCTTCGTCTTCTCGGTGATGATCTCGTCGATGTCGGACAGGTCGAGCCGGCCGTCGTCGGTGAGACCGAACCACTTCAGCTTCGCGCCCGTGCGCTGCGCGAGCAGCTGCCACGGCACGATGTTGGAGTGGTGCTCCATCTCCGTGATGACGATCTCGGTCTCGGAGTCCACGCGGTAGGGCTCGTCGGCCCAGCCCAGCATGTTGGCCACGAGGTTCAGCGACTCCGAGGCGTTCTTGGTGAAGATCACCTCGTCGCGGCTGGGCGCGTTGATGAACTCGGCGACCTTGTCGCGCGCGCCCTCGTACAGTGCCGTGGCCTCCTCGGCGAGGACGTGCACGCCGCGGTGGACGTTGGCGTTGTGCTGCTCGTAGTACTCGTCGAGCACGTCGATGACCTGGCGCGGGGTCTGCGAGGTCGCGGCGTTGTCGAGGTAGACGAGCTTCCTCCCGTCGTGGAGCACTCGGTCCAGGATCGGGAAGTCCTTGCGGATCGCCTCGGTGTCGAGGAGGCCCGGCAGCTGTGTCACGCGGATGCGCCACCCTTCACGTATGCCTCGTAGCCTTCGTTCTCCAGCTTGTCCGCGAGCTCGGGACCGCCGGACTCGACGATGCGGCCGTTGGCGAACACGTGGACGTGGTCGGGCTTGATGTAGCGCAGGATGCGCGTGTAGTGGGTGATCAGCAGGGTGCCGACCTCACCGGTCTCGCGGACCCGGTTGACGCCCTCGGAGACGACGCGCAGGGCGTCGACGTCCAGGCCGGAGTCGGTCTCGTCGAGGATCGCGACCTTCGGCCTGAGCAGCTCCAGCTGGAGGATCTCGTGGCGCTTCTTCTCACCGCCGGAGAAGCCCTCGTTGACGTTGCGCTCGGCGAAGGACGGGTCCATGTTGAGGCGCTCCATGGCCTCCTTGACCTCCTTCACCCAGGTGCGCAGCTTGGGGGCCTCGCCGCGGATGGCGGTGGCGGAGGTGCGCAGGAAGTTGGAGACCGAGACGCCGGGGACCTCGACCGGGTACTGCATGGCGAGGAACAGGCCGGCGCGGGCGCGCTCGTCGACGGACATCTCGATGACGTCCTCGCCGTCGAGGGTGACGGTGCCGCCGGTGATCGTGTACTTGGGGTGACCCGCGAGGGAGTAGGCGAGGGTCGACTTGCCCGAGCCGTTGGGGCCCATGATGGCGTGCGTCTCGCCCTGCTTCACGGTGAGGTCGACGCCCTTGAGGATCTCCTTCGTGGCGTTGTCGGCCTCGACGGTGACGTGCAGGTCTCGGATTTCAAGCGTAGCCATGGGTGCCTCAGGACTCCTGGGTGAGGGAGACGAGCACGTCGTCCCCTTCGATCTTTACGGGGTATACGGGGACGGGGCGCGTCGCCGGGAGGGCGTCGGGCTTGCCGGAGCGGAGGTCGAAGCGCGAGCCGTGCAGCCAGCACTCGATGTGGCAGGCGTCGACCTCGCCTTCCGAGAGGGAGACGTTCGCGTGCGAGCAGATGTCGTGGATCGCGAACACCTCGCCCTCGGTCCGCACGATGGACACGGGCGTGCCGTCGAGTTCCACCCGTTTCGGGGTGTCCTCCTCCAGCTCGCCCAGTCCGCAGGCGCGTACGAAGGTCATGCGACCGACGCCTCCAGCTCCTCCTCGATCCTGGCGATCAGGCGCTCCTCGATGTCCGGGAGGCCGATCTGCTGGACCAGTTCGGCGAAGAAGCCTCGGACCACCAGGCGGCGGGCCTCGTGCTCCGGGATGCCGCGGGCCATCAGGTAGAAGAGCTGCTCGTCGTCGAAGCGGCCGGTGGCGGAGGCGTGGCCGGCGCCGACGATCTCGCCGGTCTCGATCTCCAGGTTGGGGACCGAGTCCACGCGCGCGCCGTCGGTGAGGACCAGGTTGCGGTTCATCTCGTAGGTGTCCGTGCCCTCGGCCGCGGCCTCGATGAGCACGTCGCCGATCCACACCGCGTGCGCGTTGTCGCCCTGCAGCGCGCCCTTGTAGACCACGTTCGACTTGCAGTGCGGGACGTTGTGGTCGACGAAGAGCCGGTGCTCCTGGTGCTGGCCCCGGTCGGTGAAGTACAGGCCGAACATCTCGACCTCGCCGCCGGGACCGGCGTAGTTCACGCGCGGGTGCAGCCGCACCAGGTCGCCGCCGAAGGTCACGACGATCGACTTGAAGGACGCGTCCCGGCCGACGAGGGCGTTGTGCTGGGCGGCGTGCACGGCCTTGTCGTCCCAGTCCTGGACGGAGACGACGGTCAGCTTGGCGCCGTCGCCCAGGAGGTAGTCGACGTTGGCGGCGAGCACCGCGTCACCGGTGTGGTCGATGACCACGACGGCCTCGGCGAAGGCGCCCAGCTCGATCACCTGGTGGCCGTAGGCGACCCCGCCCTGGCCGTGCACCGCGATGCGGATCGGCTCGGTGAGGACGGTCTCCTTCGGCACGGTCACGACCGAGGCCCGCTCGAAGGCGGAGTACGCCTGGGCGGCGACGCGGTCCACCGGGGTGCCCGCCCTGCCGAGCCGCGCGTCGTCGCGGCCGACGGTCTCGACGGTGACGCCCTCGGGGGCCTCGACGGTGACCTTCACGCCCTCGCCGGTGGCGACGGCGGTGCCGTCGTGCAGGCCGCGCAGCCGCTCCAGCGGGGTGAACCGCCACTCCTCCTCGCGGCCGTGCGGGACGGGGAAGTCCGCGACGTCGAAGGAGGGCGGCGCGCTCATGCGCGTGGCGACGGTGGAGTCCGCCTCGGCGGCGACCGCGATCGCACCGGCGGTCGTGGAGCCGACCGGTGGGGGTCCCCCCGCCGTAGCGAAGCCGGAGGTGGGGGAGTTCTGAGCCTCAGCCATGGCTGTCGTAGTGCTCGCTTTCCGTTACGTAAGGGGCTTGACGGGGACGGCGGGGCGGCGCCGGGGCCGCCCCTGGCCGGTGGTTAGCCGACCGCGCCCTCCATCTGCAGCTCGATCAGCCGGTTGAGCTCCAGCGCGTACTCCATGGGCAGCTCCTTGGCGATCGGCTCGACGAAGCCGCGCACGATCATCGCCATCGCCTCGTCCTCGCTCAGGCCGCGGCTCATCAGGTAGAAGAGCTGGTCCTCGGAGACCTTGGAGACGGTCGCCTCGTGGCCCATGGACACGTCGTCCTCGCGGACGTCCACGTAGGGGTAGGTGTCCGAGCGGGAGATGGTGTCGACGAGCAGCGCGTCGCAGAGCACGTTCGACTTCGAGCCCGGGGCGCCCTCGCCGATCTCGATCAGACCGCGGTAGGAGGTGCGGCCGCCGCCGCGCGCCACCGACTTGGAGACGATGTTGGACGACGTGTTCGGCGCCATGTGGACCATCTTGGCGCCCGCGTCCTGGTGCTGGCCCTCGCCCGCGAAGGCGATGGACAGGGTCTCGCCCTTGGCGTGCTCGCCCATCAGGTAGACGGCCGGGTACTTCATCGTCACCTTGGAGCCGATGTTGCCGTCGATCCACTCCATGGTCGCGCCCTCGTAGGCCACGGCGCGCTTGGTGACCAGGTTGTAGACGTTGTTCGACCAGTTCTGGATGGTCGTGTAGCGGCAGCGGGCGTTCTTCTTGACGATGATCTCGACGACCGCGGAGTGCAGCGAGTCCGACTTGTAGATCGGGGCCGTGCAGCCCTCGACGTAGTGCACGTAGGCGCCCTCGTCGACGATGATCAGGGTCCGCTCGAACTGGCCCATGTTCTCCGTGTTGATGCGGAAGTAGGCCTGGAGCGGGATCTCCACGTGCACGCCCGGCGGCACGTAGATGAAGGAACCGCCGGACCACACGGCGGTGTTCAGCGCGGCGAACTTGTTGTCGCCGGCCGGGATGACCGTGCCGAAGTACTCCTTGAAGAGCTCCGGGTGCTCCTTGAGCGCGGTGTCGGTGTCCAGGAAGATGACGCCCTGCTCCTCCAGGTCCTCGCGGATCTGGTGGTAGACGACCTCCGACTCGTACTGGGCGGCGACACCGGCCACGAGGCGCTTCTTCTCGGCCTCGGGGATGCCCAGCTTGTCGTAGGTGTTCTTGATGTCCTCGGGCAGGTCCTCCCAGGACTCCGCCTGCTTCTCCGTGGAGCGTACGAAGTACTTGATGTTGTCGAAGTCGATGCCCGACAGGTCCGAGCCCCAGTTCGGCATGGGCTTCTTCTCGAACAGGCGCAGGCCCTTGAGGCGGAGCTTGGTCATCCACTCCGGCTCGTCCTTCTTCGCGGAGATGTCCCGGACGACGTCCTCGTCCAGGCCGCGACGTGCCGACGCACCGGCCTCGTCCCGGTCGGCCCAGCCGTATTCGTACTTGCCCAGGCCCTCGAGCTCAGGGTGGGCAGTCTCCGTGGGGAGAGTCATGCGGGGTTCCTCCCGGCCGTGCTTGCAGATGCGTTGTGGCTGTAGTGACTGGTCTTGGAAGTCTTGGGCGCCTTCGGAATGAAGGTGGTGCAGACACCGTCGCCGTGTGCGATGGTCGCCAGCCGCTGCACATGTGTACCGAGCAGCTCGGCGAAAAATTCCGTCTCGGCCTCGCACAGCTGCGGAAACTGCTCGGCGACGTGGGCGACCGGGCAGTGGTGCTGGCACAGCTGCTCGCCCGTGTGGGGCTGGGGAGCGCTGCGCGCGGTTGCAGCGTACCCGTCCGCGCTGAGGGCTTTGGCCAGGGCCTCGGTCCGCTGGTCCGGGGCGGCCGCTTCGACCGCCTTCCGGTAGGTCTCGGCCTGGGCGGCGATGCGGGCGCGGGCGAAGGCGGCGACGGCCTCGCCGCCGCCCTCGCGCTCGGCGATCCAGCGCAGCGCGTCGACGGCGAGCTTGTCGTACGACTGGTCGAAGGCGTCCCGCCCGCAGTCGGTCAGGGCGAACACCTTGGCCGGCCGGCCGCGCGTGCGCGTGCCGTAGACCCGGCGTTCGCGGGCCTCGACCACGCCGTCGGCGGCCAGGGCGTCGAGATGGCGGCGCACGGCCGCCTGGGTGAGTCCCAGCCGCTCGGCGAGTTCGGCGACGGTCGACGGGCCGTGGTCCAGGATGGACCGCGCGACCCGGTTGCGGGTGGGCCGCTCCCCGGTCGCGAGCTCCTCGTGGGGGATCCCCGTCGATGGCGCACCGTTTTTCACAACGCCATTGTTGCGTAATTCTTCGGGGCCGGGCAAGCCGCGTCCGGGCCCGCCGACGGTGCGCTGCGTCACTTAGGCATACCTAATCCGACCTGCGGAAACGATCTGCGATCGATCGAAGCGGTGGCATGCCGAAGCCGCTTGCGGGACACTCGCGAACCATGCCCGTACCCCCTCCCACCGGCCCTCTCGTCACCCGGGGCACCCTCGCCGCGCAGCTGCGCGAACTGGGGGTCCGCTCCGGCGAGACCCTCCTCGTGCACTCCTCGCTCAGCTCCCTCGGCTGGGTCTGCGGCGGCGCCGTCGCGGTGGTCCAGGGCCTGCTGGACGTGCTCGCCCCGGACGGCACGCTGGTGGTCCCCACCCAGACCGGCGACCTGTCCGACCCGGCGCTGTGGCGCGACCCGCCGGTGCCCGAGCAGTGGTGGGAGACCGTCCGGGCCGCGATGCCCGCGTACGACCCGCTGATCACCCCCGCGCGCGGGGTCGGCGTGATCCCGGAGACCGTGCGGACCTGGCCGGGCGCCCTGCGCAGCGCGCACCCGCAGACCTCGTTCGCGGCCGTCGGCTCGCGCGCGGCGGAGGTGGTCGAGGGCCACGCCCCCGACTGCCGGCTGGGTGAGCGCAGCCCGCTGGCGAAGCTGGAGGCGATGGGCGCGCGGGTGCTGCTGCTCGGCGCCGGGTACGACGCCTGCACCAGCTTCCACCTCGCCGAGTACCGGATCCCGTCCCCGCTCGTCGAGGTCGGCCGCCCCGGGCCGTACGGCTGGGAGGTGGTGACCGAGGTGTCGGTCACCTCCGAACGGTTCGACGAGCTCGGGCACGACTTCGAACGGGACCGGCCCGTGGTCCGGGGCAGGGTCGGGGCGGCCGACGCGCGGCTGTTCCCGGTGGCGGACGCGGTGGCCTATGCCGAGAGGTGGCTGGCGATGCACCGGCCGCGCACGGAGGAGTTCCTGTACCCGCCCGGCTGAACGCCCGCCCGCCCGCGTACCTAGACTCTGGACTCATGCGAAGTGAGCCCGCCCGTCCGTCCCCCGGCCCCCACCCCGCGGGGAGACGCTTCGCCTCACACCCGCTCATCGAGGTCCGGGCCCTGGTGAAGCGGTACGGCACGAAGACCGCGGTGGACGGGCTCGACCTGGTGGCCCGGGCGGGAGTCACCGCCGTGCTCGGCCCCAACGGGGCGGGCAAGACGACCACGGTCGAGACCTGCGAGGGGTACCGGAGGCCGGACTCCGGCACGGTGCGCGTCCTGGGCCTCGACCCGGTGCGGGACTCGCGCGCGCTGCGGCCCCGCATCGGCGTGATGCTCCAGTCCGGCGGCGTCTACTCGGGCGCGCGGGCCGACGAGATGCTGCGCCACGTGGCGAAGCTGCACGCGCACCCGCTGGACGTGGACGCCCTGATCGAGCGGCTCGGCCTCGGCTCCTGCGGCCGGACGGCGTACCGCCGGCTCTCCGGCGGCCAGCAGCGGCGGCTCGCGCTGGCGATGGCCGTGGTGGGCCGTCCGGAGCTGGTGTTCCTCGACGAGCCGACCGCGGGCCTGGACCCGCAGGCCCGCCGCGCCACCTGGGACCTGGTCCGGGACCTGCGCGCCGACGGCGTCTCCGTGATCCTCACCACCCACCACATGGACGAGGCCGAGCAGCTCGCCGACGACGTGGCGATCATCGACGCGGGCCGGGTCATCGCCCAGGGCTCCCCGGAGGAGCTGTGCCGCGGCGGCGCCGAGAACACGCTGCGGTTCTCCGGCCGGCCCGGCCTGGACGTGGGCTCCCTGCTCAAGGCGCTGCCCGCGGACTGCTCGGCCGCGGAGCCGGCGCCGGGCTCCTACCGGGTCACCGGCAGGATCGACCCGCAGCTGCTCGCGACGGTGACGTCGTGGTGCGCCCAGCACGGGGTGATGCCGGACCGCATCTCGGTGGAACGGCGCACCCTGGAGGACGTCTTTCTGGAGCTGACCGGCAAGGAGCTGCGCTCGTGACCGCCACCGGTACGGGGACCCACACGCCGAGGCCCGGCGCCGCGCCCCTCCCCCGCATGATCGCCGCCCAGGCCGCCCTGGAGACGCGGATGCTGCTGCGCAACGGCGAGCAGCTGCTGCTGACGGTGATCATCCCGACGCTGCTGCTCGTGCTGTTCAGCTCGGTGGACATCGTCGACACCGGCGCGGGCGAGGCCGTCGACTTCCTCGCCCCCGGCGTCCTCGCCCTCGCGGTGATGTCCACGGCGTTCACGGGGCAGGCCATCGCGACCGGATTCGAGCGGCGGTACGGGGTGCTGAAGCGGCTGGCGGCCTCGCCGCTGCCCCGCTGGGGCCTGATGACCGCGAAGACGCTGTCCGTGCTGGTCACCGAGGTGCTCCAAGTGGCGCTGCTGACGGTGATCGCCTTCGCGCTCGGCTGGTCGCCGCGCGGCGGCCCCCTCCCCGTGCTCCTGCTGCTGCTCCTGGGCACGGCGGCCTTCTCCGGCCTCGGCCTGCTGATGGCGGGCACCCTGAAGGCGGAGGCGACGCTGGCCGCGGCCAACCTGGTCTTCCTGCTGCTGCTCGTCGGCGGCGGCGTGATCGTGCCGCTGGAGAAGTTCCCGGACGCGGTGCAGAGCGTGCTGGGCCTGCTGCCCGTCTCCGCGCTCTCCGACGGCCTGCGGGACGTGCTCCAGCACGGGGCGGGCATGCCGTGGGGCGACCTGGGGATCCTCGCCGTCTGGGCGGCCGCCGGGCTCGCGGCGGCGGGGAAGTTCTTCCGCTGGGAGTAGGCGGGACCCTCGTGAACGCGTGCACAAGCCGACCCCTACGATGGAACGCGTGTCAAACGTGACCCGCGCCGACGCCGCAGCCGCCGTGCGCAACCCGCTCGCCTTCGTCGCCGCCCGCTGGACCCCCGCCCCCCGGACGGTCCAGCGGGCCGCCCTGTCCGCGCTCGTGATGTCGGTGGTCATCGTGGTCACCGGCGGTGCCGTCCGGCTGACCGGCTCGGGCCTGGGCTGCCCGACCTGGCCCAAGTGCACCGACGACTCGCTCACCGCGACCAGCGAGATGGGCGTCCACGGCTACATCGAGTTCGGCAACCGGCTGCTGACGTACGTGCTGTGCGCCGCCGTCGGCTGGGCGATCATCGCCGCCCGCTCGCGGAAGCCGTACCGCCGCGGCCTGACCCGGCTGGGCTGGGCGCAGTTCTGGATCGTCATGGGCAACGCGGTCCTCGGCGGCATCGTGGTGCTCGTCGGCCTGAACCCCTACACCGTCGCGGCGCACTTCCTGCTCTCCTCGGCGCTCATCGCGGTGGCGACGGTGATGTGGCAGCGCACCAGGGAGGGCGACGCCGCTCCCCGGCCGCTGGTCGGGAAGGCGGTGCAGCAGTTGGTGTGGTGCCTGGTCGCCGCGTCCGTGCTGCTGATCGCGGCCGGCACGGTGGTGACCGGGGCGGGTCCGCACGCGGGGGACTCCAGCGAGGTCGCGCGGATGCCGCTGGACTGGGAGACGGTCAGCAAGCTGCACGCCGTGCTGGCGTGGATCGTGGTGACGCTGACGTTCGCGCTGTGGTTCGTGCTGAAGGCGGTGGACGCGCCGAGGGGGCCGCTGGGCCGGACGCGTGAGCTGTTCGTGATCCTGCTGCTCCAGGGCGCCGTGGGGTACGTGCAGTACTTCACCGAGCTGCCCGAGATGCTGGTCGGTGCGCACATGTTCGGCTCGTGCGTGATGTGGATCTGGGTGCTGCGGGTGCTGCTGTCGCTGCGCGAGCGCCCGGAGGACACGCCCGCGGCGCTGCCGGCCCGGGAGCCCGACAGCGCCGGCGTGCCGGTGGCCGGCCCCCGATAGCCGGACCGGCCCTTCCGGGCGGCCGGAACCCCTCCGGCCGTCCCGGCGAACGGATGCGCCCGTGCCGCCGCGGCCCGACGGCGCCGCCCTCGCCACCGCCGGCCCCTTGCTCGGCGTGTCCCGGCTCGGGTTCCCGGGGCAGCTCCTCGGGGCGGACCTCACGGTGGCGCTGCCCGGCTGAGCGGCCCGGCTCGGTCCAGTCCGTACACCCGCGTCGCGTTCCCCGAGGCGATCATGCCCGCCACCCGCTGCGCGTCCCCCGGCGACCACGCCCCCTCGGCGACCCAGGTGCCCAGCACGCGCGCGAGGGACTCGCGGAACAGGCGGGCGCCCACCACGTGCAGTTCGGGCAGGCCCCGGGCGCCGCTGGAGAAGAGGATCTTGCCGAAGGGGGCCAGTTCCAGGATCTCCGCGAGGACGGTCGCGGCGCGGGCTCCGGTGCGGACCAGGGCGGCGCCCGAGTCGGCGTACACGTGCGGGAAGACGCCGGCGAGGTGGGCGGCGTGCCGGTGGTACGGGTAGCCGTGCAGCAGCACGAGGTCGGTGCCGAGCCCGGCGGTGGCCCGTACGAAGTCCGTCAGCAGCACCGGGTCCGTGCGGTCGATGCGCAGGCCCGGCTCCCCCAGCCCGGCGTGCAGCTGCAGCGGCAGCCCCGAGGCGACCGCGCTCCACAGCAGGTGCCTGAGCAGCACCGGGTCGCTCAGCTCCCCGCCGACCTCCCGTCCGGCCAGCCACCGCCCGGCCGCGCCGCGCACCTCGCCGGGCCCCGGCGGCTCGGGGGCGAGGGCCAGCCCGTGCCGTACGCCCGCCACGGAGGTGAAGGCCACGGCGTGCGCGGCGGCGCCGTGCACCGCCTCGGCGAGATTGGCGAGAAACGCCTCCACGGTCCCGGAGGTGTCGGCGACCTGCTCCGCCAGCAGCTCCAGGCGCACGATCTCGTGGGCCTCGGCGGCCCCGGCGGACGCCATCTCGGCGGGGCCGGTCAGATCGCCCGGCAGGCCGGTGTCGACCAGATAGGTCGTGATGCCGCTGCCCCGCAGCAGCCGGCGGCCCGCCTCCAGGACGCCCAGCTCCCGGCGCCGGGCCAGGTAGCGGGCGGGCGGGCAGTGCGGTTCCAGGCCGAGCAGCGGCGGGCACCAGCGGCGTACCGCGAAGCCGGTCTGCGTGTCGAACAGGGTGGTGCCCGGCGCGGGCGGCCCCTCGGTGCGGGCCAGCTGGGCCTCGAAGGTGCCCAGGCCCAGCTCCGTTCTCAGCACGCCGTGGCAGTACTGGTCCACGAGGGACGGCGTCTCGATCATCCGGGCTCCCCGTGACTGGACCGTGCGCTCCTCGGCCGGGCCGTCGCCGGCCCGTGCTCCTACGGTCCTAACGGGTGAACCGGGTCTCAGGTGTTGCTCTTCCCGCCCACCTGGATCCCGGCCATGCGCGACCACTCGTACGGGCCCGTCCTGACCTTCGCCGCGAACTCGCCGTCGAACGCCTCGTGGGCGGTGATCCCCGCCTTCTCCACCGCCTTCCGGGCGATCGCGTACGTCGGCGCGACCAGGTCGCCCCAGCCGCCGTCCTCGCCGACGAGCACGATCCGGGCCCCGCGCTGCCCGAGGTAGGCCACCTGGCCCTCGGCCCCGCCGTGCGCCTTGGCGAAGGCGCCGATCCGCTTGGCGAGCCGGGCCGCCGTGCGCTCGGCCTTCGCGTCAACCTGCTGTGTGTCTGCCATGGCCAGGATGCTACCGACGGGTAGCCGGAACGGCGACGGGCGGGGTGCGTGGCCTCGGCCACGCACCCCGCCCGTCGGCGGCGCTCAGCGCAGGAAGGGGTCCACCGCGATCGCCAGGAACAGCACCGACACATAGGTGATGGACCAGTGGAACAGCCGCATCTCCTTGAGCTTGGCGCCCGTCACCTCGGCCCTGGCCCGGTTCTGCAGCGCGTGCGCCTCCCACAGCCACCAGCCGCCCGCGGCCAGGGCGACCGCGGTGTAGAACCAGCCGGTGTAGCCCAGCGGGGTCAGCAGCAGCGACACCGCGACCATCACCCAGCTGTAGATCACGATCTGCCGGGCGACCACCTTGTTGGAGGCGATGACCGGCAGCATCGGCACGCCCACGCGCGCGTAGTCGTCCTTGACCTTCATGGACAGCGGCCAGTAGTGCGGCGGCGTCCAGAAGAAGATGACCATGAAGAGGACGACCGGGGCCCACGACAGCGAGTTCGTGACGGCCGACCAGCCGATCAGCACCGGCATGCAGCCGGCGATGCCGCCCCACACGATGTTCTGCGCCGTGCGGCGCTTGAGGATCATCGTGTAGACGACCACGTAGAACAGCAGCGCGCCGAGGGAGAGCCAGGCCGACAGCCAGTTGACGGTGAGGCCGAACAGCAGCGTCGAGACGACCGCCAGCGTGATGCCGAAGGCGAGGCACTCGCGGGGGCCGACCATGCCGGTGACCAGGGGGCGCTGCGAGGTGCGGTCCATCAGCGCGTCGATGTCGCGGTCGAGGTACATGTTCAGCGCGTTGGCGCCGCCCGCGGACAGGTAGCCGCCGAGGCAGGTGAGCAGCACCAGCGTCAGGTCGGGCACACCCTGCTCGGCGAGGAACATCACCGGGACCGTGGTGATCAGCAGCAGCTCGATGATCCGCGGCTTGGTCAGTGCCACGAACGCCTTGACACGGGCCCCGAACGGCCGGTGACTGGAGCTCCTGCTCTTCCCCAGCACCCCCGCTGGACGGGATTCGACGGCCGTCACGCACACCCCTACAGAGACATCCCAGCAAGCCCGCCCGTGTGAAGTACGGGTAAAGGCTCGCGCGTACCACGCCACTCTAGACGTTGCCCATATCCCCGCCTCCGTGGGGGTGGGGTCGTGTTGGCGGACGTGATCCGACGGGCGCACAGCAGCTCGATCGAGCACCCGGATGAGCGGCCCCGTCTTCACCTGTCACCTGCGGTTCCGGGCGGTCGGCAGGCGCGTCGCGAAGAGTCCCGGCAGTCTGTGACGACACGCAAAAACGCACGTACTTCCGGGGGTAGGCTCGACACGGCCGGCCGACGCACGGACACGCCGGCCGCCGGTGGGCGCCCACGTGCACCGGACTACGACATGTGGAGAGGAGCCCTGACCCAGGGTGAGCACCAAGCCGACCACCACAGACCTCGACTGGACCGAGTTGGACCAGCGTGCCGTCGACACCGCGCGTGTCCTGGCCGCCGATGCCGTACAGAAGGTCGGCAACGGCCATCCGGGTACGGCGATGAGCCTGGCGCCGGCCGCCTACACCCTCTTCCAGAAGGTGATGCGGCACGACCCGGCGGACGCGGACTGGGTCGGACGGGACCGCTTCGTGCTGTCCGCCGGCCACTCGTCGCTGACTCTCTACATCCAGCTGTACCTGGCCGGCTTCGGCCTGGAGCTGGAGGACCTGAAGTCCTTCCGCACCTGGGGCTCCAAGACGCCGGGCCACCCCGAGTACGGGCACACCGTGGGTGTGGAGACCACCACCGGCCCGCTCGGCCAGGGCGTCGCCAACGCCGTCGGCATGGCCATGGCCGCCCGCTACGAGCGCGGCCTGTTCGACCCGGAGGCCGCCCCCGGCGAGTCCCCCTTCGACCACTTCGTCTACTGCATCGCCGGGGACGGCTGCCTGCAGGAGGGCATCTCCGCCGAGGCCTCCTCCCTGGCCGGCCACCAGAAGCTCGGCAACCTGATCCTGCTGTGGGACGACAACCACATCTCGATCGAGGGCGACACCGCCACCGCCGTCTCCGAGGACACCGTCAAGCGGTACGAGGCCTACGGCTGGCACGTGCAGCGCGTGGCGCCGCAGGAGAACGGCGACCTGGACCCGCGGGCGATCTTCGAGGCGATCCAGCGGGCCAAGGAGGTCACGGACCGGCCGTCCTTCATCGCGATGCGCTCGATCATCGCCTGGCCGGCGCCGAACGCGCAGAACACCGAGGCCGCGCACGGCTCGGCGCTGGGCGAGGACGAGGTCGCGGCCACCAAGCGGGTCCTCGGCTTCGACCCGGCCAAGACCTTCGAGGTCGCCGAGGAGGTCATCGCCCACACCCGCAAGGCCCTGGACCGGGGCGAGGCGGCCCGTGCCGTGTGGGAGAAGTCCTTCCAGCAGTGGCGGGACAACAACCCCGAGCGGGCCGCCGAGTACGACCGGGTCAGCAGGGGCGAGCTGCCCGCGGGCTGGGAGGAGAAGATCCCGGTCTTCGAGGCGGGCAAGGCGGTCGCCACCCGTGCCGCGTCCGGCAAGGTGCTCCAGGCGCTCGGCGCGGTGATCCCCGAGCTGTGGGGCGGCTCCGCCGACCTGGCCGGCTCGAACAACACCACCATCGACAAGACGTCGTCGTTCCTCCCGGCGGACAACCCGCTGCCGGAGGCCGACCCGTACGGCCGCACCATCCACTTCGGCATCCGCGAGCACGCGATGGCCGCGGAGATGAACGGCATCGCCCTGCACGGCAACACCCGCGTCTACGGCGGCACCTTCCTGGTGTTCTCCGACTACATGCGCAACGCCGTGCGGCTGTCGGCGCTGATGCACCTGCCGGTGACGTACGTGTGGACGCACGACTCCATCGGCCTGGGCGAGGACGGCCCCACCCACCAGCCCGTCGAGCACCTGGCCGCGCTGCGCGCCATCCCGGGCCTGAACATCGTGCGCCCGGCCGACGCCAACGAGACCGCCATCGCCTGGCGGGAGATCCTCAAGCGCTGGACGAAGGAGTTCGGCAAGGGGCAGCCGCACGGCCTGGCCCTCACCCGGCAGGGCGTGCCGACGTACGAGCCCAACGAGGACGCGGCGCGCGGCGGGTACGTGCTGTTCGAGGCCGAGGGCGGCGAGGCGCAGGTCATCCTCATCGCCACCGGATCCGAGGTGCACGTCGCCGTGGAGGCGCGCGAGCGGCTCCAGGCCGAGGGCGTGCCCACGCGGGTGGTGTCGATGCCGTCCGTGGAGTGGTTCGAGCAGCAGGACCAGGGGTACCGGGACAGCGTCCTGCCGCCGTCGGTGAAGGCCCGAGTCGCGGTGGAAGCCGGGGTCGGACTGACCTGGCACAAGTACGTCGGGGACGCCGGCCGCATCGTTTCCCTGGAGCACTTCGGCGCGTCCGCCGACGGCAAGGTCCTTTTCCGCGAGTTCGGCTTCACTGCGGAGAACGTGGCGGCCGTGGCCCGGGAATCGATCGCCGCAGCACAGCGCTGACGCTCATACACGACACGTAGGAGATGGAATTTCCATGACCGACGCACTGAAGCGCCTCTCCGAGGAAGGCGTCGCGATCTGGCTGGACGACCTGTCGCGCAAGCGGATCACGTCCGGCAACCTCGCTGAGCTGATCGACCAGCAGCACGTCGTGGGCGTCACCACCAACCCGACGATCTTCCAGAAGGCGATCAGCGAGGGCGACGGCTACGACCAGCAGCTGTCCGACCTCGCCGCCCGCCGGGTGACGGTCGAAGAGGCCATCCGCATGATCACCACGGCGGACGTCCGGGACGCCGCCGACATCCTGCGGCCCGTCTTCGACGCCACCGGCGGCCAGGACGGCCGGGTCTCCATCGAGGTGGACCCGCGCCTGGCGCACGACACCAAGGCGACGGTCGCCGAGGCCAAGCAGCTCGCCTGGCTGGTGGACCGCCCCAACACCCTGATCAAGATTCCGGCGACCGAGGCGGGCATCCCGGCCATCGCCGAGGTCATCGGCCTGGGCATCAGCGTCAACGTCACGCTGATCTTCTCCCTGGAGCGCTACCGGAAGGTCATGGACGCGTTCCTGACCGGCCTGGAGAAGGCGAAGGAGCGCGGCCTGGACCTGTCGCAGATCCACTCCGTGGCGTCCTTCTTCGTCTCCCGCGTCGACACCGAGATCGACAAGCGGATCGACGCGCTCGGCACGGACGAGGCCAAGGCCCTGCGCGGCAAGGCCGCGGTCGCCAACGCGCGCCTGGCCTACCAGGCCTACGAGGAGGTGTTCGGCTCCGAGCGCTGGCAGGCGCTGGAGAAGGCCGGCGCCAACAAGCAGCGCCCGCTGTGGGCGTCGACCGGGGTGAAGGACAAGGCGTACAGCGACACGATGTACGTCACCGAGCTGGTCGCGCCGAACACGGTGAACACCATGCCGGAGGCCACGCTGCTGGCCACCGAGGACCACGGCGAGATCACCGGCAACACCGTCGCCGGCACCTACGAGCAGGCCCGTGCCGACCTGGACGCGGTCGAGGCGCTCGGCATCAAGTACGACGACGTGGTGCAGCTGCTGGAGAAGGAGGGCGTCGAGAAGTTCGAGGCGTCCTGGAACGACCTGCTGAAGTCGACCGAGGCGGAGCTCAAGCGCCTCGCCCCCGCGGAGGGCTGAACAGGTGTCGAGCGGCAATCCGCTGCGTGATCCGGCCGACCGGCGGCTTCCGCGGATCGCGGGGCCGTCGGGGCTGGTCATCTTCGGTGTCACGGGTGATCTGTCCCGCAAGAAGCTGATGCCGGCCGTGTACGACCTGGCCAACCGGGGGCTGCTGCCGCCGGGGTTCTCGCTGGTGGGGTTCGCCCGCCGGGAGTGGGCCCATGAGGACTTCGCGCAGGAGGTGCACGACGCGGTCAAGGAGCACGCCCGCACCCCCTTCCGGGAGGAGGTCTGGCAGCAGCTGATCCAGGGCATGCGGTTCGTGCAGGGCACCTTCGACGACGACGCCGCCTTCGAGCGGCTGCGCGCCACGATCGAGGAGCTGGACAAGGCGCAGGGCACCGGCGGCAACTTCGCCTTCTACCTGTCGGTGCCGCCGTCGGCGTTCCCGGTGGTCATCCGGCAGCTGAAGAAGCACCGGCTGGCGGAGCAGCGCGCCGGTTCCTGGCGGCGGGCGGTGATCGAGAAGCCGTTCGGGCACGACCTGGCCTCGGCCGAGGAGCTGAACGCGCTGGTGCACGAGGTGTTCGCGCCGGAGCAGGTGTTCCGCATCGATCACTACCTGGGCAAGGAGACGGTCCAGAACATCCTGGCGCTGCGCTTCGCCAACCAGCTGTTCGAGCCGATCTGGAACCGGTCCTTCGTGGACCATGTGCAGATCACCATGGCCGAGGACATCGGCATCGGCGGCCGGGCGGGCTACTACGACGGCATCGGCGCGGCGCGGGACGTCATCCAGAACCACCTGCTGCAGCTGATGGCGCTCACCGCGATGGAGGAGCCGGCCTCCTTCGACGCCGACGCGCTGGCGGCGGAGAAGACCAAGGTGCTCGGCGCGGTGCGGCTGCCGCGGGACCTGGCCCGGTCCACGGTGCGGGCCCAGTACACGGCCGGCTGGCAGGGCGGGGCGAAGGTGATCGGCTATCTGGAGGAGGAGGGCATCGACCCGAACTCCACCACCGACACCTACGCGGCGATCAAGCTGGAGGTGGACAACCGCCGCTGGGCGGGGGTGCCGTTCTACCTGCGCACCGGCAAGCGGCTGGGCCGCCGGGTGACGGAGATCGCGGTGGTCTTCCAGCGCGCCCCGCACTCGCCGTTCGGCGCCACCGCCACCGAGGAGCTGGGCTCGAACGCGATCGTGATCCGGGTCCAGCCCGACGAGGGGGTCACCGTCCGGTTCGGTTCCAAGGTGCCGGGCACGTCGATGGAGATCCGGGACGTGTCGATGGACTTCGCCTACGGCGAGTCCTTCACCGAGTCCAGCCCGGAGGCGTACGAGCGGCTGATCCTGGACGTGCTGCTGGGCGACGCCAACCTCTTCCCGCGCACCGAGGAGGTGGAGCTGTCCTGGAAGATCCTCGACCCGATCGAGGAGTTCTGGGCCGCCCACGGCACTCCGGCCCGGTATCCGGCCGGGACCTGGGGGCCGGCCGAGGCGGAGGAGATGCTGCGGCGAGACGGACGGAGCTGGCGGCGGCCATGAGGACAGACCTGACCGACACCACGGCCAGCAAGATCAACAAGGCGCTGGTGCAGGGCCGTCGCGCCATCGGCACCCCGGCCGTGGGCATGGTGCTCACCCTCGTCATCGTCACCGACGAGGAGAACGCCTACGACGCCCTCAAGGCCGCCAGCAACGCCGCCCACGAGCACCCCGCCCGCACCCTGGTCGTCGTCAAGCGCGTCTCGCGCTCGCCGCGCGACCGCACGCAGTCCCGGCTGGACGCCGAGGTCCGGGTGGGCGCCGACGCGGGCACCGGCGAGACGGTGATCCTGCGGCTGTACGGCGAGATCGTCGACCACGCCGACTCGGTGGTGCTGCCGCTGCTGCTGCCGGACGCCCCGGTGGTGGTGTGGTGGCCGGTGAACGCGCCGCTCGACCCGGCGAAGGACCCGCTGGGCGCCCTCGCCCAGCGCCGGATCACCGACCTGTACGCCACCGAGGAGCCGATCCGGGAACTGGCCGCGCGGGCGGACGCCTACACGCCCGGCGACACCGACCTGGCCTGGACCCGGATCACGCCGTGGCGCTCGATGCTGGCGGCCGCCCTCGACCAGGTCGACTGCGAGGTCAAGGCCGTCGACGTGGAGGGCGAGGAGTTCAACCCGAGCTGTGAGCTGCTGGCGATGTGGCTCGCGGACCGGCTGGGCGTCCCCGTGACGCGTTCGCTGTCCGGCGGCCCGGGTCTGACGGCGGTCCGCATGGACACCGACTGCGGCTCGATCGTCCTGGACCGCGCGGACGGCTCGCTCGCGAACCTGTCCATCCAGGGCCAGCCGGACCGTGCGGTGGCGCTGAAGCGGCGGGACACGGCCGAGCTGATCGCGGAGGAGCTGCGCCGCCTGGACCCGGACGACACGTACGCGTCGGCACTGCGGTACGGGGTGGACCGGCTGAAGCCGGCGAAGGACCCGGAGCCGGCGCGGCCGGCGGCCAAAGGAGAACCCGCGAGCGGCGGAGAGGGACCGGTCGCGGTCCCCGCTCCCGTCGAGACCGCTGCGAAAGCACCCGCGGCGAAAGCGACGGCGAAGGCGCCGGTGAAGCAGGAGTCCCCCACCCCGGAACCGGTGCGGAAGGCGGCGAAGTGAGTACGGCACCCCAGCTCGTCGTGCACCGCGACAAGGAGCTGATGGCCCAGGCCGCGGCGGCCCGGCTGATCACGAAGATCGTGGACGCGCAGGCCTCCCGGGGCTCGGCGTCCGTGGTCCTCACCGGCGGCCGCAACGGCAACGGGCTGCTCGCCGCGCTGGCCGCCGCGCCGGCCCGGGACGCCGTCGACTGGAGCCGCCTGGACCTGTGGTGGGGCGACGAGCGGTTCCTGCCGGAGGGCGACCCGGAGCGCAACGTCACGCAGGCGCGGCAGGCGCTGCTGGACGCGGTGCCGGTGAACCCCGAGCGCGTGCACGCCATGCCCGCCTCGGACGGCCCGTACGGCGCGGACGTGGAGGCGGCGGCGGCCGCGTACGCCCAGGAGCTGGCGCGGGCGGCGGGACCGGAGAACCACGGCCCCGTCCCGGTGTTCGACGTGCTGATGCTGGGTGTCGGCCCGGACGCGCACGTGGCGTCGCTCTTCCCCGAGCTGCCGGCGGTCCGGGAGACGGAGCGGACGGTGGTGGGCGTGCACGGCGCGCCCAAGCCGCCGCCGACCCGGATCACGCTCACGCTGCCGGCGATCCGCGCGGCCCGCGAGGTGTGGCTGCTGGCGGCCGGCGAGGACAAGGCGCAGGCCGCGGCGATCGCCCTGTCGGGCGCGGGTGAGATCCAGGCTCCGGCGGCGGGCGCGTACGGCCGGGCCCGCACGCTGTGGCTGCTGGACGCGGCGGCGGCCGCGCAGCTGCCGCGGTCGCTGTATCCGCCGGCGTCGCCGTGACGGCGACGGCGCTCCGGTCCCGGTGAGCGGCCGGTGCCCCACGACACGCGTGGGGCACCGGCCGCTTTCGCGTTCCCGGGGCCGTGTCCGCCTCGCGCCGGCCGGTCACGGCCCGGCATCCGGCTCCCGCAGCACCCGGGTGACATGGGCGGCCAGGCCGGCCCGGAGGTCCTCCCGGGTCATGTGCTCGCGGTCGACGAGGTGGTCGACGAGGTCGGCGCGGACGGCCGCGAGCAGCGCGTGCGCGGTGAAGCCGGCGCCGGTCAGGCCGGGGATCTCCGCCAGGACGTCTCGCAGCGTGCGGTGCCACCAGTCGTAGTGGTCCGTTCGGTAGGGGCTGTCGCTTCCGGTCCCCTCCAGCGCCAGTGAGAGGTGCCGGTGGTCGAGCTTGAAGCACAGGAGCGCGTCCAGCAGGGCGTGCACGCGCTCGACGGGCGGGGTGCCGGGGCCGAGGGGAGGGGGGCCGTCGGCGACGGCGCGGCGCAGCGGGTCGAGCCGGGCCTCGCAGAGCGCGAGGATCAGGCCGGTGCGGTCGGTGAAGCCGCGGAAGAGGGTGCCCTTGCCGACGCCGGCGGCGGCCGCGATGTCGGCCATGGTCACGTCCTCGGGGCGGGCGCACTCGGCGAACAGCCGGTCGGCCGCCGCCAGGACGGCTTCGCGGTTGCGCAGGGCGTCCGCGCGGGGCTTGCGCTCGGGCACGGGTTCCTCCGGTGAGACAGGACGGGGACGTGGACGGGCCCCGACGGGCACGGGAAGCGGACCGGCGGTCCGTATCGACTTGATAAGCGGACCTCTGGTCCGTATTCTCTTTTAAGCGGACTCGCGGTCCGCATCCTATCGGAGGAGGAGAACGCCATGACCACGTACGCGCGGACGGCGGCCGACGTCTACCGCCACGGCCTTCGGCTGCTGCTCGACGGGAACATCCCCGCCTGGGTCGACCTGTGGGCCGACGACGGCGTGTTCGAGTTCCCCTTCGCCCCCGAGGGGTGGCCGAAGCGGCTGGAGGGCAAGGCCGCCGTGGGCGCGTACATGCGCCACTACCCCGAGCGCATCGAGCTCCACGAGTTCCCCGAGCTGGAGATCCACCGGACCGAGGACCCGGGGACCATCGTGGTGGAGATGCGGGCCCTGGGGCGCCTGGTGCAGACCGGACAGCCCTACGACATGACCTACATCGCCGTCGTGACGGTCGCGGACGGCCGGATCACCCGCTACCGCGACTACTGGAACCCGCTCGCGATCCCGCGGGACGGCGCGGCCGACTTTGCGGAGGCGGGCCGGTGACCGCCTCCCCCGCCACCCTGGTCATCGGCGCCACCGGCACGACCGGCAGCCGGGTGGCCGCCGGGCTCACCGCACACGGCCACCGGGTCCGGGCCGCGAGCCGGCGCGCCGCTCCCGTCGAGGGCGCCACCGCCGTCCGCTTCGACTGGTACGACCCCGCGACGCACGAGGAGGCCCTGCGGGACGCGGACCGGGTCTACCTCGTCCCGCCCCTCGCCTCCGCCGACCCGGCCGCCGTGATGCTGCCCTTCCTGGAACGGGCCCGGGCGGCCGGAGTGCGCCGGGCCGTGCTGCTCAGCTCCTCGGCGATCCCGGCCGGCGGCCCGGCCGTCGGGCAGGTGCACCAGGCCCTGCCCGGTCTGTTCGACGAGTGGGCGGTGCTGCGGCCGTCGTGGTTCATGCAGAACTTCACCGGCGACCACATGCACGCCCGCAGCATCCGCGAGCAGGGCGTGATCCTGACCGCGGCCGGTGAGGGGCGGGTGGCCTTCGTCGACGCCGACGACATCGCGGCCGTCGCCGTGCACGCGCTGACCGCCGGGCGGAGCCCGGACACCGACCTGGTCGTCACCGGTCCCCGGGCGCTGAGCCACACCGAGGTGGCCGCCGTCCTCAGCGAGGTGACCGGCCGCGCGGTCGTCCACCGGCGGCTGACGTACGAGCAGTTGTGCGATCGCCTGGCGCTGGGCATGCCCCGCGAGTTCGCCACCGTGCTCGCGGACCTGGACCGGGCGATCGCCGCCGGGGCTGAGGACCGGGTCACCGACACCGTGGAGCGTCTGACCGGGCGGCCGCCGCGCGACTTCCGCGCCCACGTGGAGCGGGCCCTGGCGCGGGAAGCCGCCGCCCGGTGACCCGGCGGGCGGCGTCCGCCGGACAGCGGCGCCCGGTGCGTGCTTCCGGCAAGCGGCGCGCAGGGCGTGCGGCGGAGCCGCTCCCGTCCCCGCGCGCCGTGCGGTGAACGGGCGCGCCGGGCGCCGCGGTGCCACGGGGAGCCGCCGGAGGGGCCCCGGGCGCCGGTCCGGCGCCCGGGGCCCCTGCGGCGCTACTTCACCGACCCCGCCATCACGCCCTGCACGAAGTGCCGCTGGAAGGCGAAGAACACGACCAGCGGCACGATCAGCGACAGGAAGGCGCCCGGCGCCAGCACGTCGATGTTGCTGCCGAACTGCCGGATCTGCGACTGGAGCTCCACGGTCAGCGGCTGGGCGGAGCTGTCGGCGAAGAGCAGCGCCACCAGCATGTCGTTCCACACCCACAGGAACTGGAAGATGGCGAGGCTGGCGATGGCGGGCCGGCCCACCGGCAGCACGAGCCGGGTGAAGATCCGCCACTCGCTGCCGCCGTCCATGCGGGCCGCCTCCAGCATCTCCTTGGGCATCTCGGCGAAGTAGTTCCGCAGCAGGAACACCGCGAACGGCAGCCCGTACGCCACGTGGAAGAGCACCACGCCGGGGATCGTGCCGAACAGGCCGAGCTGGCCGAAGAGCTTGGCGACGGGCAGCAGGCCGACCTGCACGGGCACCACCAGCAGGGCCACCACGACCAGGAAGACGGCGTCCCGGCCCGGGAAGTCCAGCCAGGCGAAGGCGTATCCGGCGAGCGCCGCGACGACCACGACCAGCACGGTCGTCGGCACCGAGATCAGCACCGTGTTCCAGAAGGCCCGGGTGATCCCGCTGTTGTCCAGCAGCGCCGCGTAGTTGTCGAAGGAGAGCCGGCCGGGGCTGGTGAACACCGTCCACCAGCCGCCCTCGGCGGTGTCCTCGGCGGACCGCAGGGACGACAGGAACAGCCCGGCCAGCGGGGTCATCCACACCAGCCCGACCACCACGAGGAAGGCCTGGACGACCCCGTTGGCCAGGGAGCGCCGGACGGTGTTCATCGCTGACTCCTTCGGAAGCGGCGGACGTTGAAGACCATGGCCGGGATCACCAGCAGCAGGAGCAGCACGCCCAGGGCGCTGCCCAGCCCCTGGTTGTTGCCGCCGCCGAACGACACCAGCCACATCTGGGTCGCCAGCACGGTGGCGTCCTCCTGCACGGGCCCGGGAGCGATGATGTAGACGAGGTCGAAGACCTTCATCACGTTGATCACCAGGGTCACGAACACCACCGTCAGCACCGGCGCGAGCAGCGGGACGGTGATCCTGCGGAAGATCTGCCACTCGTTGGCGCCGTCCATCCGCGCCGCCTCCAGCGCGTCCCGCGGCAGCGTCGACAGCCCCGCGCCGATCAGCACCATCGCGAAGCCGGTCCAGATCCACAGGTAGGCCCCGATGATCGCGGGCGTGACGAGCGTCGGCCCGAGCCAGGAGACGCCCTCGTAGGGCGGGGCGAAGTTCGCGGCGGGGAGCCGGACGGTGTACGAGCCGTCGGCCAGGTCCGCGAAGCGGAAGGAGCCGTCGGACGCGGTGGTCGTGGAGACGACCGCCCTGCCGTCGCGCACCGCCTCGACCCTCATCTCCGGCAGCCCGCTCTCCCGCCGGTCGACCACGCCCTGCTCCCCTCCCCCGCCGGGCGTGAAGTCGAGGTACACCACGCCGCGCAGCTCACCGGGGCCGGCCGTGCGCGCGGCGGCCCCGTACGCGGGTTCGGCGCCGGCGGGCAGGTCCTTCGGCTGCACGCCGACCAGGCCGAGTGCCACCGTGTCGCCCGGCGACACGCCGGCGGCCGTCCGGTACGAGCCGTCCGCCTCCTTCGTCAGCCCCTGCCCGTCCCGGGCCCGGGCCGTCGGGTAGGAGGAGGTGCCCTCGAAGGCGTCGTGGACGGCGACCACGGCGGCGTTCAGCACGCCCTTGTCCGGGTCCTCGTCGTAGGCGAGCCGGAAGATGATGCCCGCGGCGAGGAAGGAGACCGCCATCGGCATGAACAGCAGCAGCTTGAAGGCGGTGGCCCAGCGGACCTTCTCGACGAGGACGGCCAGGATCAGTCCGAGGCCGGTCAGCAGCGTCGGCGCGACGACGACCCAGACGGCCGTGTTGCGGATGGCCTTGAGCGTCGCCGGGTCGCGGAACATCTCGGCGTAGTTCTCGCCGCCCACGAAGCGGGTGCCGGAGGCGTCGAAGAAGCTGCGGCCGACGGAGAACAGCACCGGGTAGACGACGAGCGCGCCCAGCAGGAGCAGCGCGGGCAGGGCGAAGAGCAGGGCGACGACCCGTCCCCGCCGCCGCGGGCGCCGGATGGTCCCGGCGCCGGCGGCGGCCGGCGGGCTCGTCTCTTTCACGAGCGTGGTCGTCATGTCAGCCCCGGTACGCCTTGGCCGCCGCGGCCTCCAGCTTCGCCGCCGTGGCCTTCGGGTCGGACGGGTCGCGCAGGAAGTCCTGCAGCAGCTTCCACTCGCCGGCGCCCTTGGTGCCGCCGAAGGCCGCCGGGGCCTGGTCGGACATGTCGAAGCGGACCGAGTCCCCGGCCTTCACGAGGGACTCGGCGGTGGCCCGGGTGACGTCGTCGCCGTACGAGGCGAGGTCGAGCTTCCGGTTCGGGGAGAGGAAGCCGCCCGCCTCGGCCCACACGGCGGCGGCCTCCGGGGTGGCCAGGTACTCCAGGAGCGCCTGGGCGGCCTTCTGGTTCCTGCCGTCCTTCAGGACGACGGCCGCGTCGCCGCCGCTGACCACCGGCGCCTTGCCGTCGCCGACCGCGGGGAACGGGAAGAAGTCCGCCTCCTCGCCGATCGACTTGCCGAACTGGTCCTTGGCGACGCCGGCGACGAAGTCGCCCTCGTAGACCATGCCGGCCTCGGGCTTCGGCCCGAACACCTTCTCCACCGAGCCGGGGAAGTCGGTGTTCAGGGCGCCCTTCTGGCCGCCCGCGATCAGCTGCTTGTCCTTGAAGAGCTTGCCGAGCGTGGTGAGCGCCTCGACCACGGAGGCGTCGGTCCACTTCAGCTCGTGCGCGGCGAGGGCGTCGTACTTCTCGGGGCCGGCCTGGGAGAGGTAGATGTTCTCGAACCAGTCGGTGAGGGTCCAGCCGTCCTGTCCGGCGACCGAGAACGCGGCGAGCCCGGAGTCGGAGACGGTCCGCCCGGCCTCCAGCATCTCGTCGTACGTCTTCGGCGGCTCCACCCCGGCCTGGGCGAGGGCGTCGGGGCTGTACCAGACGGTCGACTTGTGGGCGGCCTTGAAGTACAGGCCGTACAGGGTGCCGTCGACGCTGCCGTAGTCCTTCCAGACGCTCGCGTAGTTGGCGTCCACGGCCTGCCGCGTCTTCGGCGACAGCGGCTTGAGCCAGCCCTGCTTCGCGAACTGCTGGAGCACGCCGACCTGCGGGACCATCACGACGTCGGGGGCGTTGCCGCCCTCGATCTTGCTGCCGACGACGGTGGAGACGTTGTCCCCGGTGGACACGAACTGCGTCTTGGCGCCGGTCTTCTCGGTGAAGGCGTCCAGCACCTTCTGGAAGTTCCGCTGCTCGGTGCCGGACCAGACACCGGCCACCGTGACCGTCTGGCCGCTCAGCGCCTTGTCGCCGCCGGCGGCGGTGACGGGGCCGCCGCCGCAGGCGGTCGCGCCGAGCGCCAGGGCGAGCGCGGTGCAGCTCGTGAGCAGGGTGGTACGTCGTCGCATCATCGTTGATGTCCCTTCGGTGGGATGGGAGGTGACGGTGGCTCGGCGGTCTCAGAGGTCGGTGATCCACCAGGCCGCCGTCGAGCCGGGCAGCACCCCGGCCTGGCAGGGGGCGCTGGCGAGCAGCGGGGTGCCGGGGACCGGCGCGGGCGTGGGGGCGGTGCCGAAGTTCACGGCGCACACCAGGTCGTCGCCGCGGACGAAGGCCAGGACGCCCGGCGGGGTCTCCAGCCAGCGCAGCGTGCCCTCGCCCAGCTGGGGCAGCGCGGCGCGCAGTTGCAGGCCGTCGCGGTACAGGTGCCAGAAGGAGCGGGTGTCGGCGAGGGCCCGGTCGGTGGCGTACTCGGCGAAGTAGTCGGGCTGCGGCAGCCAGGGGCGGGCGTCCTCGGCGCCGGAGGTGAAGCCGAACGGCGAGGCCTGCCCCGACCACGGCAGCGGCACCCGGCAGCCGTCGCGGATCCGGGCGCGGCTGCCGGTGCGGCGGAAGATGGGGTCGGTGAGCACGTCGTCGGGCAGGTCGACGACCTCGGGCAGGCCCAGCTCCTCGCCCTGGTAGATGTACGCGGCTCCGGGCAGCGCCAGCATCAGCAGCGCGGCGGCGCGGGCGCGGGCGGCGCCCAGTCCGCTGCCCTGCGGGGTGGGCTCGCCGTAGCGGGTGACGGTGCGGACCTGGTCGTGGTTGTTGAGGACCCAGGTGACCGTGGAGCCGGTGCCGGCGATGTCCTCCATCGCCTCGGAGATGACCTTGCGGAAGGCGTCCGGGTCCCAGGGGGCGCTGAGCAGGTCGAAGAAGAAGGCCTGGTGCAGCTCGTCCGGGCGGACGTACTTGGCGTGCTCGCGGGCGGTGGGCACGGACACCTCGCCGACCAGCAGGCGCTCGCGGCCGTCGCGGGCGGTGTACTCCTCGCAGATCGACCGCCAGCGCCGCCACACGTCGTGCACCTCGGGCTGGTTCCAGGCGAGCGGGTTGACCGAGTCGCGGGTGCGGGCGTCGGCCTCCGGGTCGTCGGAGTCGGGCAGGCCGGGGTGCTTGAACAGGCCGGCGGCGACGTCGATGCGGAAGCCGTCCACGCCCCGGTCCAGCCAGAAGCGCAGGATGCGGTCGAACTCGGCGGCCACGGCGGGGTTGCGCCAGTTCCAGTCCGGCTGCTCGGGCGTGAACATGTGCAGGTACCACTGGCCGGGCCGCCCGTCGGCCTCGGTGACCCGGGTCCAGGCCGGGCCGCCGAACATGGCGTGCCAGTTGTTGGGCGGCTCGCCGCCGTCCGGGCCGCGGCCGTCGGCGAAGTGGAAGCGGGCGCGGGCCGGGCTGCCGGGCGGGGAGGCCAGCGCCTCACGGAACCAGGGGTGCTCGCTGGAGCAGTGGTTGGGGACGATGTCCAGCAGCACCTTGATGCCGAGCCGGTGGGCGGCCGCGACCAGCAGGTCGAACTCGGTGAGGTCGCCGAAGACCGGGTCGACGTCGCAGTAGTCCGCCACGTCGTAGCCGTGGTCGTGCTGCGGCGAGGGATAGAAGGGGCTCAGCCAGATCCCGTCGACGCCCAGCTTCTTCAGGTACGGCAGCCCGGCCCGGACCCCGGCGAGATCGCCGATGCCGTCGCCGGTGCTGTCCAGGAAGCTGCGGACGTACACCTGGTAGATCACTGCGTCGCGCCACCAGTGGCGGGTGTCGATGCGCTGGAGACTCACCCCGTCGGCCTGTCTGTGCGTGCGGAAGCCCGGGCGTGCGCGCTCCGGACTGACGGTTATGCATTCATGTTAAGTAGGCGTGTCGTGAAGGTGTCAACGAACAGCGCGCAGATACCGGGAATTGGAGGGTGAGGGATGCGGACTTATGACGGCATTTCACCCTCGGAGGAGACGTCTCCGTTACTTAACAAGCAACTAGCGGGGAGGGTAGGGGCTAGCGGCGGGAGATCGCGGCCAGCTCGCGCGCCAGCCTGCGCACCGCGGCCTCGGGCGTCTGGCGCCCGGTCATCGCGTCGTGCACGACCGCCTGCACCGCGAGGCTGACCTGGTCGTAGCGCGGGCTCTTGGGGCGCGGCGCGGCGGCCAGCACGCTCTCCCGCAGGGTCGGCAGGTAGGGGTAGTCGCGGACGAGTCCGGGGTCCTCGTACAGATCGGCGCGCACCGGCGGCAGCGCGCCGCGGGTGAGCACCTGGCGCTGGACGCGCTCGCTGGTCAGGTACGCGATCAGGCGCGCGGCCGAGTCGGGGTGCCGGGCGTGCGCGCTGACGGCCAGGTTGGAGCCGCCGAGGACGCTCGTCCCCGGCCCGTCCGGTCCCGGCAGCGGCACGGCGCCGACCTTCCCGGCGACCTTCGAGCCCGCGGCGGAGGCGCCGACGTAGGCGTACGGCCAGTTGCGCAGGAAGAGCAGCCGGCCGTCCAGGAAGGCCTGCTTGGACTCCTCCTCCTTGTACGTCAGCGCTTCCCGCGGTATCCAGCCCGCGCGCACCCCGCGGGCGAGGAACCCGATGCCCTCGCGGGCCGCCGCCGAGTCGACGGTGACGCGCTCGCCCTCGTCGCCGAGGATCGTGCCGCCCGCCGAGTAGACGGCCTCGGCCGCGTTGACGGTGAGTCCCTCGTAGGGGAGGAACTGGCCGGCGTAGCCGCCGAGCCCGTGCCTCGGGGCGATGGTCCTCGCCTGCCGCTCCAGCTCGGCCCAGGTGCGCGGCGGCGGAACGCCCTCCGCGGCGAGGACGTCCTTGCGGTACAGCAGCAGACCGGCGTTGGTGACGTACGGGACGGCGTACAGCCGCCCGTCGTAGGTCGCGGTGCCGACGACCGGCGGCAGGAAGGCGTCGAGGGGGAAGCGGTCGCGCGGCAGGGGCCGTATCCAGCCCGCCGCGGCGAACTCCGACGTCCAGTTGACGTCGATGTTGAGCACGTCGAACCGGCCGCGGCCGCCGCGCAGGTCGGTGACCATCTGCGCGTGGGTCTCGTCGGCGGAGTCGGGCAGTTCGACGAGGGTGACCCTCTCCCCGGGACGGGCGCGGTTCCAGCCCTCCAGCAGGGGGCCGAGATAGCCGGTGAGGTCGCCGGCGGTGGCCAGGGTGAGCGGGCCGCGGCCCGGCCGGTCGTCGGCACGGGCGCCCGAGGCGACGTATCCGGTCAGGACGACGACGAGAACGAGGAGGCCCCTACCCGCGGCACGCATCCACCGCATAGGTTCCTCCCTGTACACCGGCCGCGGGCGCCTTCGCCCGCAGTCAGAGGCCATGTATACCTGTTAGGTATGGGCGATACTAGGGCCTGGCACACATTACGGAGGACAGGAGGACTGCACGCGTGCGCCTGCCCCTCCTGGCACTCCTCGCCCGCGGCCCCGCCCACGGCTACGAGCTGAAGCAGGACCTTGAGCAACTGCTGGGCTCCGCGTACCCTCAGCCGAACGTCGGCCAGATCTACGTCACCCTCGGCCGCCTCGAGAAACAGGGACTGATCGAGGGCGAGGACGTCGAGCAGTCCAGCCGGCCCAACAAGAAGGTCTACCACCTCACCGACGCCGGGCGGGCGGCGCTGCGCGCCTGGTTCGAGGAACCCGAGGACGAGCCGCGGGTGCGGGACGAGTTCTTCATGAAGCTGGCCCTGGCCCCGCAGACCGGTCTCGCCGACCAGATCGCCCTCATCAACAAGCAGCGGCGCCAGTACCTCAACACGATGCGGCAGCTGTCGCGGCTGGCTGCCGCCGAAGACCGGGACAACCGCATCGCCCATCTGCTGATCGAGGGCGCGATGCTGCACCTGCAGGCCGACCTCGACTGGCTGGAGCGGTGCCAGGAAGAGCTGGAGGAGCTGGAGTGAGCGAGGGCCCCCCTCCCGTGCTGCGCGCCGAGGGCCTGGTCAAGACGCACCACGGCGAGGGCGCGCCCGCCCATGCCGTGCGCGGGGTCGACCTGTGCCTGGAACGGGGCGAGTTCGTGGCGGTCACCGGCCCGTCCGGCGCCGGCAAGTCGACGCTGCTGCACCTGCTCGGCGGGCTCCAGCGGCCCGACGCCGGCCGCATCTGGCTGGACGGCGAGTGCACGGACGGCTACGGCGAGGCCCGCTGGGCCGTGGAGCGCCGCAAGCGCATCGGGATCGTCTTCCAGTTCTTCAACCTGGTGTCGAACCTGTCCGTCGCCGACAACGTGGAGCTGCCCGCCCTGCTCGCCGGGGTCCCGCCGAAGCGGGCGCGGGCCGAGCGGGAGGAGCTGCTGGCCGAACTGGGGCTCGCGGGCAAGGAGCGCAGCATGCCGGGCGAGCTGTCCGGCGGTGAGCAGCAGCGGGTCGCGCTCGCCCGGGCCCTGGTCAACCATCCGCCGCTGCTGCTGGCCGACGAGCCCGCGGGCAGCCTGGACAGCCGGGGCACCCGCGAGGTGATGCGGCTGCTGTCCCGCTTCCACCAGCGCGGCCAGACGATCCTGCTGGTCACCCATGACGCCCGGCTGGCGAGCGCCGCGGACCGGGTGATCAGCTTCTTCGACGGGCGGATCGTGGACGACGCGGAGCTGGACGGCGGTCCGCCGCCGCGCCGCTCGGGCATCTCCGGCGTGCTGGAGCTCAGGGACTGACATGCGGGTGTACGACCGTGGCCGCGCCGTGTGCGGGCCGAGGGGCTGAGGCCGGTGCGAGCCACCCTGCGCTGGGCGCACTCCGATCTGCGCACGCACCGCGGCGAGGCGCTGTTCCTGGTCCTCGCCACGGCGGGCATCGTCGTGTCGCTGCTGCTGGCCACGGCCCTGTTCGGGTACGCGACCAACCCCTGGCAGCGCGTCTTCGCCCAGGCGCGCGGCGCCCACGTGTGGCTGCACACCGACGCCGCCGCCGACACCCGGAAGCTGGCGGCGCTGGACGGCGTCGAGTCCGTCGCCGGCCCCTACCCCGTCGCCTCCGTCACGGTCGCCTCGCGCGGCACGCGGGCCTCGGTCGAACTGCGCGGCACCTCCGCCGAGCCGCCGCCCGTCGGCCGCCCGCTGCTCACCTCCGGGCGCTGGCTGGCGGCCGCCGCCCCGAACGGCGTGGTCCTGGAGAGCCGGCTCGCCCGCACCCTGCTGGCCCAGCCCGGCGACACGCTCACCGTGCCCGGCACCGCACGGGAGCTGACCGTCGTGGGCGTCGCCGACAGCGCCGAGCCCCGCTACCGGCCGGGTGAGCGGCCGGGGCTGGTGTGGGCGCTGCCGTCCGCCGTGCCCGGCCCCGGCGGGCAGGTGATCGGGCTGCGGCTGGCGGACCCCGGCGACACGGACTACGCCGTCCAGCGCGCCGTGACCGTGCTGGGCGCCGGGGCCATCGGCGAGGTCTCCACCTGGACGCAGGCCCGCGCCGAGGCCCAGGGCGACAACCGGCTGCTCGGGCAGGTGCTGGGCCTGTTCGGGCTGGGGGCGCTGGCCGCCGCCGGGTTCGCCGTGCACGGGGCGATCGGCACCCGGATCCGCGGCCATCTGCGGGACATCTCGGTGCTGAAGGCGATCGGCTTCACCCCGGGCCAGGTCGTCCGCGTCTTCCTGCTGCAGCACCTCGCCTACGCGCTGCTGGGCGCCGCGGCCGCCGCCGCGCTCACCGAGACGCTGGGCAGCCGTGTCCCGGGGCGGCTCGGCGACGCGGTCGGCGTGTGGCAGGGGCTGCCCGGGCACACGCCGGCCCTGTGCGCGGTGCCGGTGGGGGCGGTGCTGTTCATCGGCGCGACCACCGGGCTCGCCGCGTGGCGGGCGGGACGGGTGCCGCCGGTGCCGGTGCCGCGGCCCGCGGGGCCGCCGGGCGGACGGCTGTCGGGGACGGCGCGCCGGGCGCTGGGCCTGCGGGTGCCGCCCGCGCTGGTCCTGGGCTGGCACAAGGCGTTCACACGCCGCCCGCGTTCGCTGGGCACGGTCGTCCGGCTGGCCCTGCCGCTGCTGCTGATCGTGGTGGCGATGAGCGCGTGGACCACCATCGACCGCTTCCACAGCAGGCCCGAGCAGGTCGGCCTGCCCGCCGCGCTCACCGTCCACGCGGACACCGGCCTGGGCGACGGGGAGGTGCGCGCCCTGCTGGAACGCGATCCGCAGGTCGCCGCCGCCCACCCGGGCGTCGAGGTCGCCGCCCTGGTCCCGGGCCAGACGGCGACCATCGCCCTGCGCGGCCTCGGCACCCGCGCGGACCCCTACCCGTACACCCTGGCCGAGGGCCGGCCCGCGCGCGGACCCGACGAGGCGGTGGCCGGGCAGGGGCTGCTCGACCTGCTGGACGTGCGCGTCGGCGACTGGGTGCGGATGACCGTCGGCGAGCGGCCGCAGATCCTGCACATCGTGGGCCGCAGCATCGAGCCGGAGAACGCCGGCCGGGTCGTCTCCACCTCCCTCGACACCCTCCGCGAGAACGACCCCGGTCTCGGTCCGAGCTTCTACCAGCTCCGCCTGGACCCGGGCGCCGATCCGCACCGGGTCGCCGACCGGCTCGCCGCGGCCGGGCGCGGCCACCTCGACGTGCACACCGTCACCAACCCGGCCGACGGGCTCTCCCCCCTGCGCGGCGTCGTCCTCGGCCTGATCGCCGTCCTCGCCCTCATCGGCCTCATCGAGCTGCTGACGGCGATCGGCGGCACCGTACGGGAGAGCGAACGCGATCTGCTGGCCCTGAAGGCGATCGGCCTGTCCCCCCGGCAGATCACCGCGATCACCGTCACCGCCACCGGCTGCACGGCCCTGGCGGCCGTGCTCGTCGCCCTCGCCCTGGGGCCGCCGCTCGCGCACTGGCTGATCGACGCCCAGGGCAGGTCGAGCGGCATCGGCGCCGGCATCGCCCAGGGCCCCTCCCCCGCGCTCCTGGTGCTCCTGGGCGCCGCCGCCGTCCTCGGCGCGAGCGCCCTCGCCGCCCTCCCGGCGTCCCGCGCGGCCCGCCGGCGCCTCGCGGACACCCTGACCGCGGTCGCCTGACCGGCGGCCGCGCGGGTCCGGGCCGGCTCCCGGGAGCGGGCGGCGTCGCCGCCCGCTCCCGCCCCCCGGGCCGTCGGCGGTCACTGCCGCCCGCGCAGCTCCCGGTAGGCGGCGACCAGGGCCTTGGTGGAGGCGTCCAGGCCCGGCACCTCGGCGCCCTCGGTCAGCGCGGGCTCGACGCGCTTGGCGAGGACCTTGCCGAGCTCGACGCCCCACTGGTCGAAGGAGTCGATGTTCCAGATCGCGCCCTGCACGAACACCTTGTGCTCGTAGAGGGCGACCAACTGGCCGAGGACCGACGGGGTCAGCTCGCGCGCGAGGATCGTGGTCGTCGGGTGGTTGCCCTTGAACGTCTTGTGCGGCACCAGCTCCTCCGGCACCCCCTCCGCCCGCACCTCGTCCGGCGTCTTGCCGAACGCCAGCGCCTGCGTCTGCGCGAAGAAGTTCGCCATCAGCAGGTCGTGCTGCGCCTTGAGCCCGTCGCTCAGCTCGGCGACCGGCTCGGCGAAGCCGATGAAGTCCGCCGGGATCAGCTTCGTGCCCTGGTGGATGAGCTGGTAGTAGGCGTGCTGCCCGTTGGTGCCCGGCGTGCCCCACACGACGGGCCCGGTCTCCCACGCGACCTCCCGCCCGTCCCGGCCGACGTACTTGCCGTTGGACTCCATGTCCAGCTGCTGCAGATAGGCGGTGAACTTCGACAGGTAGTGGCTGTAGGGCAGCACCGCGTGCGACTGGGCACCGTGGAAGTTGCCGTACCAGATGCCCAGCAGGCCCAGCAGCAGCGGCACGTTGGACTCGGCGGGGGCGGTGCGGAAGTGCTCGTCGACGAGGCGGAAGCCGTCGAGCATCTCCCGGAACCGGTCCGGCCCGATGGCGATCATCAGCGACAGGCCGATGGCGGAGTCGTACGAGTACCGGCCGCCGACCCAGTCCCAGAACTCGAACATGTTGGCCGTGTCGATGCCGAACTCGGCGACCTTCCCGGCGTTCGTCGACAGGGCGACGAAGTGCTTCGCGACGGCCTCCTGGCCCGCGCCCAGCCCGCTCAGCAGCCAGTCACGGGCCGAGGCGGCGTTGGTGATGGTCTCGATGGTGGTGAACGTCTTGGAGGCGATGACGAACAGCGTCTCGGCCGGGTCGAGGTCACGGGTGGCCTCGTGCAGGTCGGCGCCGTCGACGTTGGAGACGAACCGGACCGTCAGGGAGCGGTCGGTGTAGCTGCGCAGCACCTCGTACGCCATCGCCGGGCCCAGGTCGGAGCCGCCGATGCCGACGTTGACGACGTTCCTGATGCGCTTGCCGGTGTGGCCGGTCCACGCGCCGGAGCGGACCCGCTCGGCGAAGTCGGCCATCCTGTCCAGCACGGCGTGCACGCCGGGCACGACGTTCTCCCCGTCGACCTCGATCACCGCGTCGCGCGGCGCCCGGAGCGCGGTGTGCAGCACGGCCCGGTTCTCGGTCGTGTTGATCCTCTCCCCGCGGAACATCGCGTCCCGCAGGCCGAAGACGTCGGTGGCGGCGGCCAGTTCCCGCAGCAGCCGCAGCGTCTCGTCGGTGACCAGGTGCTTGGAGTAGTCGACGTACAGGTCGCCGACCCGGAGCGTGTAGCCGGCGCCGCGGCCGGGGTCGGCGGCGAACAGCTCGCGCAGCTGCACCTCGCCCAGCTCCTCGCGGTGCTTGGCCAGCGCGGTCCACTCGGGCCTCTGGTCGAGCCTGGTACGGCCGTCTGCGTTCATCTCGTACTCCAGCCTTCTTCCTTGCCTGCCTGTGCTGCGTACCTTGTCCCGCTGCCGGTCCCAACCTAGTTGATCAGCGCCCGGTGTGAGCCGTCGTGGCGTCGTCGTGCGGTGCAACAGCAGGTACGTCCGGCTTGCGCGCGGGTGTCAGGGCGGTGACGGACAGCGCGAAGAAGGCGGCGGCGAGCAGGGCCGGGGTGTGCGCTCCCCAGGCCGTGGCGGCGGACCCGCCCAGCAGCGCGCCGAGCGGTGCCCCGGCCACCGCGAGGGTCCGGTGGGCCGAGCCGACCCGGCCGAGCGCCCCGGCGGGGCTGCGCTGCTGCATCAGGGTGGTCGTGCTGACGTTCCACACCATGCCCATGAACCCGAACACGGCCATGGCGGCCACCAGCGCGGCCAGGCTGCGCACCGTCCCCATGACCACGAGCGCGGCGGTCTGCACGCAGCCGGCGAGCAGCACCCCGCGCACCCGCCCGACGCGGGCCACGAGCCGCCGGTCGGCCGCTCCTCCGGCCAGGCTGCCGAGGGTGTACGCGGTCGTCGCCGCCGCGTACCCCGCGCTGCCCGCGTGCAGACGGTCGGTCACCAGGAGCACCAGAGTGGCGACGAGGGCGCCCATGCCGATGTTGCACAGCGCGGTGGCGGCGCACAGTCCGCGCAGGACCCTGTCCCGTATCAGGATGCGCAGCCCGTCCGCGATCTCCCGGCGCAGTGTGCCGCCCGAGGGGCGGACCGCCCGCTCGGGCGCGGTGGTCCGCACCGAGGCCACCAGCGCGGCGGCCGACAGGAAGGTGGCGGCGTCGACCGCGAAGGGCACGGCGGCCCCCGCCGCCAGCAGCAGCGGCACGACCGGCCCGCCGAGCAGGCCGCCCGCGATGCGCTGACCGGACATCAGCCGCGCGTTGGCGCTGCCGAGCGCGTCGGGGCCGACCAGGGAGGGCAGCAGGGCGGTGGCGGCGTTGTCGAAGAGGGTCTGGAGCGTGGTGAGGGCGAAGGCCAGCGCGACGAGCAGCCCGATCGAGACGTGACCGCAGGCGACGGCCACCGCGAACGCCGCGACCAGCAGCCCCCGTACCGCGTCCACCGCCCACATCGCGCGCCGCTGGTCCACGCGGTCGGCGACGGCGCCGCCGAGCAGTCCGAAGAGGAGCCACGGCAGATAACCGCAGGCGGTGACGGACACGACGAGCAGCGGCTCGTCGGTCAGCGACACGGCCAGCAGGGGCAGCGCGGCCGTGCGCAGCGCGTCACCGAAGCTGGAGAGCACGGCGGCGCTCCACAGCCGTCCGAATCCCCCACGCCACGCGGGCGCACGCCCGCCTTCCGTCTCGACCGCCGCCACGACTCCCCCTACGGTTCGCCCGATGCACACACCGTAGGGGGCGCCACTGACAACCGGCCCCGGGCGGCCGGGAACAGCTCCGGCCAGACACCTCTCGATGCCCGGCCGGGTCCTGAACTCCTAGATCTCGCCCCGCAGTTTGGCGAGCGCCTCGGCGAGGATCGCCTCGCCGTCCGCGTCGCTGCGGCGCTCCCGCACGTACGCCAGGTGCGTCTTGTACGGCTCGGTGCGCGGCGGGTCCGGCGGGTTGTCCCGGTCCTGTCCGGCCGGGAAGCCGCAGCGGGGGCAGTCCCAGGTGTCGGGGACCTGCGCGTCGCTGGCGAAGCTCGGCTGTGTCTCGTGCCCGTTGGAGCACCAGAAGGAGATGCGCAGACGCGGCGCGGACTCGCCGCGCTCGGCCTCGCCCATCGGCCCCGCCCCGACCCGGCTGCCTCGGATCGCGTTGCCACTTGCCACGGTCGTAACTCCCTGCGTGATGGTGCCGCGAAGCGAGTCGGCGTTTCGCTTCGCTGCGAGCGCCTCAGTCTACGTAAGGCCCAACGCGCGTCCAGTGATGGGAGTTACAGCCCCCGCACCCAGACGCACGCCCCATGATAGGCCGCGCAGGGCAGCGCGTACCGGACATGGGGCGTCGGGTGCAGCGGTGCGTGCCGCGAGGGCGGCACCGACCAGGGGTCCGCGGTCGGTGCGCCGGTCAGCTGTTCACCTTCATCAGGATCCCGAGCACGATGATGCACGCGAACCACAGCAGACCGACCACCACGGTGATCCGGTCGAGGTTGCGCTCGGCGACCGAGGAGCCGCCGACGGACGACTGCATGCCGCCACCGAACATGTCGGACAGGCCGCCGCCCTTCCCCTTGTGCATCAGCACCAGCAGCATCAGCAACAGGCTGAAGACGATCAGGGCGATCGAGAACCCCATAACCACGGCTGGACCAACTTCCTCGGATTCTGACGGACGACGGGGTCCAGCAGGCACTGCTGGACCCCGCAAGGGTACGACGTATCGCCGTTACCGCACACTCACTGGTCGCGGAAGCGCACGATCTTGACGAACTCGTCGGCGTCCAGCGAGGCGCCGCCGACCAGGGCTCCGTCGATGTCGGGCTGCGCCATGATCTCGGCGACGTTGCCGGACTTGACCGAGCCGCCGTACTGGACGCGGACCTTGTCGGCCACCTCCTGCGAGTACAGCTCGGCGACCTTGGCGCGGACGGCGGCGCAGACCTCCTGGGCGTCCTCGGCGCCGCAGACCTTGCCGGTGCCGATGGCCCAGACCGGCTCGTAGGCGATCACGATCGTCTCGGCCTGCTCGGCCGGGAGGTCCTTCAGACCGCCCTCGACCTGGGCGAGGGTGTGCGCGACGTGGTTGCCCGCCTCGCGCACCTCCAGCTCCTCGCCGACGCACAGGATCGGGGTCAGGCCGTGCTTGTAGGCGGCCTTGACCTTGGCGTTCACCAGCTCGTCGGTCTCGTTGTGGTACTGGCGGCGCTCGCTGTGGCCGATCACCACGTACGTGCACTTCAGCTTGGCCAGCATCGGGCCGGAGATCTCGCCGGTGTAGGCGCCGCCGTCGTGCGCCGAGATGTCCTGGGCGCCGTACTTGATGCGGAGCTTGTCGCCGTCGACCAGGGTCTGCACGGAGCGCAGGTCGGTGAAGGGCGGCAGGACGGCGACCTCGACGGCCTCGTAGTCCTTGTCGGCCAGGGCGAAGGCGAGCTTCTGGACGTGGGCGATGGCCTCCAGGTGGTTGAGGTTCATCTTCCAGTTGCCCGCCATCAGCGGCGTGCGCGTGCTCATAAAGGGTCAGTCCTCCAGTGCGGCGAGGCCGGGGAGCGTCTTGCCCTCGAGGTATTCGAGGGAGGCGCCGCCACCGGTCGAGATGTGGCCGAATGCCTGCTCGTCGAAGCCCAGGGTGCGCACGGCGGCGGCGGAGTCGCCGCCGCCGACCACGGTGAAGCCCTGGGAGTCGACGAGGGCCTGGGCGACCGCCTTGGTGCCCTCGGCGTAGTCGGGGTGCTCGAAGACGCCCATGGGGCCGTTCCAGAAGACGGTGGCGGCGTCGGCGAGCTTCGAGGCGTACAGCTTGCGGGTCTCGGGGCCGATGTCCAGACCCTCCTGGTCGGCGGGGATGGCGTCCGCGGCGACGACGGCGGGGTTGGCCGGCGCCTTGGTCTTCAGGTCCGGGAAGTCGGTCGAGACCAGCGCGTCGACCGGCAGGACCAGCTCGACGCCCTGCTTCTCGGCGCGCTCCAGGTACTCGGTGACGGCCGGGACCTGGTCCTCCTGCAGCAGGGACTTGCCGACCTCGTAGCCCTTGGCCTTGAGGAAGGTGTAGGCCATGCCGCCGCCGATGAGCAGGCGGTCGGCCCTGTCGAGCAGCTGGTCGATGACGGCGAGCTTGTCGGAGACCTTGGCGCCGCCGAGGGCGACGACGTACGGCCGCTCGACGTCCTCGGTGAGCTTCTTCAGGACGCCGACCTCGGTGGCGATGAGGTGGCCGGCGTAGTGCGGGAGCTTCTTCGGCAGGTCGAAGACCGAGGCGTGCTTGCGGTGCACCGCGCCGAAGCCGTCGCCCACGTAGACGTCCGCGAGGGCGGCGAGCCGGTCGGCGAAGGCGCCGCGGTCGGCGTCGTCCTTGGCGGTCTCGCCGGGGTTGAAGCGCAGGTTCTCCAGGACGGCGACCTGGCCGTCGGCGAGGCCGGAGACGGTGGACGTGGCGGACTCGCCGACCGTGTCCTCGGCGAACGCGACGTCGGCGCCGAGGAGTTCACCCAGGCGCGCGGCGGCGGGAGCGAGGGAGAAGGCCGGGTCCGGGGCGCCCTTGGGGCGGCCGAGGTGCGAGGCGACGACCACGCGGGCGCCCGCGTCCGCGAGGGCCTTGACGGTGGGCAGGACGGCGCGGATGCGGCCGTCGTCGGTGATGGCGGTGCCGTCGAGCGGCACGTTCAGGTCGGCGCGGACGAAGACCCGCTTGCCCGCGACGCCTTCGGAGAGCAGTTCGTCGATCGTCTTCATGGGGACTCCTGAGGGGCTCGTGATCGCTCGGAAGCGCTCGTGATCGAACAGGGCTGATCTGTACGTGAGTCAGGGCTCGGGCAGCGCGGTCGCGCGCTGCCCGAGCCCTGCTCTCACATCGAGGTGCCCGCTCTGTTCGGTCAGAGCTGGTCGCCGACGAAGACCGTCAGGTCGACGAGGCGGTTGGAGTAGCCCCACTCGTTGTCGTACCAGCCGATGACCTTCACGTTCTTGCCCTCCTGGACCATGGTCAGGGAGGAGTCGAAGGTGCAGGACGCCGGGGCGTTGACGATGTCGGAGGAGACGATCGGGTCCTCGGTGTACTCGAGGATGCCCTTGAGCTCGCCCTCGGCGGCCTTCTGGAAGGCGGCGTTGACCTCTTCCTTGGTGACCTCGCGGGACAGCTCGACGACGAGGTCGGTGACCGAGCCGGTCGGGACCGGGACGCGCATGGCCATGCCGTCCAGCTTGCCCTTGAGCTGCGGAAGGACCAGGGCGGTGGCCTTCGCGGCGCCGGTGGTCGTCGGGATGATGTTCTCGGCGGCGGCCCGGGCGCGGCGCAGGTCCTTGTGCGGGAAGTCCAGGATGCGCTGGTCGTTGGTGTAGGCGTGCACCGTCGTCATCAGGCCCTTGACGATGCCGAAGTTCTCGTCGAGGACCTTCGCCATCGGCGCCACGCAGTTGGTGGTGCAGGAGGCGTTGGAGATGACGTGGTGGTTCGCCGGGTCGTACTTGTCCTGGTTGACGCCCATCACGATGGTGACGTCTTCGTTCTTCGCCGGGGCGGAGATGATGACCTTCTTGGCGCCGCCGGCGAGGTGCTTCTCGGCGTCTTCCTTCTTGGTGAAGATGCCGGTGGACTCGATGACGACGTCGACGCCCAGCTCGCCCCACGGGATGTCGGCGGGGTTGCGCTCGGACAGGACCTTGATGGTCCTGCCGTCGACGGTGATGGTGTCCTCGGTGTGCGAGACCTCCTGCTTGAGGCGGCCGAGGATGGTGTCGTACTTCAGCAGGTGAGCGGTGGTCGCGGTGTCACCCAGGTCGTTGACAGCCACGATCTCGATGTCTGCACCCTGCTCCAGCAGCGCGCGGAAGTAGTTACGACCGATGCGGCCAAAGCCGTTGATGCCTACGCGGATCGTCACGAACCGATCTCCTCGTTGGTACGCCGGCTCTCGATGCCGGCGAGCTGTATGGGATGTCCCCGACCACCCCCGACCCTACCTCCCCGAGGCCGCCGGGGTGACATCGAGCGGCCCGTACACGGCGGTGCGGTCCGTACCCGCCGGTAGGGGTACGGACCGCCCGGACCGCGGGGGCCGACGGGGACCTGATTCACCCGATTTCGCTACGGAGAGTCAGTGCCCCTCGGCCGGTGTTTCACTCGTCCAGAGCCCTCAGAGCCGTGGCCAGGAGCGCCTTGCGGTCGGCCGCCGCGGGCAGGTGCTCCAGGCCGAAGCCCAGCAGCACGGTGTCGTCCGTGGTGACCGCTCCGTAGGTCCGGAACAGCGCCCCGGTGCGCGTCCAGTCCTTCAGGACGGCTGGGCTGCCCGCGGGCGGTCCGGCCGCCCGCCAGGCGCCCAGCGACGTCTCGAAGCCCTCCGTCTCCCGTGCGCTGCCGCCGACGACGAGCGAGACCTCGTCGGCGAGGACGCCGCGGCCGCCGGTGCCGGGGTCGGTGACGTAGCTGAGCGAGATCTCGACCGTCTTCCCGGCGTAGGCGCCGAGGTCGAAGCTCACCTGCTGCCAGCCGCCGGAGGCGCCGGTGAGGCTGTGCCACGACCCGGTGGTGCCGGTCGCGGTGCAGCCGCCCGGGGACACGGTCAGGTAGCGCTTCAGCCAGGGGTGCTCGCCGACGTAGGAGCCGCCCGCGCACTCCTCGGGCACGGCGGTGCCGGTGGCGCCGCCCGCCTCGGGCAGGGTGGTCCAGTCGTCGGCGCCGGCGGTGCGGGCCTCGACCAGGACGTGGTCGTAGCCGGGCTCGGTGTCCCACAGCAGCCGGGTGCGCAGGGCCGGCCGGTCGGCGGCGTCGACACCGGTGAGGTCGATGGTGCGGGTGAGGCGTTTGTAGGCGTCGTCGGTGTGGACGGCGGCCGCCATGGCCGTGCCCGCGTAGGGTCCGTACGGGTCGGCCGTCCCGTCGAAGCGGCCCGCGCCCGCGGCGGCGAACCGGGGGTACTCGTCCGCGGGCAGCTCGTCGGAGGTCACCCCGTAGGTGCCCGCCGCGTCCAGCGGGTTGCCGGGGGCGTCGCCGAGCGCGCCGGTGAAGCCGCCGAGCCTGCCGGAACCGGTGAAAGCGCGGGCCCCGGGGGTCGACGTACGGGTGTAGGCGCCCAGGTAGTACTGGCTGAAGTCGTCGGACAGGTTGCCGCCGCCGAGGTCGACGCTGCCGCCGGCCTGCTCGCCCGCCTCGATCAGCTTGCCGCCCTCGTTGAGGAAGGCGCGCAGTTCGAGCTGGGTGGCGACGCCCGGGACGGCCGCGCCCGTGTAGTGGATGACGGTGCCGAAGTGGCTCAGCACACCGAGCGCGTCGGGCGCGCCCCGGGCGGCCACGTCCCACACGGCCGCCCGGCGGCCGCCGGCCCTGAGCGCGTCGACGTACGTCCGGGCCCGGGTGGCGGCCGTGCCCTCCTCGGCGACCACGAGCACGTCCGCGCGCGGGCGCTCGGCCACGGTGTACGTGAAGTGCTCGCTGGAGACCTTCCGGCCGCTCGCCGTCTCGCCGGTGAACCACACCTCGACCTCGTCGCCCGGCGCGCCGTCCTCGACCTCGGCCCGGTACTCGTCGAAGTGGAGGTTGTCGTCCCCGCCGTAGGTCTCGCCGCCCTTCCACGGCCTGAGGGCCGTGTCCCGGACCCGGCCGCCGTTGACGCGGTACCTGAGCTCCTTGTCGCGCACCGCCTTGCGTACGACGACGGAGACCTCCTGGTCGGCGCCGCGCGCGTACGACGTGGTGAACGCGGCCGGGGTGAAGTCCGCGGCGCTCAGGCCGACCGCGGAGGACGGCCGGTCGGGGTGCGCGGCGGTCTCGGCGACGGAGAGCGCGAACGGGACGTTCCTGGCGAACTCCTGCTGGATCAGCTTCTCGTCGTCCGGGAAGGTGAAGATCGACCGGCAGTCGGCCGCCTTCCACCGGTCGTCCGGGTCGGCGTCCGAGGCGGTCTGGCAGGTCGACATCTCGGGGGTGAACATCGCCATGCCGTTGACGTTCGCCGCGTGACCGTCCGCCTCGCCGTTGGTGGTGTACAGCTCGGAGGAGACCTGCGGGTGGTAGCCCGGGATCGCGGAGTTGCCGGGCGTGCCGGCGAGCGCCCTGTACAGGACGTCGTCCGGGGTGTCGGTGGCCACCTGCCAGCCGACCCCGTAGAGGAGGAGTTCGGCGGCCGAGTGGTAGTTGATGCCGTACTCGAAGCCGATGCGCCGCTCGAAGGCGTCCAGCGCCCGGGTCTCGGGCTCGGAGCCGGGGCCGGCGCCGCGGTAGGTCTGGCTGGCGGGGTGGGGGGACGAACCCTCGTCGTCGTAGCCCCACTTGTAGGCGAAGTTGCGGTTGAGGTCGACGCCGTCGCCGGTGGAGATGACGCCGTCGCCGTTGACGTCCCGGAGGTTCTTGCGCCACAGGCGGGTGTCGTCGCTCTCGAAGGTGTAGTCGTAGCCGTCGGGGTTGGCCGACAGGACGAACCACAGCTCGGTGGAGTCGACGATCTTCCTGATGCGCTGGTCCGTCGTGTAGCGGTCCAGGTAGTGGTGCATCAGCCGCCGGGTCATCTCCGGGGTGATCCACTCGCGCGCGTGCTGGTTGGACAGGTACAGGACGGCGGGCTTGGAACCGTCCTCGGACTTCCTGGCGCCCTTGGTGAGCTTCAGGGCGAGGATGTCCTGGCCCCTGACGGTCCTGCCGATGGAGACGACCTTGGTGAGGCCGGGGTGCTGCCGGGCGGTCCGGAGGATCTCCTCCTTCAGGCCGCCGCTTCCGCCGTACGGGCGGAACACGCCCTCGGCGGCGTCCTCGACCCGGGCCTCGGCGCGGGCGGAGAGGGTGTGCTCGGCGAGGTCGACGCCCTGTTTCTCCAGCGTCCTCGCCTGCTGGTCGGTGAGGTGGACCTCGACGGTGGCCGTGCCCCGGTCGGGCACCTGCTCGCCGAGTTCGTGGCCGTCCTGGCCGGCCGCCAGCAGCAGCGGCACCTGTTTCCTGGTGACGTCGGCGCGGAAGACCTTGACCTCGCCGGTGTCGGGGACCTCACCGGTGCCGGAGCCGGATGCGGAGGAGGTGCCGGGTTGTGCCTGGGCGATGGGTGCGAGGCTCGCTCCGCCGATCAGGAGCGCGCCGACAGCGAGGATCGATCTCGCTCTTCGTCTCATGAACCCCCCTAGCGTGGGTCCGCCGCAGCAGCGAACAGGTGCCAGGCTCATGACACTTCATGATCGAGTCAAGGGTGCCTCGACGACACGTGAACGCCGGTGCCGATCACCCGAATGGACGTCCGCACCGGCGTTCCGGCCCTCCGTCACATCAGCCCGCGAGGTTGTCGGCCAGTTCCTCGGTGAGGTTGGCCTCCGTGCCCGGGATGCCGAGGTCGGCGGCGCGCTTGTCGGCCATGGCCAGCAGGCGGCGGATGCGGCCGGCGACGGCGTCCTTGGTCAGCGGCGGGTCGGCGAGCGCGCCCAGTTCCTCCAGGGAGGCCTGCTTGTGCTCCATGCGCAGCCGGCCCGCGGCGGCGAGGTGCTCGGGGACGTCGTCGCCGAGGATCTCCAGGGCGCGCTGCACACGGGCGCCGGCGGCGACGGCCGCGCGGGCGGATCTGCGCAGGTTGGCGTCGTCGAAGTTGGCCAGCCGGTTCGCCGTGGCGCGGACCTCGCGGCGCATCCGGCGCTCCTCCCAGGCCAGCACCGACTCGTGGGCGCCCAGCCGGGTGAGCAGGGCGCCGATCGCGTCGCCGTCGCGGACGACGACCCGGTCCACGCCGCGCACCTCGCGGGCCTTGGCGGCGATCGACAGCCGGCGGGCGGCGCCGACCAGGGCGAGCGCGGCCTCGGGTCCCGGGCAGGTCACCTCCAGGGAGGAGGAGCGGCCGGGCTCGGTGAGCGAGCCGTGCGCCAGGAACGCCCCGCGCCAGGCGGCCTCGGCGTCGCAGGTGGCTCCGGAGACCACCTGCGGGGGCAGGCCGCGGATCGGGCGGCCCCGCCCGTCGACCAGGCCGGTCTGCCGGGCCAGCTGGTCACCGCCGGCGACGACCCGCACGACGTAGCGCGGGCCGCGGCGCAGCCCGCCCGGTGCCATCACGATCAGCTCGGAGCCGTGACCGAAGATCTCCAGGATGTCCCGCTTGAGGCGGCGGGCCGCCATCGCCGTGTCGAGCTCCGCCTCGATCACGATGCGCCCGCTCACCAGGTGGAGGCCGCCGGCGAACCGCAGAAGGGCGGAGACCTCCGCCTTCCTGCAGCAGGTCCGGGTGACGGGGAGCCGGGAGATCTCGTCCTTCACCGCTGCCGTCATCGCCATGGGCCGATCCTTCCATGCATCCGAAAAATACGGTCGTACGCGGCGGCCAACAGCTCCGGGTCGTGCCTCGGGGTTCCGTCGGTCCGGGCCACCGGCGCCAGCTCCACCGCGGCGCCGAACCGCTCGGCGGCGTCGGTCAGCGAGTCGCGGTCGGGCACGGCGGCCTCGTCGGCCAGCACCACGTCCAGGGCGAGTTTAGGGGCGTGTCGTCCCAAAACCTCCAAATGACGCTGCGGGGAGAAACCCTCGGTTTCCCCGGGCTGCGGTGCGAGGTTCAGGGAGAGTACCCGGCGCGCCTTCGTCTGCGTGAGCGCGTCCAGCAGCTCGGGCACGAGCAGGTGCGGGATGACCGAGGAGAACCAGGAGCCGGGGCCGAGCACCACCCAGTCCGCGTCGAGGACGGCCTCGACCGCCTCGGGGACGGCGGGCGGGTCGTTCGGCACCAGGTGCACGGACTGCACCTCGCCGGGGGTCAGGGCCACCGTCGCCTGGCCCCGCACGATGCCCACCTTCTCGGGCCGGTCCGGGTCGTGGCCCTTGACCAGGGCCTGGAGCTCCAGCGGCACGGCCGACATGGGCAGTACGCGCCCGTGCGCGCCGAGCAGCCTGCCGACCAGGTCCAGGGCCTGGACGTGGTCGCCGAGCTGTTCCCACAGGGCGACGATCAGCAGGTTGCCGACCGCGTGGCCGTGCATCTCGCCCTTGGACTGGAAGCGGTGCTGGATGACCCGGGCCCAGGTCTGGCCCCAGTCGTCGTCCCCGCACAGCGCGGCCAGCGCCTTGCGCAGGTCACCGGGCGGCAGCACGCCCAGCTCGTCGCGCAGGCGCCCGCTGGAACCGCCGTCGTCGGCCACGGTGACGACGGCGGTGAGGTCGCCGGTGATCCGGCGCAGCGCGGCGAGCGAGGCGGACAGGCCCATGCCGCCGCCGAGGGCGACGACCTTGGGCTGGGCGCCCCGGCGGCGCGGCCGGCCCCCGCGGGCCTCGGCCGGACGGCCGCCACGTCCCTCGGACACCACCCGGCGCAGCCTGCTCAGCCGCGGAGTACGTGCTGTCATTCGCGTCCCATGTCCCGGTGCACGACCACCGTCTCCACACCCTCGGCCGCGAGCCGGGCGGCCAGCTTCTCCGACATGGCCACGGAGCGGTGCTTGCCGCCGGTGCAGCCCACGGCGATGGTCACATAGCGCTTGCCCTCCCGACGGTAGCCCGCGGCAACGAGCTGCAGCAGCTCGGCGTAGCGGTCGAGGAACTCCTTGGCGCCGGGCTGGTCGAAGACGTACGCCGCCACCTCCTCGTTGAGGCCGGTGTACGGGCGCAGCTCCGGGACCCAGTGCGGGTTGGGCAGGAAGCGGCAGTCGACGACGAGGTCGGCGTCGACCGGCAGGCCGTACTTGTAGCCGAAGGACATGACGGTGGCCCGCAGCTCGGGCTCCTCCTCACCGGCGAACTGGGCGTCCATCTTGGCGCGCAGCTCGTGCACGTTGAGGCTGGAGGTGTCGATCACCAGGTCGGCGTCGCCGCGCAGCTCGCGCAGCAGCTCGCGCTCGGCGGCGATGCCGTCGACGATGCGGCCGTCGCCCTGGAGGGGGTGCGGGCGGCGCACCGACTCGAAGCGGCGCACCAGGGCCTCGTCGGAGGACTCCAGGAAGACGATCCGCCGGGTGACGCCCCGGGCGTCGAGGTCGGCGAGGGACTCGCGGAGGTTGTCGAAGAAGCGGCGGCCGCGGACGTCGACGACGACCGCGATCCGGGCCACGTTCCCCTGGGAGCGGGCGCCGAGCTCCACCATGGTGGGGATCAGCGCGGGCGGCAGGTTGTCGACGACGAACCAGCCCAGGTCCTCCAGGCACTTGGCGGCCGTCGACCGGCCCGCCCCGGACATGCCGGAGATGATCACCAGCTCGGGGATCGTCGCGTCGGGGATCCCGGCTGTTTCCTTGCCCGTGCTCACCTGTGCTCCGTTGTCGTGGACGGCGTGCCGGGAGCCGTCCTGGCCGGTCCCCTTGCGTGCCGGATCCCGCCCCGCTGCGGGCTGTGTGCCGTACTCGGTCATCTCTCCTGCCCCCGTCGTTCCTCCGGGGCGCCCGCGGGCACGGGCTCCCCCCGGGCGCCCGTGGTCGTCCCGGGCGTCCCGTCTTCCACGTCTTCCATGATCTCTCCGGTCGCCGTGTTCACGGCGGGCGCGGCCGGAGCCGCCTGGGCCAGGGCCGCGGCGACGGTCTCGGCCGTCTTGCGGCCTATGCCGGGCACCTCGCAGATCTGGTCGATCGTCGCGGACCGCAGCTTCTTCACCGAACCGAAGTGCTTGATCAGCGCCTGTTTGCGGGTGCCGCCGAGACCGGGCACGTCGTCCAGCGGGCTCGACCGGATGCGCTTGGCGCGCTTGGCGCGCTGGTAGGTGATCGCGAAGCGGTGGGCCTCGTCGCGGACGCGCTGCAGCAGGTACAGGCCCTCGCTGGTGCGGGGCAGGACCACCGGGTCGTCCTCGCCGGGCAGCCAGACCTCCTCCAGGCGCTTGGCGAGGCCGCACACGGCGATGTCGTCGATGCCCAGCTCGTCCAGGGCCCGGCGGGCCGCCGCGACCTGCGGCTGACCGCCGTCGACGACGACGAGCTGCGGCGGGTAGGCGAACCGCCTGGGCCGCCCGTCGTCGTCCCCGGGCTCCTCGTCCTCCGTCCACTCGCCGGTCCTCTCCTTCTCGGCGAGGTAGCGCCGGAAGCGGCGGGTGATCACCTCGTGCATGGACCGGACGTCGTCCTGGCCCGCGAAGCCCTTGATCTGGAAGCGCCGGTACTCGCTCTTGCGGGCGAGCCCGTCCTCGAAGACGACCATGGAGGCCACCACGTCGTCCCCCTGGAAGTGCGAGATGTCGTAGCACTCGATCCGCAGGGGGGCGCTGTTCAGGCCGAGGGCCTCGGCGATCTCCTCCAGGGCGCGCGAGCGCGTGGTGAGGTCGGAGGCGCGCTTGGTCTTGTGCAGGGCGAGCGCCTGCTGGGCGTTGCGCTGCACGGTCTCCATGAGGGCCTTCTTGTCGCCGCGCTGCGGGACGCGCAGCGACACGCCGGAGCCGCGGCGGCCGGCCAGCCACTGCTGGACCGGCTCCAGCGGATCGGGCAGGGCGGGGACGAGGACCTCCCTGGGGACGGCGTCCCCGGTCTCCTCGCCGTACAGCTGCTGCAGGGCGTGCTCGACGAGGGCGCCGGTGTCGATCTCCTCGACCTTGTCGGTGACCCAGCCGCGCTGGCCGCGGACGCGCCCGCCGCGGACGTGGAAGATCTGCACGGCCGCTTCCAGCTCGTCCTCGGCGACCGCGATCAGGTCGGCGTCGGTCGCGTCGGCGAGCACGACCGCGCTCTTCTCCATGGCCTTCTTCAGGGCCCCGATGTCGTCGCGCAGGCGGGCCGCCCGCTCGTACTCCATCTCCTCGGCCGCCTGGGCCATCCGCTTCTCCAGACGGCGGATGTACGTGCCCGTGCGGCCGGCCATGAAGTCGCAGAACTCCTCGGCCAGGTCCCGGTGCTCCTCGGCGGAGACGCGGTCGACGCAGGGCGCGGAGCACTTGCCGATGTAGCCGAGCAGGCAGGGCCGGCCGGTGCGGGCGGCGTTCCGGAAGACGCCGGCGGAGCAGGTGCGCACCGGGAAGACGCGCAGCAGCAGGTCCACGGTGTCGCGGATGGCCCACGCGTGGGTGTACGGCCCGAAGTAGCGCACGCCCTTCTTCTTGTGACCGCGCATCACCTGGACGCGGGGGTACTCCTCGTTCATCGTCACCGCGAGGTAGGGGTAGCTCTTGTCGTCGCGGTACTTGACGTTGAACCGGGGGTCGTACTCCTTGATCCAGGAGTACTCCAGCTGCAGGGCCTCGACCTCCGTGGACACCACCGTCCACTCCACGGACGCGGCCGTGGTGACCATGGTGCGCGTGCGCGGGTGGAGGCCGGCCAGGTCCTGGAAGTAGTTCGCCAGACGCTGGCGCAGGCTCTTCGCCTTTCCGACGTAGATCACCCGGCGGTGCTCGTCACGGAACCGGTAGACCCCGGGGGAGTCGGGGATCTCACCCGGCCCGGGGCGGTAGCTGGAAGGGTCGGCCATGAGTCACACCCTACTGGCGCGGACCGACAGTCCGGCGGGCCTGTGGACAACGCCGGCCCTCCCCCGCCGGCGGACCGGACGGGCCGGGCCGGGCCGGACGGCGCCGGCCGGGCGGCCGCGGCCCGTCGGCGGTTCAGGCGTCGGGCCGCACGACGATCGCGCCGTTCTCCTCCCGCACCGGCAGCTCCGGCAGCGGCACGGTGGCCGGGGAGCGCAGCACCTCGCCGGTCGTGGCGTCGAACTCGCTGCCGTGGCAGAAGCAGACGAGCCGGGTCCCCTCCAGCTTGCCGATCGGGCACCCCGCGTGCGTGCAGATCGTGCTGTACGCCTTCAGCGAGCCGTCGGCGGCCCGGCTGACCACCACGTCGTGGTCCCGGTACAGCGCGGCCCCGCCCTCGGGCACCTCGTCCGGGGCGCCGAGCTCCACGGGCCCGGTCGGTGCCGCGGGCGCCGGGCCGCCGCCCGGCGCGCACGCGGCCGGGCCGAGTGCGGCGACGGGGGTGAGCGCCGCTCCCCGCAGGAGGGTACGACGGCTCGGGGAGGGACGGCCGGGCATGGTGTCTCCACTGGTCAGGGGGTGTGCGGGCGGCACGATACCGGGCGGGGGCGCGGGCGGGGACGGCGGGGCGGAGAGGCCCGCGGGTGGACGGGAGGCGTGCGCAAACGCTTGCGCAAGCGTTTACGCCGGCCGCCGGGGTGCGGTACCGTCCGGCCGGACGGCGGAAGGGAGGGCAGGCGATGGCCACCATGGCCGACGTCGCGCGGAGCGCCGGGGTCTCCGTGGCGACCGTCTCGCACGTGCTGAACGGCACACGGCCGGTGCTGCCCCGCACCCGTCAGGCGGTCCTGGACGCCGTCGAGGAGCTCGGCTACACCCCGAACACCCTCGCCCGTTCCCTGGTGACCTCCCGCACCCGGTCCATCGGGCTCGCGGTGTCGACGACCGGCAACCCGTACTTCACGGAGATCCTCCGGGGCGTCGAGGCCGCCGCGCTGGAGCACGGCTACAGCCTGCTCGTCGCCGATCCGCACGACGATCCCGGACACGAGCGCAGGGCCGTCCGGCTGCTGCACGAGCGCCGTGTGGACGGCATGGTCGTCGCGCCCTCCGCCGACCCGCGCGGACTCCTCGCCTACCTGGGACGCCACGCCGTGCCGGTCGTGTTCCTGGACCGGCTGGTCGACGCCGCGGCGGACGGCGCCCCGCGCTTCGACCAGGTGTGCGCCGAGAGCGCCGGGCCGACCGCCGGGCTGGTCACGCATCTCGCCGGGCTCGGCCACCGCCGTATCGGCCTGGTCGCGGGCCGGCCGGGGCTCAGCACCACGCGCGAGCGGATCACCGGCTACCGGCACGGTCTGGCGGCGGCCGGGCTGCCCTACGACGAGCGGCTCCTGGTGCACGGCGACTCCGAGTCGGCCGGTGCCGAACGGGCCACCGCCGCCCTGCTGTCCCTCGCCGCACCGCCCACCGCGCTGGTCACCGCCAACGACGCGATGACGCTCGGCGCGCTGCGCGCCCTGCGCGACCGGGGCCTGTCCGTGCCCGGCGACATCGCGCTGTGCTGCTTCGACGACTTCCCCTGGGCGGACCTGTTCTCGCCCCGGCTCACCGCGGTGGCCCAGCCCGGCCGGGAACTCGGCGCCCAGGCCGTACGGATGCTCCTGGAGCGCCTGGCCGCACCGGACCGGCCCGCCCGGACCGTACGGCTTCCCTGCACCTTCGTCCACCGCACCTCGTGCGGCTGCCCCGACCAGCCGACGCGGCCCGAGCCGCCGAGAAAGGAACCGTCGCATGATCGTCGTCGCCGGTGAGTCACTGATCGACCTGGTGCCGCAGGGCACGGGCGCCCTGGCGGCGCTGACGCCGGCGCTCGGCGGCGGCCCGTACAACACGGCGGTCGCGCTGGGCCGTCTCGGCTCCCCCACCGCCTTCTGCTCCCGGGTGTCGTACGACGCGTTCGGCGAGGCCCTGCTGGACCGGCTGCGGGAGACCGGGGTGGACGTGTCCGCGGTGCAGCGCGGCACGGAGCCCACGACGCTCGCCGTCGCCTCGGTCGGCCCGGACGGCTCGGCCGCGTACTCCTTCTACGTGGAGGGGACGGCGGACCGGCTGTTCACGGCGCCCGCCGCCCTGCCGCCCGGCACCCGGGCGGTGTCCTTCGGCACCTGCTCGCTCGTCCTGGAGCCGGGCGCGAGCGCCTACGAGGAGCTGATGCGGACGGCGTCCGCGCAGGGCCTGTTCACCGCGCTCGACCCGAACATCCGGCCGGGGCTGATCCCCGACGCGGACGCCTACCGGGCCCGGTTCGAAAGCTGGCTGCCGTCGGTGTCGCTGCTCAAGCTCTCCGAGGAGGACGCCCGGTGGCTGGGCGGCACCCCGCGCGAGTGGCTGGCCGCCGGCCCTTCGGCCGTCGTGATCACCCGGGGCGGCGACGGGCTGACCGCCTTCACCCGGGACGGCGCCGAGCACGCGGTGCCCGGTGAGAAGGTCGACGTGGTGGACACGATCGGCGCCGGCGACACGGTGAACGCCGCCCTGCTGCACGGCCTGGCCGAGCGCGCCGCCCTGTCCCCGGCCGGCCTCGCGGGCCTGGACGCCGAGGGCTGGACGCGGCTGCTGCGGTTCGCGGCCCGGGCGGCGGCGGTCACCTGCTCGCGCGCGGGCGCGGAGCCGCCGTACGCCTCCGAGCTGGCCGGCGTCTGAGGCCGTCCGGGCGGCGGCGGACCGCTCACCGCGCGGGACGCCGGGGTGCGGCCACGGCCGTCGGGTCCGGCGGGGCGCGGAACCTGCCCGTCGGCGGCGGACGGCGCGCCGGGCCGGGACGGCCGGCCGGGATCCGGCGCGGGAGCCCCGGACCGGATGCGGGCGCCGGTACCGCCCGGTGGCGTGGTGAGGACCGCGGCCGCACGTGGCGGTCCCGGCGCCCGCGGGCAGCCGGTGCCGCCGGTACGCGGCAGCGGTGCGCCCCGCGGGCACGGCCCGCGGGGCGCACCGCTGTGCGGCGCCGGACGGCTCAGGCCTTGCGGGCCCGGGTCGTCTTCTTCGCGGCGGCCTTGCCGGCCGCCTTCTTGGGGGCGGTGTCGTCGACCGCCTTGGTGGCGGTCTTCCTCGCGGTGGCCGCGGCCGCGACCGTCTTCCTGGCCGTCGTCCTGCGCGGGGCCTGCGCGGGGGCCGCGTCGCTGACCCGGTCGGCGCCGAGGATCTCCCGCAGGAACTTGCCGGTGTGGCTGGCCGGCACCGCGGCGACCTGCTCGGGCGTGCCCTCGGCGACCACCAGGCCACCGCCGGCGCCGCCCTCGGGGCCCATGTCGACGACCCAGTCGGCGGTCTTGATCACGTCGAGGTTGTGCTCGATGACGATGACCGTGTTGCCCTTGTCGACCAGGCCGGACAGCACCTTCAGCAGCTTGCTGATGTCCTCGAAGTGCAGACCGGTGGTCGGCTCGTCGAGGACGTAGACCGTGCGGCCGGTGGAGCGGCGCTGCAGTTCGCTGGCGAGCTTCACCCGCTGGGCCTCGCCGCCGGACAGGGTGGTCGCGGACTGGCCGAGCCGGACGTAGCCGAGGCCGACGTCGTTGAGCGTCCTGAGGTGACGGGAGATCGCCGGGACCGCCTCGAAGAAGTCCATGGCCTCCTCGATCGGCATGTTCAGGACGTCGGCGATGGACTTGCCCTTGTAGTGGACCTCCAGGGTCTCCCGGTTGTACCGGGCGCCGTGGCAGACCTCGCACGGGACGTACACGTCCGGGAGGAAGTTCATCTCGATCTTGATCGTGCCGTCGCCCGCGCAGTTCTCGCAGCGGCCGCCCTTGACGTTGAAGGAGAAGCGGCCGGGCATGTAGCCGCGGACCTTCGCCTCGGTCGTCTCGGCGAACAGCTTGCGGATGTGGTCGAAGACGCCGGTGTACGTCGCCGGGTTGGACCGGGGGGTGCGGCCGATGGGCGACTGGTCGACGTGGACGACCTTGTCGACGAGGTCGTCGCCGTCCACCCGCGTGTGCCGCCCGGGCACGCTGCGCGCGCCGTTCAGCTCGCGCGCCAGGTGCGTGTACAGGATGTCGTTGACCAGCGTGGACTTGCCGGATCCGGACACGCCGGTGACCGCGGTGAACACCCCCAGCGGGAAGGACACGTCGATGTCCCTGAGGTTGTTCTCGCGGGCGCCGTGCACGGTGAGCCGGCGGGACGGGTCGATCGGGCGCCGGGCGTCGGGCACGGGGATGGACTTCCGGCCGGACAGGTACTGGCCGGTCTGCGACTCCTGGTTGGCGAGCAGTTCCTTCAGGGAGCCGCTGTGCACGACCTTGCCGCCGTGCTCGCCGGCGCCGGGGCCGATGTCGACGATCCAGTCGGCGGTCTTGATGGTGTCCTCGTCGTGCTCGACGACGATGAGCGTGTTGCCCATGTCGCGCAGCCGGACCAGGGTCTCGATCAGCCGGTGGTTGTCGCGCTGGTGCAGACCGATCGACGGCTCGTCGAGGACGTACAGCACGCCCACGAGCCCGGAGCCGATCTGGGTGGCCAGGCGGATGCGCTGGGCCTCACCGCCGGAGAGCGTGCCCGCGGCGCGGTTCAGCGAGAGGTAGTCCAGGCCGACGTCGACCAGGAACCGCAGCCGCTCGTTGACCTCCTTCAGCACGCGCTCGGCGATCTTCTTGTCGCGGTCGCTGAGCTTCAGCTCGCCCAGGAAGTCCGCGCAGTCGCTGATCGACATCGCGGAGACCTCGGCGATCGACCTGCCCTCGATGGTGACCGCGAGGACGACGGGCTTGAGGCGGGTGCCCTGGCAGGTGGGGCAGGGCACCTCGCGCATGTAGCCCTCGAAGCGCTCGCGGCTGGCGTCGGACTCGGCCTCGCTGTGCCGGCGCTTGACGAAGGGGACGGCGCCCTCGAAGGCCGTGGTGTAGCGGCGCTCGCGGCCGTACCGGTTGCGGTAGCGGACCTCGACCTGTGTCTTGTGGCCGTGGAGCAGGGCCTTCTTGGCGCGCTGCGGCAGGCCGGCGAAGGGGATGTCGGTGCGGAAGCCCAGCGCGTCCGCGAGGGCGCCGATCAGCCGGCCGAAGTAGTCCTTGGTGTGGCCGTGCGACCAGGGGTGGATGGCGCCCTCGTCGAGGGTCTTGTCCGGGTCGGGGACGATCAGCTCGGGGTCGACCTCCATGCGCGTGCCGATGCCGGTGCAGTCGGGGCAGGCGCCGAAGGGCGAGTTGAAGGAGAAGGAGCGGGGCTCCAGCTCCTCGAAGGACAGGTCGTCGTACGGGCAGTACAGGTGCTCCGAGTACATGCGCTCGCGCTCGGGGTCGTCCTCGGGGAGGTCGACGAAGTCGAGCACGACCATGCCGCCCGACAGGCCGAGGGCGGTCTCCACGGAGTCCGTGAGGCGGCGCTTGGCGGAGTCCTTCACCGTGAGGCGGTCGACGACCACCTCGATGGTGTGCTTCTCCTGCTTCTTCAGCGTGGGCGGGTGGGAGAGCTGGATCGTCTCGCCGTCCACCCGCGCGCGGGAGTAGCCCTTGGTCTGGAGGTCCGCGAAGAGGTCGACGAACTCGCCCTTGCGCTCGCGCACCAGCGGCGACAGCACCTGGAAGCGGCTGCCCTCCGGCAGCTCCAGGACCTTGTCGACGATGGCCTGCGGCGACTGGCGCGAGATCGGGCGGCCGCACTCGGGGCAGTGCGGCTTGCCGATGCGCGCGAAGAGCAGCCGCAGGTAGTCGTAGACCTCGGTGATCGTGCCGACCGTCGAGCGCGGGTTGCGCGAGGTCGACTTCTGGTCGATGGAGACCGCCGGGGACAGGCCCTCGATGAAATCGACGTCCGGCTTGTCCATCTGGCCGAGGAACTGGCGGGCGTACGAGGAGAGCGACTCCACGTAGCGCCGCTGGCCCTCGGCGAAGATGGTGTCGAAGGCCAGGGAGGACTTGCCCGACCCGGACAGACCCGTGAAGACGATGAGCGAGTCACGAGGCAGGTCGAGCGAGACGTTCTTCAGGTTGTGCTCACGCGCGCCACGGACGATGAGACGGTCGGCCACGCCGGTCCGCACCTTTCTTGAGAGAAGTGACAGGGGCGGGGCCCCCGTGCTTCTTCAGACTAGGGGGAGCCACTGACAACGCCGGTCGGATTCACGAGTTGCCAACAAACCCCGGCTGTCCAGGATGCCCGACGCCGCCCTCGACCTTATAGCACATGCATTCGATTCACGGGGGTGAGGCCGGTGCCTTCACCCGAAGGAGTGGCCTGGTCTAGGGTCGGCACCATGGTGGATCACGTGCGTGACCTGGCGTCTGTACGCGACGCGACGGAACGGCTGCTGACCGCTGTCGGCGAACTGGACGACGTGTCTGTGACGGAGCCGTCACGGCTGCCCGGGTGGACCCGCGGTCATGTGCTGGCCCATCTGTCCCGCAACGCCGACGCCCTGGTGAACGTCCTCCGGGGGCGCCCCATGTACGCCTCCGAAGCGGCCCGGGAGGCCGACATCGAGCGGGACGCCCCGCGCCCCTTGCGCGTGCACCTCGCCGATCTGCGCGAGAGCGCGGACCGCTTCCAGGCGGCGGGGGCCGCGCCGGCCGACTGGTCGCGCACGGTCCGGCTGCGCAACGGGGTCACCGACGCGGCGTCCCGGGTGCCGTTCCGGCGCTGGGTGGAGGTGGAGCTGCACCACGTCGACCTCGGGCTGGGGTACGAGCTGGAGGACCTGCCCGAGGAGTTCACGGAGCGGGAGATCGGCTTCCTCGCCGAGCGGTTCACCGGGCACCCGGACGTGCCGCCCGTCCGCCTCACCGACGGCACGCGCGCCTGGAGCACCGGCCGGGAGGGGAACGGCCCCCGGGTGACGGTCACCGGGTCCCCGGCCGGCCTGCTCGGCTGGCTCGCCGGGCGGCGGGACGGATCCGGGCTGACGGCGACGGGCGGCCCGCTGCCCGGACTGCCCCCGCTGTAGCGCCTCCCCGCCGCGGCGGACGGGCGGCCCCGGACCGTTCCCCGCTATAGGCTGGCCGCCATGACGTACAGCGGTCAGGTGACGGTCGGCGGTCCTGCCGACGTGCACGAGCTCAAGGACCTGATGATCACCAAGATCGCGGTCGGTCCGATGAACAACAACGCCTACCTCCTGCGCTGCCGGGCCACGGACGAGCAGCTGCTGATCGACGCCGCCGCCGACGCGGCGTCGCTGCTCGGCACGATCGGTGACGACGGCATCGCGTCCGTCGTCACCACCCACCGGCACGCCGACCACTGGCAGGCGCTCGCCGAGGTCGTGGCGGCCACCCGCGCGCGCACCTACGCGGGCCGGCACGACGCCGAGGGCATCCCCGTGCCGACCGACGTCCTGGTCGACGACGGCGACACCATCCGGGTGGGGCAGGTGGAACTCACCGCGCGCCACCTGGTCGGGCACACGCCGGGCTCGATCGTCCTCGTCTACGACGACCCCCACGGGCATCCCCACGTCTTCACGGGGGACTGCCTCTTCCCGGGAGGCGTGGGCAACACCCGCAAGGATCCGCAGGCGTTCGCCAGCCTGATCCACGACGTCGAGACGAAGATCTTCGACGTGCTCCCGGACGAGACGTGGGTGTACCCCGGCCACGGCCACGACACCACGCTGGGGGCGGAACGGCCGCATCTTCCGGAGTGGCACGCGCGCGGGTGGTGAGCCGGGGCGCGGGACCGGCCGTACGGCCCGGCCCGGGCGGCGGCCGCGGAGCCGGAACTCCCGCGCGGGGCCTGCCCCGGGGCCGCGCGGGAAGACCGCCGCGCAGTGGGACCGGAGCTCCCGTGGGGGGCTTGCGCTCCGGCGTGCAGGGCGCGCGCCCGCGTGGGGCGCGAGCGCGGTGGGCGGACGTCCGGCGCCGGCTCCCGCGTACGCGCCCCAGGTGAATCCTTCGCCCGCGCCGGCGCCGTACGCGCGCTCCCGGCGCACGTGGCGGCGCGGTCCACTGGAAGAGCCCCGCGCAGGAGGACGGCTCCTGGGCGGACGGGCCGCCGGTCCTTCGGTCCCCGCCCTCGGCCGGCGGCCCCGGCAGGCCGCGCGGACGGCGTTCACGAGACCGCAACACCCGTTCCCACCATGCGGACAACCGCCTCGACAGACCGGACGGCGGGCTGCCAGTCTCCCGCCATGCGTCCTGCCCCCCGCGCGCCGCGCCGCGCCGCAGCCGTCATCGTCTCGGTCCTGCTCGCCACCGCCGCCGGCTGTGCCCCGCAGCCGGAGGAGCCGGCGTCCGGCGCGCCCTCCGGGCCGGCCGGAACCGCCTGCGCCAAGGGCGAGGCGGCCACCAGGACCGCGGGGAAGCTGACGATCGCCACCGACCGGCCCGCGTACGAGCCGTGGTTCGAGGACGACGACCCGTCCAACGGCAGGGGCTTCGAGTCGGCGGTCGCCTACGCCGTGGCGAAGCAGCTCGGTTACGACAGGAGCGCCGTCGTCTGGCGGACCGTCCCCTTCACCAGGGCGTTCGCGCCCGGCGAGAAGACCTTCGACTTCGACATCAACCAGGTGTCCATCAGCGCCGAGCGCAAGAGGGCCGTCGACTTCTCGTCCGGCTACTACGACGTGCGCCAGGCCGTCGTCGCGCTGAAGGACTCCAAGGCCGCGCGGGCGCGGACCGTCGCGGACCTGAAGGACGTCAAGCTGGGCGCCCAGGTCGGCACCACCAGCCTCGACTACATCGACGACGTGGTGCGGCCGAAGCGGGCGGCGGCCGTCTACGGCAAGAACGACCAGGCCAAGTCCGCGCTGCGAAACGGCCAGGTGGACGCCATCGTGACCGACCTGCCCACCGCCTTCCACATCACCGCGGCCGAGGTGACGGACGCGCGGATCGTCGGACAGTTCGAGAACCAGGGGGGCACGCCGGAGCAGTTCGGGCTGGTGCTCGACAAGGGCAGCGCGCTCACCGCCTGCGTGACGCGGGCCGTGGACGCCCTGCGGGAGAACGGCACCCTCGCGCGGCTCGAGCAGCAGTGGCTGTCGGACGCCGTCGACGCCCCGGTGCTGAAGTGACGGTCGCGAAGGACACCTCCGGCCGGGAGGGTGCGGACGGCGGCCCCGGGGCGGACGATGCCTACGTCCCCTCGCGGCGGCGGCTCGACCGCGAGCGCCACCGGCGCGCCCGTGCCCGCCGCGCCACGGCGGTCGCCGCGCTCTCCACCCTCGTCACCGGCGCCGTCCTCTGCCTGGTCGTCGTCAACGCGCCGGGCTGGCCGCGCACCAGGGAGACGTTCCTCGACCAGGCCTACGCGCGCGAGGCGTTCCCCCGGGTCCTCGAAGGGCTGTGGCTGAACGTCCGGCTGCTGCTGGTCTGCGGGGCCTCGGTCCTGGTCCTCGGCATGCTGATCGCCGTCGCCCGCACGCTGCGCGGCCCGGTGTTCTTCCCGCTGCGGGTGCTGGCCGCCGCGTACACGGACTTCTTCCGCGGGCTGCCGCTGATCATCAACCTGATGATCGTGGTCCTGGGCGTCCCGGCGCTGCGGCTGCAGGGCGTGACCGTCGACCCGGTGCTGCTGGGCGGTGCGGCGCTGACGCTGACGTACTCGGCGTACGTGGCCGAGGTGTTCCGGGCCGGCATCGAGTCCGTGCATCCCTCGCAGCGCGCCGCGGCCCGCTCGCTGGGCCTCACCCACCGGCAGGCGCTGCGGTACGTGGTGCTGCCGCAGGCCGTGCGGCGTCAGGTGCCGCCGCTGCTGAACGACCTGGTCTCGCTGCAGAAGGACACCGGGCTCGTGTCGATCGGCGGCGCGGTGGACGCGGTGCGGGCCGCCGACGTCATCGTGGGCCGCAGCCTCAACTACACGCCGTACGTCGTCGCGGGACTGGTCTTCGTCGCGCTGACCATCCCGATGACCCGTCTGACGGACTGGGTGACGGCCCGGATGGACCGCCGGCGGGCGCAGGGAGGGATCGCATGAGCGGGACACCGGTGCTGCGGATGGAGTCCGTGCGCAAGAGCTTCGGCGGCACGGTGGTGCTGCGGGACGTCGGCCTGGAGGTCGCCCCGCACACGGTGACCGCGCTGATCGGCGCCTCCGGGTCCGGCAAGTCCACGTTGCTGCGGTGCGCGAACCTGCTGGAGGAGATCGACGACGGGGCGATCTGGCTGGACGGCGAGGAGATCACCGGCCCGCGCGTCGACCGGGACGCGGTACGGCGGCGTATCGGCGTGGTCTTCCAGGCGTACAACCTGTTCCCGCACATGACGGTCCTGGAGAACATCACTCTCGCCCCGCGCCGGGTGCACGGCCTCTCCCGCGCCCAGGCCGAGGAGCGTGCCCGGGAGCTGCTGGAACGGCTCGGGCTCGGCTCCCGGGCGGGCGAGTACCCGGACCGGCTGAGCGGCGGCCAGCAGCAGCGGGTCGCGATCGCGCGCGCCCTGGCCGTGCGTCCCCGGCTGCTGCTGCTCGACGAGATCACCGCCGCCCTGGACCCCGAACTCGTCGGGGAGGTGCTCGCCGTCGTCCGCGGTCTGAAGGACGAGGGGATGACCATGGTGCTGGCCACGCACGAGATGGGCTTCGCCCGCGAGGTCGCCGACCAGGTCTGTTTCCTGGACGCGGGCGTGGTGCTGGAGCGGGGCACGGCCGAGCAGGTCCTCGGCGACCCGCGGCAGGAGCGCACGCGGCGCTTCCTGCGGCGGATCGTGGAGGCGGGACGGCTGTGAGCCCTGCGGGGCGGCGCCGGGAGCGTGCGCCCGCCGGCCGGGGCTACGCGTCGGCCTGTCCCGCTCCCGCCAGTGCGGCGATCCGCTCCACGCCGAACACATAGCCCTGCACACCGCATCCGGCGATGACGCCGTCGGCGCGCAGCGAGACGTAGGAGTGGTGCCGGAACGACTCGCGCCGGTGGATGTTGGAGATGTGGACCTCGATCACCGGAAGCCCGTCGCAGGCGTTGAGCGCGTCCAGGATCGCGACGGACGTGTGCGAGTAGGCACCCGGGTTGATCACGATCCCGCAGTGCCCGAGCCGTGCCTCGTGGATCCAGTCGACCAGCTCGCCCTCGTGGTTGGACTGCCGGAAGTCGACCGTGCCGCCGTGCGCGGCCGCCGCCTCGACGCACCGGGCCTCGACGTCGGCGAGGGTGTCGGACCCGTAGATCTCCGGCTGGCGCCGGCCGAGCAGGTTCAGGTTGGGGCCGTTGAGAATCATGATCGGGGCGCTGGCCAGGGTGCGGGGCACGGTTCCTCCGGTCCGTTCGGGAAGGCGGTCCGCTGACGACCGCCGCTCGGACCCGGTCTATCACGCTGCGCGGACACCGCGGCGGGCCCGTGCCTGTCCGGCGCGATCATGCCCGCCCGCCCGGCGAATCCCGTGCCCGGCGACCGCATCGCCGCGCTCCCTCCCCCGGGGCCCGCGGGGGTCTTCCCGTCGCCCTGCGCGTCGGGGCTCGAACGGCTGCGCGAGGAGGCCGGTCCGGAGCCGGCCGGGATCCGGCGGCCCGCGGGACGGGCGGAACACCGCGGGAGCGGGCCGCCGGCCTCCACGCCGCCTTCGCCTCCTCCCGGTGGACTTCGGACGCACCGCTCCGCGGGCGGTGATTCCCCGCGGGGGTGTCGTGCGCGCCGTCGGTCCCGCCCGGCGCGTCGCCGTCACGCACCGACCCGCGCGGCCCCCGCGCGCCCCCGTAACCGGCAATCACGGTGGGTAGTTGACGCGGCATGCACGATGTACGCACGGTAAGACCTCCGTCGATGCTGCGGCTCGCGTCCGCCTCGCTCGCCGGGACGGCCATCGAGTTCTACGACTTCTTCGTCTACGGGACCGCGGCGGCGCTGGTGCTGGGCCCGCTGTTCTTCCCGGCGTTCTCGCCGCTGGCGGGGACGCTGGCCGCGTTCGCCACGTTCGGCGTGGGCTTCGTGGCGCGGCCGCTCGGTTCGGTGCTGTTCGGGCACATCGGGGACCGGTACGGGCGCCGGCCGGTCCTCGTCGCCTCCCTGCTGCTGACCGGCGCCTCGACCGTCGCGGTCGGCTGCGTACCGGCGTACGGGACGATCGGGGCCGCCGCTCCCCTGCTGCTCGTCGCTCTGCGCTTTCTGCAGGGGCTCGGGCTCGGCGGGGAGTGGGGCGGGGCCGTGCTGCTGACCGCGGAGCACGCGCCCGCCGAACGGCGTGCGCTGTGGTCGAGCTTTCCGCAGGTCGGGCCCTCGGTGGGCTTTCTGCTCGCCAACGGGGTGATGCTGGCGCTGTCGGCGACGCTGTCCGAGGCGCAGTTCGCGCAGTGGGGGTGGCGGGTGCCGTTCTGGGCGGCGGGCGTGCTCGCCGTGCTGGGGCTGTGGCTGCGTTCGTCGCTCGCCGAGAGTCCCCGGTTCCTCGAACTCGACGACCACGCGCGCGTGCCGATCGCCGAGGTGGTGCGCGACCACTGGCGGCTGGTCCTGCGGACCGCCGGGGCGCTCGCGGCCGGATACGCGATCTTCTACGCCGTGACGACCTGGTCCCTGGCGTACGCGACGGAGCGGCTCGGGGTGAGCCGCAGCGTGATGCTGGCCTGCATCATGGCCGCGGTGGTGGTCAAGGGCGCGCTGACCCCGCCGGCGGCCCTGCTCGGCGACCGGTACGGGCGCCGGCCGCTGTGCCTGGCGGGATGCGCGGCCGCCGCCGTGTGGATGTTCCCGATGGTGGGGCTGCTGTCGACCGGCGCGCCGCTGCTGATGTTCCTCGGCTTCCTGGGGGCCCTGCTCGCGTTCATCACGATGTTCGCGGTGATCGCCGCCTATCTGCCGGAACTGTACGAACCCCGGGTGCGCTGCACGGGCGCCGCGGTCGGTTACAACCTCGGCGGGGTCCTCGGCGGCGCGCTCACCCCGATCGCGGCGACGGCCCTGGCCGAGCAGGGCGGCCGGGTGCCGTGGGGGGTGGGTGCGTATCTGACCGGGGTCGCCCTGCTCAGCCTGGGCTGCTTCGCGCTGCTTCCGGAGACGCGTCCGGTGCCGGCGGTGGTGGCGGAGCCGGTGACGGAGTGAGCCGGCCGGGCCTCAGGGATTGACCGCCAGCTCCAGATACGCCGCGAACACCACCAGGTGGACCCCCGCCTGGAGCGGTGTCGCCCGGCCCGGTACCACGGTCAGGGAGCCCACCACGACGGTCAGGGCGAGCAGCACCATGTGGGTGGCGCCGAGGCCGAGGACGAGCGGTCCGGGGAGCCAGACGGACGCCAGGGCGACCGCGGGGATGGTCAGGCCGATGCTGGCCATCGACGAGCCGAGTGCGAGGTTGAGGCTGGTCTGCACCCGGTCGCGGCGGGCGGAGCGCAGCGCGGCGATGGTCTCGGGGAGCAGCACCAGCAGGGCGATGACCACACCGACGACGGCGTGGTGCAGCCCGGCGGCCACGACCCCGGACTCGATGGTGGGCGACACCCCCTTGGCCAGGCCGACCACGCCGACCAGCGCGAGGCCCAGCAGACCCAGGCTGACCAGGGCGGTACGGGCGGAGGGGGCGTCGGCGTGGTCGTCGGCGGTGATGACCTCGCCCTGCCGGGTGACCGGCAGGAAGTAGTCACGGTGGCGCACGGTCTGGGTGGTCACGAACAGTCCGTAGAGGATCAGCGAGGAGAACGCCGCGAAGGTGAGCTGGACACCGGAGAACTCCGGGCCGGGCCTGCTGGTCGTGAACGTCGGCAGCACCAGGCTGAGTGTGGCCAGGGTGGCGACGGTCGCGAGGGCGGCGCCGGCGCCCTCGGCGTTGAAGATCGCCGTGCCGTGGCGGAGGGAGGCGACGAGGAGGCTGAGGCCGAGCACGCCGTTGCAGGTGATCATCACGGCCGCGAACACCGTGTCCCTGGCCAGGGTCGCGCTCTTGTCCCCGCCGTCCGCCATCAGCGTGACGATCAGGGCGACCTCGATGATCGTGACGGCGACGGCGAGGACGAGGGAGCCGAAGGGTTCACCGACGCGGTGCGCGACCACCTCGGCGTGGTGCACGGCGGCCAGCACGGCCCCGGCGAGGACCAGGGTCACCAGTGCCACGACCGCGCCGGGCAGGTCGCGCCCCCAGGTGAGCACCAGCAGCACGACCGCGACCCCGGGCAGGAGGGTCGTCCACCGGGGGACGAGCGCCTGGAGCCGAGCGGTCACACAGCGATCGTCGCAGACATGCCCGGGCCGCGCACTCCGGTGCACGGACCCCTGTCCCTCCGGAGTGCGCGGCCCGGGCGCCGGCTGCGCGGCGGTGCGAGGCCAGCCGCCCCCCCCCAGCGTCGCGGTCGGACGCGGACGTGTGCGCCGGTGCGCAGGGGCACCCGGCCGCCCCGTCGGCCCGGTGGTCCCGGGACCGTCGTCGCGCACGGCGCTCCCGTCCGGCGTGCGTGCGATGACCGCCGGGCAGCGGCGCGCAGTGCGCGGTCCTGCGGCAGCGTGCGGTTCGCGGATCCTCCGCCCGGCCGGCGCATGCCGTCCCGTCCGCCGGAGGCACTGCCGCGCCTCTCCCGGCGTTCGGTCCCGGAGCCGAGGACTTGGACGCACCTCAGAGGCGCTTCCGCCCGGGCCGGGGCGCTTCCGGGTCCGGGAACGCGCTCGGTGCCGGACGGACGCCGGGAGCGGCGGCCGGCAATGCGCCGTCCGCCGCTCCCGGTGTCCTGGTCGTGGCTGCGTCGGGCGGGGTCAGGCCTCGACGCTGTCCTTCGCGGCGCCTTCGCCCCGCTGCTGTGCCGCCTCGGCCGCCGCCTGCTTCCTGGAGGCTCGCAGGCTGGTGATCGTGGTGACGATCAGGACCGAGCAGATCACGCCGAGCGAGACCGGGATGCTGATCTCGGGGACGTGGACCCCGGACTCGTGCAGGGCATGCAGGACCAGCTTCACGCCGATGAAGCCGAGGATGATCGACAGGCCGTAGCTGAGGTGGACCAGCTTCTTCAGCAGGCCGCCGATGAGGAAGTACAGCTGCCGCAGGCCCATCAGCGCGAACGCGTTGGCGGTGAACACGATGTACGGGTCCTGGGTCAGGCCGAAGATCGCGGGGATCGAGTCGAGCGCGAAGAGCACGTCCGTGGTGCCGATCGCCAGCATCACGACCAGCATCGGCGTCATGACGCGCTTGCCGTTCTGCCGGATCCACAGCTTGGTGCCGTGGTAGCGGTCGGCGACGCCGAACCTGCGCTCGGCGGCCTTGAGCAGCTTGTTCTCCTCGTACTCCTCGTCCTGCTCCTCGGCCCGGGCCTCCTGGATGAGCTTCCAGGCGGTCCAGATCAGGAAGGCGCCGAAGAGGTAGAACACCCAGGAGAAGCTGGCGATGATCGCGGCGCCCGCGGCGATGAAGACGGCCCGCAGGACCAGGGCTATGAGGACGCCGATGAGGAGCACTCGCTGCTGGTACTGGGACGGCACCGCGAACTTCGCCATGATCAGGACGAAGACGAAGAGGTTGTCGACGCTCAGCGACTTCTCGGTGATGAAGCCCGCGAAGAACTCGCCGGAGGGCTGGCCGCCGGCGAAGACGAGCAGGCCGAGCCCGAAGAGGGCGGCCAGCACGATCCAGACGGCGGTCCAGATGCCGGCTTCCTTGACGGACACGTCATGGGGCTTGCGGCCGATGAAGAAGTCGACCGCGATCAGGGCGCCCAGGCCCACGATGGTCAGGACCCACAGGGTCAGGGAAACATCCACTGCGCCTCCGGCAGTACGTCACGGTTACGGATCGTGGCAACCGGAGGTCTCTTCCACCCGGGCCCCCGCGCGTCGGACGCAGTGAGACCGCGGGCCGACGCCCCGGGACCCGGCCGGGTCCGTACTGACGGGCACGCCGCAGCAGACAGGGAGTACTCCCCTCCGTGCGGACAACAGTACCCGAATCACCAAAGGAAGGTAAAGAGCTTGGTAATGAAAATCCCAAATACGCTGGTCAAAGGTCTTTACGAATGCTTGACACGAGCAGCGGTCACCGATTCCGCACACGCGCACGCCGACCGCAGGCTCCGCGCACTCACCGATTCCGCGCCCGGCGAGCCGCGGCCACCCGGGTGAGCACCTGCTGGAGCACCTGGCTGCCGGGCGGGACGAGCGGGGGCTCGTACGTCCACGCATGTCCCACCCACGGGTCGGCGAGGTGGTCGTCGGGCACCGGGGTCAGACGCAGCAGTGAGCGCCACAGCGGATCGAGCAACGGCCCGTAGTCGGCGGACTCCTCGCGGTCGGCGATCACCATCAGGTGGACGCCGACGGCCGGTCCCTCGTCCACGAGGTAGCGCAGCCGGTTCACCGCCCGGTCGTCGAAGCCGTGCGGGAAGTCGTTGACGATCAGCAGGTGCTGGGCGGTGTCGAAGCCGGGCGGGAGCGCGTCGGCGGCGCCTCCGCGCACCGCCATCTGCACCAGGTCGACGTGCCGGGTGAGCCGGGCCAGCACGTCCGCCACGCCCGCCGCGCCCCGCGCGGGCGGGGCCGCGAGCACGTCGGCCCGCACCAGCGGGGCCAGCGCCTGCGCGCCCGAGCCGGCCGGGTCGACGACGTGCACGGTGAACCCGCCCGCCGGATGGACGGCGAGCAGCCGGCCCGCATGCGCCACCGCCGTCTCCAGGGCGAGGCGCCGCACCTCGTGGGAGTCGGCCATGTCTCCGTCGAGCGACGGGGTGCGTCCGCTGTCGATCCACAGCCCGCGCTCCAGCGGCAGCCGCACCAGCATCGGGATGCGTACCCGCGCCGCCTCGGGCAGGTGGAGATCGCCCAGGCGCAGGGCCATGGGAATCTCCGCGGGCACCCGGTAGCCGTGCCAGACGGGGCTGTCCCAGCGGGCGTACGCCGGCGGCAGCGCGGGCTCGACCACCTCGGCCTCGGCGGCGAGCTGGGCGAGGTCCCGGTCGAGGGCCTCCTCGGCCCGGGCGACGAGCTGGGCGTGCCGGGCACGGGCCGCCTCGCGCGCGGCATCGCCCCCTCCGCCGATGCGGTTGCGCGGGTCGGACAGGACCTGGTCGAGCTCCTTCTCCATGCGCGAGTCCGCGAAGTCCACGGCGCTGCGGTAGGCGGCCGTGGTGCGGGCCAGGTCCTCGAACATGCCCCACACCTGGTTGTAGAGCCGCTCGTCCATGGACCAGCCGGTCGCGTCGCCCGCCACGGGCCGCGCGGGCTGCCCCGGCGGGGGCGACGGGGCGGCGGTCCGGCGGCGCGGGTGGTCGTAGTCGATCGGGCCGCCGGCGGTGGGCGCGGGCGGCCGGGTGGCAAAGGACGGGTCCGCCGCGCCGGCTCCCTCCGGGTACGGCGACTGCGGCGCGGACTGCCCCGGTGTCCGGGCGCCGTGCGTGCCTTGCGGACCGTACGGTTGCGTCGGCAGGGTGCCCCGGGGCGCTGGGGCTTGCTGGTCCGGGCCGGGCGCCGGTGCGGCCGCCTGCCGGGAACGGCCGCCGTCCGGGCGGGGCGGGGGTGCCGGGACCGGGCGGGCCGGGCCCCGGGCCACCGCCTCGTCGATGCTGTTCGCGAGCCGGTGGGCTGCGGGCAGTCCCTGGTCGGTGAGGAGTTCGGCGAGGCCGCCGGCGTACCCCTGCCCGACGGCGCGCACCTTCCAGGCTCCCTGGCGCCGGTAGAGCTCCAGGGCGACGACGGCCGACTCGGCGTCCAGTCCGGTGACGGTGTAGCTGACGGCCTCCGTGCCGTCGGGACCGGTGACGGCGACGAAGGGGGCGGCCACGGCACCGAAACGGGCCGGTCTCCCGCCGGGAGCAGACGGCAGGGCGAGCAGCACGTGGACGCGGTGGACGGCGTCCGGCAGGGCGTCCAGGTCCACCGCGAGGCGATGGTCGGCGGCCGCCTGCCGGGGGACCTCAAGGCCCGGCAGGGCGGGCGCGTCCGGGTGGGCCACCCGTTCCACGCCGTGGACCTTGCCGCTCTCGTCGCCGAGTGTGGCCACGGCCACGATCGGCGTGCCGGCCGAGATCCGGATCTCCAGACGGGACTGGGAGAGCGGGTGGTTCTGCCCCCGCACCAGCTCGGCCGTCATCGCCTTCCCCCTGTGTCGGTCGCGGTGTGCGGTGTGCTTCCCCGTCGGGTCTACAGGGCCGGCAGGATCGCCGGCATCAGGTCCTGGAAGGTGCGCCCGTTGGCCGGAACGCCGAGAGCGGTCATCGTCCAGCCTCCGCCCGTACGGTGCACCTTCGCCATGATCTGGGCCGTGTAGGCGCCACCGCCGGCGAGCGTGTAGCGGGCGAGCTCCTGGCCGTTGGTCTCGTCGACCAGGCGGCAGAAGGCGTTCTGCACCTCCTGGAACGACTGTCCGGTGAAGGAGTTGACGGTGAAGACGATCTGGTCGATGTGGACCGGGACGCGCTGCAGGTCGACGAGGATCGCCTCGTCGTCGCCGCCCTGGCCGACACCGCCGACGAGGTTGTCCCCGGTGTGGCGCACGGAGCCGTCGTCGCTCACCAGGTGGCGGAAGAAGACGACGTCGACCGGCTGCTTGTCCGCGAACAGGACGGCGGAGGCGTCCAGGTCGATCTCCCGCGTCCGCGAACCGAACAGGCCGCGCCGGGGAGCCGCCTGCCAGCCGAGACCCATGCGCACCGCGGTCAGGCTGCCGCCGTCGTTCTTCTGCAGGCTGATGGCCTGACCCTTGGTCATGTTGACGGTCACGCGCTGATTCCCCTCTCGAGCTGTCCCCTGTTGCCGCGGCGCCCGCGGTTGACCAGAACCCTACGCAGGGGCGCTGACGGCGACGTACCCCGATCCGCACTTTGTGTCGGTCCTGCAACACAGCGCGTGCCCGGCCGCGGCCCCGGGTCCGTGCGCGGGCGCCGGCCGGTGCCCGCGGGCCGTCAGGACAGGCCGGCCTCCTGCATCTGGCGGAGCTCCTTCTTCATCTCGGCGACCTCGTCGCGCAGCCGGGCCGCGATCTCGAACTGGAGGTCGGCGGCGGCGGCCCGCATACGGGCGGTCAGGTCCTCGATCTGCTCGGCGAGCTCAGCCGCCGGGCGGTCGGTGGGCACCGCCTCCCCGGCCTTGCCCTTGGCACCCTTGGCGCCCTTGGCGCCCGCCGACGCCTTGCCGCCGAGGGCGGGCACGGGAGCCTTGGCGCCCTTGCCGTCCTTGCTCTTGCGGTAGCCCGTGCCGAGCAGCTGCTCCGTGTCGACGTCCTCGCGGGCGATCCGGGCCACGATGTCGTTGATCTTCTTGCGGAGCGGCTGGGGATCGATGCCGTTCGCCTTGTTGTACGCGATCTGCTTCTCCCGGCGGCGGTTGGTCTCCTCGATGGCCTTCTCCATCGCCGGGGTGATCTTGTCGGCGTACATGTGGACCTGGCCGGAGACGTTGCGCGCCGCGCGGCCGATGGTCTGGATCAGGGAGGTGCCGGAGCGCAGGAAGCCCTCCTTGTCGGCGTCGAGGATCGCCACCAGGGAGACCTCGGGCAGGTCGAGGCCCTCCCTGAGGAGGTTGATGCCGACCAGGACGTCGTACTCGCCGGCGCGCAGCTCCCGCAGCAGCTCGACACGGCGCAGGGTGTCGACGTCGCTGTGCAGGTAGCGCACCTGGATGCCGAGTTCCAGGAAGTAGTCGGTGAGGTCCTCGGCCATCTTCTTGGTGAGGGTGGTGACCAGGACGCGCTCGTCCTTCTCGACGCGCTTGCGGATCTCGTGCACCAGGTCGTCGATCTGGCCCTCGGTGGGCTTGACCACCACTTCCGGGTCGACGAGGCCGGTGGGGCGGATGATCTGCTCGACGACGCCGTCCGAGCGGGAGAGCTCGTACTGTCCCGGGGTCGCGGACAGGTAGACGGTCTGTCCGATCCGCTCCTGGAACTCCTCCCACTTCAGGGGGCGGTTGTCGAGGGCGGAGGGGAGGCGGAAGCCGTGGTCGACGAGGGTGCGCTTGCGGGAGGCGTCGCCCTCGTACATGGCGCCGATCTGCGGGACGGTGACGTGCGACTCGTCGATGACGAGGAGGAAGTCGTCGGGGAAGTAGTCGAGCAGGGTGTTCGGCGGGGAGCCGGGCGGGCGGCCGTCGAAGTGCATCGAGTAGTTCTCCACGCCGGAGCAGGTGCCGATCTGGCGGAGCATCTCGATGTCGTACGTCGTGCGCATCCTCAGGCGCTGGGCCTCCAGGAGCTTGCCCTGCTTCTCCAGCTCGGCGAGGCGCTCCCCCAGCTCCTTCTCGATGCCGTTGATCGCGCGTTCCATGCGCTCGGGGCCGGCGACGTAGTGGGAGGCCGGGAAGACGTACAGCTGCTGGTCGTCGCTGAGGATCTCGCCGGTGATCGGGTGCAGTGTGGACAGCGCCTCGATCTCGTCGCCGAACATCTCGATGCGGACGGCGAGTTCCTCGTAGACCGGGAAGATCTCGATGGTGTCGCCGCGGACCCGGAAGGTGCCGCGGGTGAACGCCGTGTCGTTGCGCGTGTACTGGATGTCCACGAAGCGGCGCAGCAGCTCGTCCCGGTCGACCTCGTCGCCGACCCGGAGGGTGACCATGCGGTCCACGTACTCCTGCGGCGTACCGAGGCCGTAGATGCAGGAGACCGAGGCGACCACGACGACGTCACGACGGGTGAGCAGCGAGTTGGTCGCGGAGTGGCGCAGGCGTTCGACCTCCTCGTTGATCGAGGAGTCCTTCTCGATGTAGGTGTCCGACTGCGGGACGTACGCCTCGGGCTGGTAGTAGTCGTAGTACGAGACGAAGTACTCGACCGCGTTGTTCGGCAGCAGCTCGCGGAACTCGTTGGCCAGCTGGGCGGCCAGTGTCTTGTTGGGCGCCATCACGAGCGTGGGGCGCTGGAGCTTCTCGATCATCCACGCGGTGGTGGCGGACTTGCCGGTGCCGGTCGCGCCCAGCAGGACGACGTCCTTCTCACCGGCCTCGATGCGCCGGGCGAGCTCGGCGATGGCCGCCGGCTGGTCGCCGCTCGGCTGGTAGGGGCTGACGACCTCGAAGGGCGCCACCGTGCGTTCGATGTGGGAAACGGGCCGCATGGAACCAACCGTACGACCCCCCACTGACAACCAGGCCGGCTCAGTGTTTCTGCGGGGTGCGGGATCGGTGCGCGAGGTGCCGGCAGGTGCGGGCCTGGGGGCGGCGGGCGGACCGCTGGACGACGGCGTGGGCCGGTATGCCAGGTTTGCGCTCGACGGGGGGCGGGACGGGCTTCCCCATGACCACCCGCGGATCGAAGATCACCACGACACCCGCGAGGAGCAGGAAGGCCAGCGGGCCGATCAGCATGGGCGCGAGCAGGGCGGCGACCGACTCGCCCGAGGCGGGCGCGGCCGCGCCGTGGAGGTGGACGGTGAGGGCGGCCATGCCGGTGTAGTGCATGCCGCTGACGGCGAGCCCCATCACCAGGCTCGCGCCCACGCTCCACAGGAACCCCCTGGCCTGTCCGGCGGCCCACAGGGCGGCGGTGGCGGCGGCCACCGCGATGAGCACGGACGTCGCGACGGTGAGCGTGTCGTACTCCAGCTTCCCGTCCAGGCGCATGCCGGCCATGCCCAGGTAGTGCATCGAGGCGATGCCCAGGCCGGTGATGGTCCCGCCGGTGAACAGGGCCGTTCCCCGCGCGCCCCGGTAGCCGACCATGAAGACCCCGATGCCCACCATGACGATGGCGACGGCCAGGCTCGCGAACGTCATCGCCCTGTCGTAGTGGATCGGTACGCCCCGGACCGTGAACCCCATCATGGCGATGAAGTGCATGGTCCATATGCCGGAGCCGATCGCCGCCGAGCCGAGGGCGAGCCAGCCGGGCCGCCAGGACCGGGCGACCAGCATGGGTCTGACGGTGCAGCGCAGGCCGAGGGCGCCCCCCAGACAGGCCATGAGGTAGGCCACCAGCGGTGTGACGAGTCCGTAGCTGAATCCGTCGACCGTGCCTTGCATGCGCGGCTGCCCTTCCGCCCTCGTGCGTCCCGGAATTACCTGATGTGCGCCCCCTCCCAAGGCCGCACCAGCGGCCAGGGTCGACGCAGAGAGTATGACTCCCACTGGAATGGTCGAACGATTTTCCGGCAAAGAAACACGGCCTTGCCCCAGTTGTGCGGCCCCGGTGAGCGCAGTCGGGCGACGTCGTTCGATCCGTGGCCATTGTGCATCCCCCCGCTGTTGACCGTCCGCTGCCACAGTTGTGCTGTCCGTGATCCCTCGAACGCGAGGAGTACACATGCACGTGCGCATCGTTGCCGCCTTGACCACCGCGCTCCTGGGGACCACCGCTGTCCTGTTCCCCGCCGCCCACGCCGGAGCCGTCGCCGACGGTGACGGCCGGCCCCTGGTCCTCGCCCACCGGGGTGCCTCCGCGTACGCGCCCGAGAACACCCTGGCCGCCGTCGACAAGGCGGCCGAGCTGGGCGTTCGCTGGGTGGAGAACGACGTCCAGCGCACCCGGGACGGCGAGCTGGTCGTCCTCCACGACGCCGACCTGCGGCGCACCACCGACGTCGAGGAGGTCTTCCCCGACCGGGCGCCCTGGAAGGTGGGGGATTTCACGGCGGCCGAGATCGCCCGCCTGGACGCGGGAAGCTGGTTCGGCCCCGCGTACGCGGGCGCGCGCGTGCCGACCCTGGAGGAGTACGTGCGCCGCGTCGAGCAGCACCACCAGAAGCTGCTCCTGGAGATCAAGAACCCCGAACTGTACCCGGGCATCGAAGGGCAGATCCTGAAGGTCCTCGGCAACGAGGGCTGGCTCGACCGGCGGCATGTGAGGGACCGGCTGGTCGTGCAGAGCTTCAGCGCGGACAGCCTGCGCACCGTGCATGATCTGGAACCGGGCGTCAGAACCGGTTTTCTCGGTGCGCCGCCCGTGACGGACCTGCCCGCGTACGCGCACTTCGCCGACCAGATCAACCCCTCGTACGGCTCGCTCTCCCCGGCCTACGTCTCGGCCGTCCACGCGTTCGACGGGCCGCACGGCAGGCCGCTGGAGGTCCTGACCTGGACCGTCGACACCGCGGACACGGCCCGCCGGGTCGCCGGGTACGGCGTCGACGGCATCATCACCAACAAGCCCGACGTGGTGCGGGACGCCGTGCGCGGCCGGTGGGACCCGCCGGCGTTGTCGGTGGCGGGTCGTACCGTGGGCGCATGAACAGCGATGGGCGGGACGAGCAGCGGATCGTGTGGGCCGTCGTCGGCACCGGCATCGGTCCGCTGTTGCTGGCCGCGTCCCGGGAGGGCCTGGTCAACGTGGTGTTCCACGCCACGGACGCGGTGCGCGACAGGGCGCTGGACCGGCTTGCGGCACGGTTCGGCGCACGGCCCGCCGAGGCGCCCGGCTCACCGCTGCTGGCCGAGGCGATACGGCAGGTCGAGGGCTACTTCGCGGGTGAGCGCCGCGACTTCGAGCTGCCGTTGGACTGGTCGCTGATCTCCGGCTTCAACCGGGAGGTGCTGCGGGAGCTGGCCGCCGAGGTGCCGTACGGCACGGTCGTCGGCTACGGCGATCTCGCTCGGCGGGTGGGCCGGCCCGGCGCCGCCCAGGCCGTGGGGATGGCGATGGGCGCCAACCCGCTGCCGGTCGTGGTGCCGTGCCACCGGGTCGTCGAGAGCGACGGCGGCATCGGCGGCTTCGGGGGCGGTCTGGAGGCCAAGCGCAGGCTGCTCGCGCTGGAGGGGGTGCTGCCCGAGCCGCTGTTCTGAGGGCCCGGGTGTTCTGAGGGCCCGGGCGGGGGACGGCCGGCCCGCGCGGTTCCCCGGCGGGACCGCGCCGCGGGTCACTCGTAGTGCCGTGCCTCCAGGACGTTGCCGTCCGGGTCGCGGAAGTAGAAGCTGCGCTTGGCCGGGCCGCGGGCGCCGTAGGAGTCGTACGTGAAGTCCGAGACGGGGACCGACCGCTCCTCCAGGCGGTCGCGCAGCGCCTCGAAGCCGTCCGCCGGCAGGGACAGGCAGACGTGGTTCACGGGATGGCCCGCGCTGCCGGCGGCGCCGGGCACCATGGTCATGCGCTCGGCCATGGCCAGGGGCAGGAGGTCGAAGATGGTCTCCTCGTTGAGGCGCACGGAGGGGAAGGGGGCGGTTCCCGCGGCGAAGTCGGTGACCCTCAGGGGTGCCATGCCGACCGCCTTCTCGTAGAAGTCGGCCGCGGCGAGCGGATCGCGCACCCACAGGACGACGTGATCGATGCGTGGCGTGTTGTCCTTCATGGCCCAAGGCTCGTGTCGTCGCCCACCGGGCGCAAGAGGTGGGTCCGGTGCGGCGCCCGCCGGAGGGGAGAGAAGACCGGCGGGCCGGGGGCGGCGCCGGCCGAGTCCGACGCCCGGCACTTCGAGGTGCCGGAGCGTCGTGGGGCCGGAGCGTCGTGGGGTCGGACAGGACGGCGCCGGTGCCATGACAGTCCGCCGCCCCGGTCGCCGGTCGCCGGTCGCCGGTCGCCGGTCGCCGGTCGCCGGTCGCCGGGGAGAGGGTCACCGGCTCGTATCACGCCGTGATCACTCCGGTTGCCCGGCTTGCCGGAAGTGGCCGGCGCCCTGGTGCGACGGACGCCGGCCACTTCGCGAACCACGATCGGACGCAGCGTCAGCACGTGCTCCGGGCAGCGCCTCCGCACCTTCCGGGGCGGCGCCGCGGAAGCCGTGTCCCTTCCTCCACCGGCGGGAACAAACCGGAACCTTCCTTTTCCACAGGCTTATCCGGCGCACGCGCCCGCCTGGCAGACTGACGCGTCAAGGCGCAGGCACGCGACGCGAGGCGCGCGGCGCGAGGGGATCCACGCAAGGAGAACCAGATGTCCATGGCGGGGAATCTGCGGAAGGTCACGAACCTCGGCACGGTCGGCGGCCTTCGCAAGGTGGCGCGGCTGGCCCGGCGCCGCTCCCGGGTCGATCTCAGTCACCCGGCCCGTTCCCCGCTGGGTTCCTCGGTGGTCAACTGCGTGGTGTACCGGGACGGTGTCCGCGCGCCCGCGGAGGGCAGTCTGGTCGACACCGTGGAGCGGGTGCGCAGGCGCGGCCACGGCTTCGTCTGGCTCGGCCTGCACGAGCCGACGGACCAGGAGTTCACGGGCATCGCCGACCTCTTCGACCTGCACCCGCTGGCGGTCGAGGACGCGGTCGAGGCCCATCAGCGGCCCAAGCTGGAGCGGTACGGCGAGACCCTGTTCGCGGTGTTCAAGACGGTCTGCTACGTGGAGCACGAGGAACTGACCGCCACGAGCGAGGTGGTGGACACCGGCGAGATCATGGTGTTCGTCGGCCAGGACTTCGTGATCACGGTGCGGCACGGGCGGCACGGCTCGCTGGGCCCGTTGCGTGAGGAACTGGAGTCCGACCCGCAGCAGCTCGCCAAGGGGCCGTCCGCCGTGCTGCACGCGATCGCGGACCACGTGGTCGACGACTACCTGACCGTCATCGACTCGGTGCAGTCGGACATCGACCAGGTCGAGACGGACGTGTTCGCGGAGACCGGCGCGCGGGCCGACCCGGGGCGGATCTACCAGCTCAAGCGGGAGCTTCTGGAGCTGAAGCGGGCGGTGGTGCCGCTCACCCGGCCGCTGGAGGATCTCGCCACGCGGCCGATCCGGGTGGTCGATCCGGAGATACAGGCCTACTTCCGCGACGTCTCCGACCATCTGCTGCGGGCCAGGGAACAGATCGCCGCCTTCGACGAACTGCTCAACTCCATCCTGCAGGCCCATCTCGCCCGGGTGACGGTCGCGCAGAACGAGGACATGCGGAAGATCACCGCCTGGGCCGCGATCGTCGCCGTGCCGACGATGGTCTGCGGGATGTACGGCATGAACTTCGACCACATGCCGGAGCTGCACTGGCGGTACGGCTACGGAATGGTCATGGGCGTGATAGCCGTCGCCTGTCTGACGCTCTACCGGGGCTTCCGGCGCAGCGGCTGGCTCTGACGGCGGTGCGCTCCGGGCGCTGGCACGGCACGGAGCGCACCGCCGGTCCCGGTGCCCCCCGGCTCCCGTCACGCCGCCCGGCGGCCGCGCCCGGGTTCCGGGAGGACGGGCTCGGGCCGGGAGGCGCACGGTCTTCCGCGGCGCGCTCCGGATGACCGCTCGGGTCCCGGCGTCCTTCTCCGCGGGCGGGCCGGCGCCGGGGTACGTGCGCGGACGCTCCCCGCGGGAGCGGTTTCGCCCCGTCCGGGACGACACCTCGGCGGTGCCGTGGATCCCGGCCGGGGTGCGGGCATCGGCGAGGTCCAGGGCCGGTCGGCCGGCGCCGGGAGCGCGGCGGGGGCTGCGCACCTCTGACGTCCGTGGTGGCGAGGGGAGCGCGGGGCGCTCTCGCACCTGTTTCCGGATCACCGGTTCTGTGGGGCTCCGTCGGGACCGGAAGCGGCGGCGGCGAAGTTCCCGCCGTCGAGGGGAGCGCGGGCCGTGACGTCGACGGCCGCGGAGGAGACCGTCGTGGCCACGGGCCTCCTGCCCGCGCCCGTGCAGGGGGAGGCGGTGTCGGTCAGCCGTTCCAGGCCGGATGGCGTGGGTCGTCGGCGCGGACCAGGACCTCGGCGGTGCCGGCGGGGTCGGTCTCGTGCTCGTAGCGCTCGAAGGCGGGCAGGGTCCAGTGCTCGGCCTCGGGGGTGCGGCGGCGCAGAGCGCTCTGGGAGAGCAGGACGTGGACGCTCAGATCGAAGGGGAACCAGTGGCGCAGCAGAAAAGGTCCGTGCAGCAGCAGGAGTCCGCCGGGCGGGAGGGTGACGTAGGGACTGCGGGTGGCGCGGTCGGTGACGGGGTCCCACAGGTCGGGCAGCACACGTCCGTCGCCACCGGGCTCGAGGGGGCCGAAGACCTCGCGCCACAGGGCGCTGATGTCGTACCAGCCGTTGTAATAGGCCTCCACGTCCTGGCGGCCGTATTCCAGGCGGAGGGAGGCGGGGCGCAGGAAACCCTCCGCGCCCACGACGAGCGAGGGGCGTCCGCGTATGCGCAGGGCCGCGGAGACGCGTTCGGCGAGGTCGCCCGGGCGGGCGGCCGGGGCGCCGTCGAAGGCGACGCGCGGCCAGGGGCTGCCGTCGGCCGGCTGCAGGTCGAGCAGGCGTTCGGCGAGTCGGTCGCCGAGCCGGTCCCAGGTGATCGCTTCGAGTCGCACAGCGCCCATGATGCGCCGGCCGCCGGTCAGGGCGCGTGCCGCCGGTGGGCGTGGCGGGCGGCGAGCAGTTGCGGGAGGCGGGTCTCGCTCCAGGCGCGGGCGGCGTCGAGGAGGGGGACGAGGGCGCGGCCGGGAGGGGTGAGGGTGTATTCGGCGCGGGACGGGTGCTCGTCGTACGCGGTGCGGGTGAGCAGGCCGTCGCGTTCCCTCGCGCGCAGGGTCTCGCTGAGGACCTTGGGAGTGACGGACCCGGGCGGGGCGCGGAGTTCGGTGGAGCGGCGCGGGCCGCCTTCCAGACAGCGGACGACCGTTCCGGTCCGCCTGTCGCCGACGCGGGAGGGGATCGCCGAGGAGGGGCACGCCGGGTGGAACATGCCGGGGCTGAGCGGCGCGGGTCCGCCTCCCGTCCGTCGCGTCGGTCATCCGTCGGGGGAGCGCGGGAGCCGCTGGGCAGCGGCGCGCGGTACCCGTCCGGCTCGTCCGGGCTCGCCGCCGTCGCCGGAGCGCCCGCGACGACGCGCTGCTCGTGCTCGTCCCGGACGTCCCGGAGGCGCCCCGTGCCGGTGGCGTACCCGCGCGGGCGGGCCCTTGTGGATCGCTGTCCGCACGATCACCTCGGCCGCGGCGGCGGCCGCGCGCCGGCGCGGTTCCCCCCTGCCCGGCGGCGCGGCCGCGGCAGGGCGTCCCAGCCTGTGGGAAAGCGCTGCCCGGCCCTCTGCGTCCGTGGCCGGCGGAACGTATCGTGGCCGAAGGAGTGCCGCCCGACGACGCACGGCCTGCCGCACGCGGACGTGAGGAAGACGGCCATGGCCGATCCCAAGGGCTTCATGACCACCCCCCGCCAGGACTGGCCGCGCAGGCCCGTCGAGGAGCGGGTCCGGGACTGGGACGAGGTGTACGTGCCGGGGGCGCTGCTGCCGATCATCGGCAGGCAGGCCGGCCGCTGCATGGACTGCGGCATCCCCTTCTGCCACGACGCCTGCCCGCTCGGCAATCTCGTCCCCGAGTGGAACGACCTGGTCTCCCGTGACGACTGGCGCGCGGCGAGCGACCGGCTGCACGCCACCGACAACTTCCCCGAGTTCACCGGCCGGTTGTGTCCGGCGCCGTGCGAGGCGGGCTGTGTGCTCGCCATCAACCAGCCCGCGGTCACCATCAAGAACGTCGAGTGCGCCGTCGCCGACAGGGCCTGGGAGGAGGGCTTCATCCGGCCGCACCCGCCGGACCGGCTCTCCGGGCGGAGGGTCGCGGTCGTCGGATCCGGGCCGGCCGGGCTCGCCGCGGCACAGCAGCTGACCCGGGCGGGACACACGGTCGTGGTGTACGAGAGGGACGACCGGATCGGCGGGCTGATGCGGTACGGCATCCCCGGTTTCAAGATGGAGAAGCACCATCTGGAGCGGCGGATCGAGCAGATGCGGGCCGAGGGGACGAAGTTCCGTACGTCCACGGCGGTCGGGCGGGACCTCGGCGCCGACGAGCTGCGGGCGCGCCACGACGCCGTGGTCATCGCCACCGGTGCGACCGCTCGGCGGGAACTTCCCGTTCCCGGAAGGGAGCTGGCCGGGATCCACCAGGCGATGGAGTACCTGCCGCTGGCCAACCGGGTGTGCGAGGGCGATCTGGAGATCTCCCCGCTGTCCGCCGCCGGCAAGCACGTCGTCATCGTCGGCGGCGGCGACACCGGCGCGGACTGCCTGGGCACGGCGGTGCGGGAAGGCGCCGCGTCCGTCACCCAGCTGGACATCCACGCCCAGCCGCGCGCCGGGCGCGACGAGGAGGCGGAGCCCTGGCCGACGTGTCCGACGCGGATCTACCGGCTGTCGGCGGCGCACGAGGAGGCGCGCGATCTGCGGACCGCGCCGGTGGCGGACGCGGACGCGCGCCTGTTCGCCGCGTCCACGCTCCGTTTCACCGGGGACGCGGACGGGCGGGTGCGGTCGCTGCACCTGGTGGAGGTGGACGCGCGGCGCCGCCCGGTGCCGGGCACGGGGCGCACGCTCCCCGCCGACCTGGTGCTGCTCGCCCTCGGCTTCTCCGGGCCGGACCGGGAGGACGGGCTCATCGACCAGCTGGGACTGGAGCTGGAACCGCGTGGCACGATCGCGCGGGACGCCCGCTTCGCCACGAACGTCCCCGGCGTGTTCGCCGCGGGGGACGCCGCCCGCGGGCAGTCCCTCATCGTCTGGGCGATCGCCGAGGGACGGGCGGTGGCGGCGGCCGTCGACCGCCACCTGACCGGACGTTCACGACTGCCGGCGCCGATCGGGCCGTACGACCGGCCCATGACGGTGTGAGCGGCCCGCGGCGTGCGGCCGGGGCACGACCGTGTGATCGCGCCGTGGCTCCCCGCGCGCCCGCCCGCCCTCGGCGCCCCTCCGAGGGCTCCGCGCGGGGGAAGGAGCGGCGTCCAAAAGGCCGCCGCGGCCGGCCGGGCACGCGCACGGGACAGGCCGGTCGCGGGGGACGACCGCGACGGGGAGCTCCGCCACGGCCGCAGCCCCGTGGACGCCCCAGGACCTCGGCCCCGGATCCGCGGTCTTCATCGGTCCGGTCGGCGGGGGCCCGTCACCGGCGGTGCGGCTGGGCCGGACGGCATGGAGGCCTGCGACCGTCCCGGAGGATCCGTGGCCGTCCCGGAGGAAAGGCTGCGGCCGGGCCGGGAACCACAGCCCGGCCGCAGTCACCACACCTTGTGCCTCGGTGTGCTGCCTCAGCGCTTCCGCCCCACCGCCCCGTAGCCCGGGATCACCCCGTCGTCCTGGCCCGGCACCGGCTCCCCCAGCTCGGGGTGCCACTGGTGGGGCACCTGGACGCCCGGTTCGACCAGGTCCAGGCCGTCGAAGAAGCGGGTGAACTCCTCGCGGGAGCGCAGGGCCAGGGTGACCCCGGCGGCCTTCATCTTCTCGGTGGCCGCCCGCGACTCCTCGGGGGTGAAGTCGGAGGTCGCGTGGGTCATCACGAGGTAGCTGCCGGACGGCAGTTCGGCCAGCAGCCGGCGGACCAGGTCGTGCGCTCCCTCCTCGTCGGAGACGAAGTGCAGCAGCGCGATGAGGGACAGCGCGACGGGTTCGGTGAAGTCCAGGACCTTCTTCGCGCCCTCGACGATCGCGTCCGGATCACGCACGTCGGCCTGCAGGTACTCGGTCACCCCCTCGGGCGTGCCGCGCAGCAGGGCCGCCGCGTGGGCCAGCACGATGGGGTCGTTGTCGCAGTAGACGACGCGCGCGTCGGGTGTGATCTTCTGGGCCACCTGGTGGAGGTTGGGCTCGGTCGGGATGCCGGTGCCGATGTCCAGGAACTGCCGTATGCCGTTCCCGGCCAGCCAGCGCGTGGCCCGGTGCATGAACGCCCGGTTGACCCGCGCCATCACCGGCACGCGCGGGTCGAGGGCGAGCATCTGCCGGCCCATCTCCTCGTCGACCGGGTAGTTGTCCTTGCCCCCGAGGTACCAGTCGTACATCCGTGCGGGATGGGGCTTGCTGGTGTCGATCGCGGTGGGGGGTTGCCCGGTCATGGCGCGCTCCGTGAGGGTCTGCGGTTATCGGTGATCAACTCGGTGCCAACATAAGGGAATCGACAGAACTCAACAGATGACAAAACGTCTCAGGACAGCAGGAAGTCGGCCACCCCCGCCTTCGCGCCCTCGATGAAGGCCGTCATCTCGTCGGAGGTGTAGATCAGCGCCGGCCCGTCGGGGTCGGTGGACTGCCGTACGGCGATCCGGCCGTCGGCGAGCTTCATCGCCTCCAGGCAGTTGCCCCCGTTGCCGCCGCTCCACGGCTTGTGCCAGCCCTCGCTGCCCAATTCCCGCGCGGGCATGCCGTTGTAGATCCGCTCGGTGCGGACCCGCGGCTTGTGCTGGGATGTGATGCGATCCATTCACAGCTCCTTGCGGAGATCCTTCAGGATCTCCTTCGTGCGATGTGCCGTGGCGGCCTGCGCCGCCATGCGGTCCATGACCTCGAGGTGGGTCGCCACCTCCACGCGCGCGTCCAGGTAGACGGCGCCGGTCAGGTACTCGCTGTAGACCATGTCCGGAAGTTCCGGCATGGGGAATCGGAACAGCACGAAGGGCCCGTACGTGCCGGGGTGCGGCCCGTCGGCGAACGGGGCGACCTGCAGCGTCACGTTGGGCAGCTCCGTGGCGTCGAGCAGTCTGTCGACCTGGGCACGCATCACCTCCGGACCGCCCACCGGGCGGCGCAGTACGGTCTCGTCCATCACGACCCACAGCCTGGGCGCGTCCTTGCGGGTGAGCAGTTCCTGGCGCCGCATGCGCAGCGCGACGTGGCGCTCGATGTCCTCGGGCCGGGTCTGGCCGATGGCGCCCGACTTCAGCACCTCACGCGCGTAGTCCTCGGTCTGCAGCAGCCCGGGGACGAAGTGCGGTTCGTAGCTGCGGATGAGGCTCGCCGCGCCCTCCAGGCTGACGTACATGGAGAACCAGTTCGGCAGGATGTCGTGGAACCGCTGCCACCAACCGGGCCTGTTGGCCTCCTCGGCGAGCTGGACGAAGGCGTCGGCCTCCTCGTCGGAGACGCCGTAGGCCTTCAGCAGCAGCTGGAGGTACGGGATCTTGAGCGCGACCTCGGCCATCTCCATGCGGCGGATCGTGGCGGGGGCGACGCGGAGGACGCGGGCGGCCTCCTCGCGTTTGAGCCCGGCGCGTTCCCGCAGATCCAGCAGGCGCCGGCCGAGGACGACCTGGCCGACCGTCGGCGCGGACCGCGGTTCGCTCACGCTCCACCTCCACAGGAGAAATCCATCGGGCCGGCCGCGCACCGCGCGCGGACAGCCCGGCGGCGCCACTCGAAGACCTTTTCGAAAGCCGGGGCCGGCTCCCCGTGGTCTCAATTGGCGCCGCTCGACGTGCTGTTGCGTGCAGTGTGCCATGACCCTTCACCGAGTCACACAGCACTCTGCAATTTTCAGAGTGACACTTGCCAAGTGTTCGAGACGGGGCGATAGTGGCAAGCGTGATTCCGCCCGCGCCCTTAGGAACAGACGCCGCCGCAGGCCGTCCCGGCCTCGGTGCCGCGACGGGAGCCGGTCCCGCCGGGGCCACCGCCCAGCGCCGGTTCCGCTTCGAACTGGCCGCTCACCCGGGCTCTCCCGCACAGGCCAGACGTCTGACGCGCGCCCGGCTGTCCGGCTGGTCGGTGTGCGAGGACACCTGCGACACCGCGGCCCTGGTGGTCTCCGAGCTGGTCACCAACGCGATCGTGCACACCGCGAGCCGTCACATCGTGTGCGAGCTGCACGACGGTGACGACCTGGTGCGCATAGCCGTGCGCGACGAGGGCTGCGCACCGGGCCGGCCGCAGGCCTCGGCCCGGCAGCGGCCCGAGGAGGAACACGGCAGGGGGCTGCTTCTCGTCGACGCCCTGTGCCGTGCCTGGGGCGCCCAGGAGCAGGGCCCCGGGCTCCTGGTCTGGGCGGACCTCCCCCGCCGGGCCGACGACTCCGGCGGCCCGGCCGGCCCCCGCGACGACCTGGGCTGGGGCGCCCCCGCCAAGCCCGGCACGCCCGGCGGCCCGGGCGACGGGCAGGAGACGCGGAGGCCCCGGGAGGACCGGACACGACGGGAATCGCACGCATCCCCGGAAGACCACGCGCAACGGGAAGCGCGGACGCCCCGGGAGGACCGGGCGCACCGGAAAACGCGGACGCCTCAGGAGGACCGGGCTCAGCGGGAGGAGCGGGAACCTCGGGAGGACCGGACGCACCGGGAAGCCCGGGCGCACCACAGGGCCCAGCCGCACCGGAGGATGCCGGCACGCCAGGAGACGAGGGCCGCATGGGAGTGAGGGCTGCGTCCGGCGGCCGGGCGCTCACCCTGGACACGCTGGTCCGCCTCCGGCGCGGGCAGGGCGGCCCGGCGGCGCCCCGGCGGCTGCCCGTGCCCGAGGGGATGACCACCCCGCTGGGCTTCGACGCGGTGGTGGCGCCCGCCCGCCTGGGCCCGCTGGTGCTGCCCCGGCTGCCGCGCGCGGGATGCGTGTACGCCGACGAGGCGCACTGGTGGTGGATCGTTCCGTCCGACTCCGACTACGCCCTGGAGTGGCCGGCGCCCGCCCGGTACGTCACCGGCGCGGTCCTGCCGGACGCCTCCGACCCGCCCGGTCTGGTCCACCGTTCCGAGGACGCGCTCCCGTACACCCCGCCGATCCCGCTCTACCTGGCCCTGTGCCGGGTCGTCGGGACGGTCCCCACGTGGTCGCGGCCGGTCAGCGCGTAACTTTCCGGCCGGCCGTCCCGCGCGTCCCACCGCCTCGCCCGCCCCCGCGCACCCTCCCCTCACCCCCGCGCACCCTTCCCCCGCCTCCGAGGAGCCCTCCCGCCCCTCCGAGGCCCCCTTCGCGGCCCCCGACCGGCCGCCCGCCGGGCCCCGGACCCCGCTCCCGTCGGCGTGCGCCCGCGCGCTTCGGACTCCCCCGCCTGCGCCCTGCCCAGCGGCCCCCCGCCCCGCGATAGTGGCCGTTCGTCCACGAGCGCGGGAGGTCCACGGTGGGAAAGACACGCGACGCGGGCGCACCCGGAGTGTCCGAGTCCGAGCGGCTGCTGTTCGGCGGTCCGCTGCGCTACGACATGGGCTGGAACCAGCACGCCGACGCGTTCCTGGAACTGAGCTTCCGGGCCATGATCTCCCGGTTGCCGTCCCTGCTGGCCGCCAGCCTCCGGCTCGCCCGGCAGGCCGACCGGCGCGCCACGCGGACCGTGCTGGCCGCCGAGGCGGGCCGGGGCGCGGCGCAGGCGGTGGCCCTGCTCGCGGTCAACAGCGTGCTGGGCCGGCTGATGGCGGACGGCCCGATCGAAGGGCGGCTGCGCGGAGCGGTCCCCGCGCTGGTCACCGTCGCCGCCGTGATGCTGGTCGCGGCGCTGCTGCGGGCCGCGACCACATACGTCACCGGGCGTCTGGAGCCCAAGGTGGAGCGGGTGGCGACCGAGCTGTACCTGGAGCGGGCGGCGGCCGTGGAGCTGTCCGCGATCGAGGACCACGCCTTCCACAAGCTGCTGGACACCGCCCAGTACGGCGCCGCCTCCGCCCGCCGGATGATCATGTACGGGACGCGGGTGATCAACGCGATGATCTCGCTGGTCGCGGCGGCCGGCGTGCTGACCGTGCTGCACCCGGCGCTGTTGCCGCTGCTGGTGACGATGACCCTGCCGAGCGCCTGGAGCGCGCTGACCGTCGCCCGCCGGCGGTACGAGTCCTTCCACGCCTGGGTGCAGCACGCGCGGGCGGGCCGGCTGCTGGGCAACCTGCTGATCGAGCCGGAGGCGGCCCCGGAGATCCGGGTCCACGGGGTGGGCGCGTTCCTGCTGCGGCACTTCCGCGCGATGTCGGAGACGGCGGAGGCCGAGCAGGCCCGGCTGGCCCGGCTGGCGGCCCGTACCGGTCTGATCGCCGCGGCCTGGACGGGCCTGGCGACGGTCGCGACGTACGCCACGCTCGGCGGGCTGCTGCTGGCGGGGGCGATGGCGCTGTCGGTGGCGGGCACGGCGGTGATCGCGATCCGCACCGGTTCGCAGAGCCTCGACACCCTCGTCGTCGAGGTGAACGCGCTGCACGAGGAGGCCCTGTTCGTCGGCGACCTGGAGCGGCTGTACACCGAGGCGGCGGAGCGGGCGATCCCGGCCGGCGGGCAGCCGCTGCCGGAGGATCCGAAGGAGATCCGCTTCGAGAACGTGACGTTCCGCTACCCGGGCGACTCCGCCCGCCCCGCCCTCGACGACATCAGCCTCACCCTCCCCCTCGGCCGGATCGTGGCGCTCGTCGGCGAGAACGGCTCCGGGAAGACGACCCTGGTCAAGCTGCTCGCCGGGCTGTACACCCCGGACCGGGGCCGGATCCTGTGGGACGGGGTCGACGCGGCGACCGCGGACCGGCACCAGATCGCCGAGCGCATCGCGATGGTGGCGCAGGACTTCAAACGGTGGCCGTTCACGGCCCGGGTGAACGTCGCCGTGGGCCGTTCCTCGGCGCCGCTGAGCGAGGAACGCCTGCTGGCCGCGATCGCCGAGGCGGGGGCACAGGACGTGGTGGCCGACCTGCCGCGCGGCCTGGACACGCTGCTGGCCCGCAACTTCAGCGGCGGGCACCAGTTGTCCGGCGGCCAGTGGCAGCGGCTGGGGATCGCCCGTGCCGCGTACCGGCGCGGGCGCATCCTGATCGTCGACGAGCCGACGGCCGCGCTGGACGCCCGGGCCGAGCTGGAGGTCTTCGAGAAGATCCGCGCCCTGGCCGGCAGCGGCCAGACGGTGGTCCTCATCACCCACCGGCTGGCCTCGGTGCGGCACGCCGATCTGGTGCACGTCCTGGACCAGGGGCGGCTCGTGGAGTCGGGCACCCCCGACGAGCTGCTCGCCTCCGGCGGCGTCTACGCGGAGCTGTACTCCCTCCAGGCGGAGCAGTTCACGCGGGTCCCCGCCCCGAAGGCGGGCTGACCCGGCCGGAGCGGACTCACGCGGTGGCGTCGGCCGCGCTGTCGCCGCTGCGGACGATCACCAGGAACATGTCCGTCGCGAGGTCCATGACCACCTCGGCGGGCAGGCCCTCCAGACGCCGCGCGTGCGCGAACTCCTCCGCCGGCCACGACCCGCGCGGCCCTCCGGCGGGAAAGCGTTCGAGCACCGTTCGCCCGTTCACCCTGCACCTCCCTGTAGCGATGTCCTCGTAGAGTTAAACGTCAACCATGGGGTGAACGCCTCGCGAAGTGACGGTACTGAGACGTAGTTGACACCTGTTCACCCCCACGTGTGAGAAACGTCTCGGCTCATTGACCGTTTTCCTCACCCTCGGTAACGCGACGGGTACCGGTCGTTGCGGTGGGTGCGCTCATTTCCCGCAGGCCCCCCGGGAGCCGACACGCGCCCCTCGGGTTCTCCCCTCCGCCCGGGGCGCCCGCCCTGCGACGGGTGCCGCGCGCGAGGGCGGCGAGGTCGTGCGCGGGCCGGGGCACGGACCGGTGAGGGCCACGGGGATGCCCCGGCCCGGCTGCCCGCCTGCCCCCGGCCCGGGGATCCGCCCGTCCGGCCGCCCGCCCGGTCAGCCGTCCGTCCGGCTACCCGGCGAGCGGCGGTTCCGGCAGCCGCGGTCCCAGGCGCTCGCGCCGGTGGGCGAGCTCGTCCCGCAGTTCGGCGAGCCGCTCGACGTGCCGGGGCGTGAGCCGGCCGGTGTCGTCGAGGTGGACGGCGCAGGCGGTGGTGGTGTCGACGAGCCGTTCGAGGACGGCGGCCACCTCGTCCGCGCCCTCGGCGTGCCGGGCGAGCGCGGGGAGCTCGGCACCGGCGAGGGCGATGGCGCCACGGGCCTCGGCGAGCGCGCGGTAGGCCTCGCGGCGCAGCCGCCAGCGGGTGGCGCGGTCGTCGGACTCGCTCAGCACGTGGGCCAGGTAGGCCCGGGCGGCGCCGCCCGCCGCCGCGAGCCGGGCGCGTACGCCCCCGCCGTGCCGCCCCGGCACCGGCAGATGCCCGACGATCAGCACGATGGCGCAGGCCAGCAGGGTCTCGCCGATCCGGGCGGCGGAGGCCTGCGGCTCCCCGCCGGCCATCACCAGGGCCAGGACCAGCACGGTGACGACGGCGGTCTGGGCGGCGAAGTGCCGGGTGGCGACGGGGATCAGCGCGCCGCTGACGGCGACGAGCGCGATCAGTCCGTCCGGCCGGGGCAGCACCGCGGCGAACCCGGCGAAGAGGAGGGCCCCGAGCACGGTCCCGGCCGCGCGGCACAGCACGCGCGAGACGAGGGGCCCGAGATCGGGCTTGACCAGGAAGACGACGGTGGCGGGGAGCCAGTACCAGTGCGCGTGCTGCCCGTACCAGCGGGCGTGGTGCAGGACCTGGGCGACGGCGGCCCCGGCACCGAAGCACAGCGCGACGCGCAGCCCGTACTCCCGCCCGGCGGCGCCGGCAACGGTGCGGGCGAGGGAGCCGAGGGACCGCCTGCGGGTGTGCAGGTCGCCGCCCGCGGCCCGGTCGAAGGCCTCCGTGCGGTCCAGGAGGGCGTCGTCGAGGGCGCGCAGGGCGGGCGCCGAGCGGGCGGGGGCGGGCAGCGGCCCGCTGTGCGTGTTGCCGCGTACGGCGACGGCCAGACGCCGGGGCCCCGCCCAGGCGCGGGCGGGCACGGCGCCGGCCGCCCAGGCGAGCCCGGCGGCGACCCCGGCGAGAGGCAGCGCGGCGGCGTACTGCGCGTGCAGCCGCCGCTCGGCCGCGGCGGAGGCGTACCGCCGCAGCCGGGGCCCGGCCAGCGCGTCCTGCGCGTGGTCGAGGGCGGCGGTGAGCGCGGCGCGGCGCCGGGTGGCGTCGGGCCCGCCGGCGGCGGCGAGGAGCGCGGCGATCGCGTCGTACACGCGGGCCACCGCCTCCCGCTCCCCGGCGAACCGGAAGTCGCGGGCGGGCGAGCCGGGCGTCGGCAGCGCCAGCCGCAGCGCCAGCAGCCATCCGGCTCCCGCGAGGAAGGCGAGCGCCCGTTCCCACCCGGGGTCCGGCAGCGGCATCCCGGCTCCCACGGCGGCGGCGACGAGCAGTTGCGTCCCCGCCGCGGAGGCCACGGGCCCGGCGGCGCTGACGCCGCCGCCGACGAACCCGAGCCCGGTGAACAGCAGGGTCAGCGGTACGGCCCCCATGTGCTGACCGGCATACGTCCCGGCGAGCAAACCGAGGGCGCCCGCCAGCGCGGGCGTCCCGATCCGCTCGACACAGGCCCGCCGGCCGCCCGGCCGGTCGTTGATCCCGGCGAACAGGGCGGCGACGGCGGCGACGACGCCGAGGGAGGCGCGGCCGGCCAGGACGGCGACCAGGAGCAGCGGCCCGGCGGCCAGCGCCCCCCGCGTGACCGCGCTCCAGGGGACGGGTCCGCGCTGCACGCGCAGGGGGTGGGCGAGCCAGGGCGGGAGTGCGGGGGCGGCGCTGCGGGACACGGGGCTCCTGTCGTCCGGCCGGGGGCGTGACGTGCTGTCGGGCGACGGTGACCGGGCGGTGGGCTCCACCGTAGGTGCGGAAAGGCAGACGGAGGGAACGCGGCTGTTTCGCCGAGGTGACGCTCGGCCGCCGGTCGGCGCGGACCTGCCCGTGCCCCGTGACCGCGCGCCGCCGGGCACGGGCGGGGCCGCGCCGGCCGGGCGGCCCCCGGCAGGGCGGCTCCCGGCAGGGCGGTGCGGGCGGAGCTCCGTCCGCACCGCCGCCGCCGAAGCCGCGGCAACCTTTCCGGCCCCGGCGGCCACTGACGGTCCGAAAGCGCGCGTTCCCCCGAACCACGTAAGGACCCGCCCGTGGCATCCCCCTCCCACCGCCGCCCCCGCCGCACGCGGCGCACCGCCGTGGTCTGCGCCGTCGCCGCGGCCACCGCCGGGCTCCTCGTGTCCCTGGCGGTGGCGTTCCGCCCTGCCGGCGGGCCGGACACCGTGCGGGTCGCGGCCCCGCCCGCCACCGCCACCCGGCAGAGCGCCCCGTCCGCGGCGACGGAGCCGATACCGTCCGCGGCGTCCCCGGCCCCGGCGCCCGCCACCGGCACCCCGGCGCCGGCCGCGACCACCGCGTCGGCGCGGCCGTCGCCCGCCGGCACCCCCACCCCCGCCGCACGTCCGGCCGCCGCGGCGCCGCTGGCCGGGAGGATCGAGCCCGGGGCCGTCCGCGACGGGGTCGCCACCCACTACGACGCCGACGGCGACGGGGCCTGCCTGTACGGCCCGAGCCGCGACCTCATGGTCGCGGCGATGAACACCGCCGACTACGAGACGTCCAAGGCGTGCGGGGCGTACGTGCTCGTCCGCGCGGGCGGCGCCTCCGTCACGGTCCGGATCACCGACGAGTGCCCCCTGCCCTGCGCACCCGGACAACTCGACCTCGGCAAGCAGGCCTTCGCCGAGCTCGCCGATCTGTCCGCCGGCCGGATCGCGGTCACCTGGAGCCTGGTGAGCCCCGGCACGTCCGGGACGATCTCCCTCCGCTACAAGACCGGCTCCAGCAGTCACTGGTGCGGCATCCAGGCGATCGGCCACCGCAACCCGCTGGCCCGGCTGGAGGTCGGCACCGGCGGCGGCTGGCGCCGGCTGACCCGCACCGAGTACAACTACTTCCTCTCCCCCGACGGCGCCGGCTGCGGCGGCCCCGTCAGGCTCACCGACATCTACGGGGAGCAGCTGACCGTCGACGGCATCCCCGTGCGGCCGGACGTCGTCCAGCCGGCCCGCGTCCAGTTCGCCCGGCACTGACGCGGTGCCGTCCGCCGGCGGCCCCGCTCCCGGCGACCGGGTCCGCGGCCGGGCGGGTGCGGGGGCCGCGGGGAAGCGCGCTCCTCCCCGTCAGCGCCGCCGGGCCGCCTCCACGGCCCGCCCCAGAAGCGCCCCGGCCCCGGCCACGGCCCGGGCCAGCCCCTCCGGATCGGGCGTCAGACCGCCCACGAGGGCGTCGACTTCGGCCAGCCCGGCCCGCCCGACGAGCCCCTTCTCGTTCGTCACCCACTCCCCGCGCGCCGCCAGCACCGCGTGCGCGGTCTGCGTCGCGGCCACCGCGACGGCGCCCGCGACCTGGGCGAGGGCGCCCTTCGGGGCGTGGCCGGCCTCGGCGTAGGAGAGGGTGGCGGCGGCCAGGCCGTGCCAGTGCGCGGGAGCGGACTCGCGCAGGGCCGGCGGATAGGCGGCCGGGCGGGGCAGCGCGCCCCGCAGCACCCGGTTGACGGCGAGTTCGGCGACGACCAGGTAGCTGGGGATGCCGGCCAGGTGGAACAGCAGCGGCTCGACGCGGAAGCGGCCCGCCTCCGCCTCCGCCAGTTCGTGCTCCACCACGTCGAGGTCGCGGTAGTGGACGTCGACCCGCCGCCCGTCGATCGTCAGCCACGCGCCGCCGTTGAAGACGCCGCCGCCCCAGTCGCCGATCCCCGAGACCTCGCCCTCCCAGCCGACGGCGCGCAGATCGGCGGGGTCGAAGCCGCCCCGGTAGTAGACCGCCAGGTCCCAGTCGCTGTCGGGCCGCTCGGTGCCCTGGGCGCGGGAGCCGCCGAGAGCGACGGCCCGGACGCCGGGGAGCGCGGCGAGGCGGTCGGCGACGGCGTCGAGGAAGGCGGCGTGGTCCGCGGACGAGGGCACTGTACGGCTCCGGCGTCGAGGGGGGCGGGGCATCGTCACCGGAAGCGTACGGCGGTGCGGCGGCGCCTCACCACCCGCTCCGCGACGCGCGGCGCACCGTGCCCGGAAACGGCCCCGGCCGCCGGCCGGGGCGGCAGGAGCCGGGCCTCCTCGGGGCGCGGGGGCGCCCGGCCCGGTTCCCGGCAGGCCCCGGCCCGTCGGCTACTCGGCGTACCGGTCCGTCGCCGCCACCAGCGCCTCCGGCACCCCCGGCTCCCCCGCGCCGTGCCGGGCGTCGTCGACGACGATCAGCTCGCTGCCGGGCCAGGCGTGGTGGAGCCGCCAGACGACGCCGAGCAGGTTGCCGAAGTCGAGACTGCCCTGCACCAGCGTGCCGGGGATGCCCCGGAGGAGGTGGGCGTCGCGCAGGACGACGCCCTCGTCGTTCCCCTCGCCGAGGAAGTGGCCGTTGCCGAAGTAGTGGGTGACCGTGCGGGCGAAGCCCAGCCGGAAGACGGGGTCCTCGTAGCGCGCCACCGAGCGCGGCGGCGCCGGGACGATCGCCGTCTCCCAGTCCGTCCAGGCCCGGGCCGCCCGCGCCCGCACCTCGGGGTCGGGCGACTCCAGCAGCCGGTTGTACGCGGCGGCGAGGTCGCCGTCGCGCTCGTCCGGGGGCAGCGCGGCGAGGAACCGTTCGAAGGCCTCCGGGAAGATCTTCCCCAGCCCTCTGGTCAGCAGCTCCACCTCCGCGGCGGAGCCGGTCGCGACCCCGGTGAGGACCAGCTCGGACACGACCCCGGGGTGCGTCTGCGCGTACCGCAGTCCCAGCACCGACCCCCACGAGCCGCCCCACACCAGCCACCGCTCGACGCCCAGGTGACGCCGCAGCAGCTCCAGGTCGGCCAGGAGACGGGCGGTGGTGTTGACGCTCATGTCGGTCTCGTGCGCGCTCGCGTGCGGTGTCGAACGCCCGCACCCCCGCTGGTCGAACAGCACGATCCGGTACGCCTCCGGGTCGAAGAACCTCCGGAAGTACGGCGTGCAGCCCGACCCGGGCCCGCCGTGCAGCACCACCGCGGGCTTGCCGCGCGGATTCCCGCAGGTCTCCCAGTACACGCGGTTGCCGTCACCGACGTCGAGCATGCCGTGCGCGTACGGTTCGGTCTCCGGATACAGGCCCATCCGCGCAACGTAACGCTCCCGCGGCCCTCCCGTCGCTCCCTTTACGGCCCGTCGTCCCCTTTACAGCCCGTCGCCCCCTCTACGGCCGGGCCGGGGGGCGGGGCCGGGGTCCCGTGGGGCAGTCCCGCCGCCCCGGCCGCCGTGCGCAGCACCTCCCGCAGCATCGCGGGGGTGAGCCGGCCCGTGAACGTGTTGCGCTGGCTGACGTGGAAGCACCCGAAGAGGTCGAGGCCGTCGAGGCGGACCCGCGCCCCGTGCGCGAAGGCGGGCCGGGGCCTCGGCACGGTCCACCCCGCCGCGGCGAAGGCGGGCAGCGCGGCCTGCCAGCCGAAGGCGCCGAGCACGACCGCGGCCCGCAGCGTCGGCCGCAGCAGCCGCAGCTCCTGCACGAGCCAGGGGCGGCAGGTGTCCCGCTCCCCGGGGGTGGGCTTGTTGGCGGGCGGGGCGCAGTGCACCGGCGCGGTGACGCGGACACCGTACAGCTCCAGGCCGTCGTCGGCGGCGACGGAGGCGGGCTGCGAGGCGAGTCCCACGTCGTGGAGCGCCTGGTACAGCACGTCCCCGGAGCGGTCCCCGGTGAACATCCGGCCCGTGCGGTTCCCGCCGTGCGCCGCCGGGGCGAGCCCGACGATCAGCAGCCGGGCGTCCGCCGGCCCGAATCCCGGCACCGGCCGGCCCCAGTACCTCCAGTCCGCGAAGGCGGCCCGCCGGGTGCGCGCCACCTCCTCGCGCCAGGCGACCAGCCGGGGGCAGGCCCGGCAGTCCGCGATGCGCCGGTCGAGCCCGGCCAGCCCGGCGGGTCCGGCGGGTCCGGCGGAGTCGGCGGGTCCGTGGGGTCCGGTGGCGTCCATGTCTCAACCGTAGAGCCCCGCGACGCGGCCCGGAGGACTGCGAACGCACAGCTCAGGAGGGGAACCGCGCCCGGGAGCCGGCCACCGGCCCGCCCCGTCCCCGCGTCCGGCCGCTCCGGGAGGGCCGCCCGGAGGCTAAGGTCGGGGGCATGGCTTCCGAGCGTGACCAGGACACAGGCGGCATGGGCGGGGACGGGACCGGGGACGCGACGGCCGTCGACCCCAAGGTCGCCGCCGCGGTGGCCGCCGCCGAGGCGGCCGCCCCGAAGAACGGCGAGAACGTCCGCATCGACAGCTGGATCTGGGCCGTACGCCTGGTCAAGACCCGCTCCCTCGGCGCGACCGCCTGCCGGGGCGGTCACGTCCGGGTCAACGGCGAGCGGGTGAAGCCCGCGCACTCCGTGCGCATCGGCGACGAGGTGCGGCTGCGACACGAGGGCCGCGAACGGATCGTCGTCGTCAAGCGGCTGATCCGCAAGCGGGTCGGCGCCCCGGTGGCCGCCCAGTGCTACGTCGACAACTCCCCGCCGCCCCCGCCCCGCGAGGCGGTCGCCCCGATCGGCATCCGCGACCGCGGCGCGGGCCGCCCGACCAAGCGGGACCGCCGCGAGCTGGAACGTCTGCGCGGGCTGGAGATCATGCGGGGACCCGGGGGCCGTCCCGAAGCCCGCTGACCGCCCGTGAAAGGGCGCGGGATCGGGCGCCGGCCGGCGCTCAGGAGTCGAAGCGGGCCCGCTGCAGGTACTGCGGGTTGGGGTCCAGCGCGGCGGCCAGGCGGAAGTGGCGCCGGGCCTGGTCGGGGCGCCCTTGGCGCTCGTAGGTGCGGGCGAGCGCGAAGTGCGCGAACGCGTTGTCCGGCTCCCGCTCCAGGACGATGGTGAACTCCAGCTCGGCGGGCCGGAGCTGGGCGGCGGCGAAGAAGGCCCGCGCGCGCAGCAGCCGCGCCGCGGTGTTCTCCGGGTGGGCGGCGATGACTCCGTCGAGCAGCTTCACCGCGCCCCGCGGGTCCCGCGCGGCGAGCAGTCGCTCGGCGGCACGGAAGTCGATGACGTGCGTCTCCGGGGTGCGTCCGGTCGAACCGCTGGTCTCGGGCACGGCAGAGTCCTTCCCTTGCTGACCGGATTCAACGCCCGCGGGAAGGGGCGCTATTCCCGGGGCGAGCTCGCCCGGCGGACCAGCTCGGCCCAGACCTCCCGCACGCGCCGCTCCAGCTGCTCCAGCGGTACGTCGTTGTCGATCACGATGTCCGCGATCTCCCGGCGCCGCTCGCGCGTCGCCTGCGCGGCCATGCGCGCGCGTGCGTCCTCCTCGGTCATGCCGCGCAGCCGGACCAGCCGGTCGAGCTGGGTGGCGGGATCGGCGTCGACGACGACCACGACGTCGTACAGCGGTGCCAGGCCGTTCTCCGTGAGGAGCGGGACGTCGTGGACGACGACGGCGTCCTCGGCGGCGGCCTGTTCCAGCTCGCGGGAGCGGGCGCCCACCAGGGGGTGCACGATCGAGTTCAGGACGGCCAGCTTCTCCGGGTCGGAGAACACGATCGAGCCCAGCCTGGGCCGGTCCAGGCTGCCGTCCCCGGTGAGCACCTCCTTGCCGAAGGCGTCGACGACCGCGGCGAGACCGGGCGTGCCCGGTGCCACGACCTCGCGTGCGATGCGGTCCGCGTCGATCAGCACGGCTCCGCACTCCACGAGCAGCCGCGACACCTCGCTCTTGCCGGCGCCGATCCCGCCGGTCAGGCCCACCTTCAGCATGGACGGAAGCTTAGGGCCCGGCGCCGGCCGGGCGTCCGGCGGGACCGGGCCGGCCGGGAGGCCGCCGGTCCCCCGGCTCGCCGGCCTCCGGCTCGGGGGCTATCCCCCGGTTCGGGGGCTAGTTGTCGCCTTCCCGCTCCGCCAGGAACTTCTCGAACTCGCGTCCGATCTCGTCCGCGGACGGGATGTCGACGGGCTCGGCGAGCATGTTGCCCCGGGTCTCGGCCCCGGCGGCGGCGTCGTACTGGTGCTCCAGGCCCTGGACGAGCGCGGTGAGCTCCTCGTCCCCCTCCCGGATCTGCCGCTCGATCTCCAGCTGCGTGCGGTACGCGTCGGTGCGCAGCGCGTGCGCGATGCCGGGCAGGACCAGGCCGGTGGCCGCCGTGATGGCCTCCAGGACGGTCAGCGCCGCGTCCGGGTAGGGGGAGCGGGCGATGTAGTGCGGCACGTGCGCCGCGACGCCCAGGACGTCCTGTCCGGCCTCCATCAGCCGGTACTCGACGAGGGACTCGGCGCTGCCGGGCACCTGCGCCTCCTCGAAGGGGCTGCGGTGCCCCGGGACGAGGTCGGTGCGGTTGCCGTGGGGGGTGAGGCCGACGGGGCGGGTGTGCGGCACGCCCATGGGGATGCCGTGGAAGTTCACGGACAGGCGGACGCCGAGCCGCTGGACGATCTGCTGGACGGCCGCGGCGAACCGCTCCCACTCCACGTCCGGCTCGGGTCCGGACAGCAGCAGGAAGGGCGCTCCGGTGGCGTCCTGGACGAGCCGCACCTCGATGGCGGGCTCCTCGTAGCCGGTCCAGCGGTCGCGTTTGAAGGTGAGCAGCGGGCGACGCGCGCGGTAGTCCACGAGCCGGTCGTGGTCGAACCGGGCGACGACCTGGTGGGGCAGCGAGTCGAGCATCCGGTCGACGATCTGGTCGCCGGTCTCACCCGCGTCGATGTATCCGTCGAAGTGGTAGAGCATGACAAGTCCGGCCGATTCCTGGGCGAGCGCCATGTCGACGACGGCAAGCCCCTTCGGCTCCCATGCGTACAAACCCTGCGGATCAAGCACTGTGACCGCTCCTCCTCGTGTCCGTACCGAACAACATGATCAGGGGTGCGGGCATTCCCCTCCCCCGCCCCTGGTCAGGCTCTCCCCACCCGCGTTTCCTGTGCCGTCGCGGTGCGTGACGGATCGCGGCGGCCGCACGCGCGCGCGGAGGGGACGCGGCCCCGGTCCCGCCGCGGACACCGGTGGACGCGGACGCGCCGAGGGCCCGTACCCCACGGGGGGTACGGGCCCTCGGTCATCGGCCGGGTCTCAGCGGCTGAGGCTCCCTGCGGAGGGGATCAGCTCTGGCCGCCGGCCAGCTTCTCGCGCAGCGCGGCCAGCGCCTCGTCCGAGGCCAGGGCGCCGGAGCTGTCGCCGCCCTCGGAGGAGTACGAACCGCCGGACGCGGCCGGAGCGGCGGCCTCGCCACCCTCGGCAGCGGCCTGGGCGTCCGCCTCGCGGGACTTGATGACCTGCGCCTGGTGCTGCTCGAAGCGGGCCTGCGCCTCGGCGTACTGGCGCTCCCACTCCTCGCGCTGCTTCTCGTAGCCCGGCAGCCAGTCGTTGGTCTCCGGGTCGAAGCCCTCGGGGTAGATGTAGTTGCCCTGGTCGTCGTAGGACGCGGCCATGCCGTACAGGGTCGGGTCGAACTCGACAGCGGTCGGGTCGGCACCGAAGGACTCGTTGGCCTGCTTCAGGGACAGCGAGATCCGGCGACGCTCCAGGTCGATGTCGATGACCTTGACGAAGATCTCGTCGTTGACCTGGACGACCTGCTCCGGGATCTCCACGTGGCGCTCGGCCAGCTCGGAGATGTGGACCAGACCCTCGATGCCCTCGTCCACGCGGACGAACGCACCGAACGGAACCAGCTTCGTGACCTTGCCGGGCACGACCTGGCCGATCTGGTGGGTGCGGGCGAACTGCTGCCACGGGTCTTCCTGGGTCGCCTTCAGCGACAGGGAGACGCGCTCGCGGTCCATGTCGACGTCGAGGACCTCGACGGTGACCTCCTGGCCCACCTCGACGACCTCGGACGGGTGGTCGATGTGCTTCCAGGACAGCTCGGAGACGTGGACCAGACCGTCGACACCACCCAGGTCCACGAAGGCACCGAAGTTGACGATGGAGGACACGACACCAGACCGCACCTGGCCCTTCTGGAGGGTGGTGAGGAAGGTCTGGCGGACCTCGGACTGGGTCTGCTCCAGCCAGGCACGGCGGGACAGGACCACGTTGTTGCGGTTCTTGTCCAGCTCGATGATCTTCGCCTCGAGCTCCTTGCCCACGTAGGGCTGGAGGTCGCGGACGCGGCGCATCTCGACCAGGGAGGCCGGGAGGAAGCCGCGGAGGCCGATGTCGAGGATGAGACCACCCTTGACGACCTCGATGACGGTACCGGTGACGATGCCGTCCTCTTCCTTGATCTTCTCGATGGTGCCCCAGGCACGCTCGTACTGGGCGCGCTTCTTCGAGAGGATCAGGCGGCCTTCCTTGTCCTCCTTCTGGAGGACCAGGGCCTCGATCTCGTCGCCGACGGCGACGACCTCGTTCGGGTCGACGTCGTGCTTGATCGAGAGTTCGCGGCTCGGGATGACACCTTCGGTCTTGTAACCGATGTCGAGCAGGACCTCGTCCCGGTCGACCTTCACGATGACGCCGTCGACGATGTCGCCGTCGTTGAAGTACTTGATCGTCTCGTCGATCGCTGCGAGGAACGCTTCCTCGTTACCGATGTCGTTGACCGCTACCTGCGGGGTGGAAGCGGTGGTCTCGGTGCTGCTCGTCATGTGGAAAAGGGCTCCGGTACGGACATTGAAGTCGTAGGTACTGCTCACGCTGGAGCCCGTTTCGCTCTGCAGAAGCCGGACAGCCAAGGAAGCGCCTCACCAGAGAACTGGTGATGGCGCCTCGACAACCGAGGGGACATACAACAGATGCGAGCGCAGCCTGCTACGTCTGAGGTGCGCAGGCCCGCAGCGCAACTTGTAGCATACGGGGGCAGCCGGGCGGGGTCAATGCGCGAAGCCGCACACCCGGGGCGGATCCCCGCATAACCGGCACAGGACCTGCCGGCCGGGGACACCCGAACGCGCAATGCCCCCTTTTGCGACCCCCGTGGCGGCGGGTCGGACGGAAGAGTACGACGAGGGAGCCGATCATCCAAGAGCCCGAAGCGCCCGAACCGGAAGCCACCCGGCGCGCCGCCGACGTCGCGGAGAGCGCCCGGGCCAACCGGGGCTGGTGGGACCGCAACGCGGACGAGTACCAGACCGAGCACGGCACCTTCCTCGGCGACGACCGCTTCGTGTGGGGCCCGGAGGGGCTGGACGAGGTGGAGGCCGGGCTGCTCGGCCCGCCGGAGGAGCTGAAGGGCCGGGACGTCCTGGAGATCGGCGCGGGCGCGGCCCAGTGCTCGCGCTGGCTCGCCGGCCGGGGCGCGCGCCCGGTGGCCCTGGACATCTCGCACCGGCAGCTGCAGCACGCGCTGCGCATCGGCGGGTCGTTCCCGCTGGTGTGCGCCGACGCGGGGGCGCTGCCCTTCGCGGACGGCTCCTTCGACCTGGCGTGCTCGGCGTACGGGGCGCTGCCGTTCGTGGCGGATCCGCGGCTGGTGCTGCGGGAGGTGCGCCGGGTGCTGCGGCCGGGCGGGCGTTTCGTGTTCTCGGTCACCCATCCGATCCGCTGGGCGTTCCCGGACGAGCCGGGACCCGAGGGACTGACGGTGTCCGCCTCCTACTTCGACCGCACGCCCTACGTCGAGCAGGACGAGCGGGGCCGCGCGGTGTACGTCGAGCACCACCGGACACTGGGCGACCGGGTGCGGGACGTCGTGGCCTGCGGCTTCCGGCTGGTAGACCTGGTGGAGCCGGAGTGGCCCGCCTGGAACACCTCGGAGTGGGGCGGCTGGTCGCCGCTGCGCGGGGCCCTGATCCCGGGGACCGCGATCTTCGTGTGCGAGCGGGACTGACCCTGGGGCACGAGCGGGACCGGCCTCCGCCCGCGCGCGGGGCCGGAGGGGCCCGCGCGCGGGCGGGCGGGTCCGGGGGACGTACGACACTGGGGGCGTGATCCGTTACGACGCCCTGGACGCCCTGCCCGTACGCGCCGCCCTGCCCGCTCTGGACGACGCCCTGGAGACGCACGGCACCGCCGTCCTCGTCGCGCCGCCCGGCACCGGCAAGACGACCCTGGTGCCCCTGGCCCTGGCGGGGCTGCTCGGCGAGGCGCCCGCGCGGCGGGTGGTCGTCGCCGAGCCGCGGCGGATCGCGGCGCGGGCGGCGGCCCGGCGGATGGCGTGGCTGCTGGGCGAGCGGACCGGCGACAGCGTCGGGTACACCGTGCGCGGGGAGCGGGTCGTCGGGCGGCGCACGCGCGTGGAGGTGGTCACCACGGGCGTGCTGCTGCAGCGGCTGCAGCGGGACCAGGAGCTGGCCGGCGTCGACGTGGTGGTGCTCGACGAGTGCCACGAGCGGCACCTGGACGCGGACACGGCGGCGGCGTTCCTGTGGGACGTCCGCCAGCTGCTGCGGCCGGGGCTGCGCCTGGTGGCGGCCTCCGCGACGACCGACGCCGAGGGGTGGGCGCGGCTGCTGGGCGGGGCCCCGGTGGTCGAGGCGCACGGGGCCGCGCACGAGGTGGAGGTGGTCTGGGCACCGCCGCGGCGCCCCTCCCCCGCTCCCGCCCGGGCGGGGGGCGCTCCCGGGCGGTCGCACGGCCCGGGGGTCGATCCGGCGCTGCCGGCGCACGTGGCGTCGGTGGTGCGGCGGGCGCTGGCCGAACGGGCGGGGGACGTGCTGTGCTTCCTGCCGGGGGTCGGTGAGATCGCGCGGGTGGCGGGGCTGCTCGGGGACCTGGAGGGCGTGGAGGTGCTCCAGGTGCACGGGCGGGCCCCGGCGGCCGTGCAGGACGCGGTGCTGACGCCCGGGCGGCGGCGCCGGGTGGTGCTGGCGACCTCCGTGGCCGAGTCGTCGCTGACGGTTCCGGGGGTGCGGGTGGTCGTGGACTCGGGGCTGGCGCGGGAGCCGCGGGTGGACCACGCGCGCGGGCTGAGCACGCTGACGACCGTGCGGGCCTCGCGGGCGGCGGCGCGGCAGCGGGCGGGGCGGGCCGGACGCGAGGCGCCGGGTGTGGTGTACCGCTGCTGGTCCCAGGCGGAGGACGCCCGGCTGCCGCGGTTCCCGTCCCCGGAGATCAAGGTGGCCGATCTGACGGCGTTCGCGCTGCAGGCGGCGTGCTGGGGCGATCCGGAGGCGTCCGGGCTGGCGCTGCTGGATCCGCCGCCGGGCGGGGGGATGGCGGCGGCGCGGTCGGTGCTGGCGGCGGTGGGGGCGGTCGACTCCGCCGGGCGGGTCACGGAGCGGGGGGCGGTCCTCGCGCGGCTGGGGCTGCATCCCCGCCTGGGGCGGGCGCTGCTGGACGCGGCGCCGCTGGTGGGCGCGGAGCGGGCGGCCGAGGTGGTCGCCCTGCTGAGCGAGGAGGCGCCCCGGGAGTACGGGGACGACCTGGCGTCCGCCCTGCGGGCCGCGCGGCGCGGGGGCGACGCCTATGCCGCGCGGTGGCGGGCGGAGGTGCGCAGGCTGCGGGCCGTCGCCGGGGAGGCGGTCCGGGCGCACGGCGGCTCCGGCGGGGCCGGCCTGCCGGAGGACGGGGCCGTCGGGCTGGTCGCCGCGCTCGCCTTCCCCGAGCGGGTCGCCAGGGCCGACGGCGGCTCGTTCCTGATGGTGTCCGGGACCCGGGCCGAGGTCGCTGAGGGGAGCGGGCTGCGCGGGGCGCCCTGGATCGCCGTCGCCGTGGCCGACCGGCCCGCCGGCGGGCGGCACGCGCGCGTGCGGCTGGGCGCGGCCGTCGACGAGGGGATCGCCCGGCGTGCCGCGGGGGCGCTGCTGACGGAGCGGGACGAGGTCCACTGGGGCGACGGAGACGTGGTGGCCCGGCGGGTCGAGCGGCTGGGGGCCGTGGAGCTGGCGGTGCGCCCGCTGCGGGACGCCGGGCCCGGTCTCGTACGCGCCGCGCTCGTCGAGGGGCTGCGGCGGGAGGGGTTCGGGCTGTTGCGGTGGTCGCCGCAGGCCGGTGTGGTGCGGCAGCGGCTCGCGTTTCTGCGGCGGCACCTGGGGGAGCCCTGGCCGGACGTCTCCGACGACGCGCTGCACGCGCGCCTGGCGGAGTGGCTGGAGCCGGAGCTGAGCCGGGCCCGGCGGCGGGCGGACCTGGCGCGGATCGACGCCGGGGAGGCGCTCGGGCGGCTGCTGCCCTGGGCCTCGGGGCAGGCGGCGCGGTTCGACGAGCTCGCCCCGGAGCGGATCACCGTACCCAGTGGGTCCAGGGTCCGGATCGACTACTCCGATCCCGAGCGGCCCGTGCTCGCGGTGAAGCTGCAGGAGATGTTCGGGCTCCGGGAGTCGCCCGCGGTCGCCGGGGTGCCCCTCCTGGTCCATCTCCTCTCCCCCGCCGGCCGGCCCGCCGCCGTCACCGCCGATCTGGCCTCCTTCTGGAGGGACGGCTACCGGGCGGTGCGGGCCGAGCTGCGCGGACGGTATCCGAAGCACCCGTGGCCCGAGGACCCGGCGAGCGCCGAGCCGACGCGGCACACCACCGCGCGGCTCGGGCGGTGACGGGTTCCTGCCCGGGCCTTCCGCGCACTGAGCGGAGGGAGGGGGAGACGGTGCCCGCACGGCGGCGCTCCTGCGCCCGCAGGAGCGCCGCCGTGTCGTACGAGCGTCACGCGCCGGGGCTCGCCGACGGGCCGGCGGCGCCTGCGGAGGGGGCGGTGGAGGGGCTGGGGGACGCCTCGGCCGCCGCCACGGTCAGCGGGACGTCGAGCGTGGCCCCGCCCGCGGTGGTGAGGCGGAGGACGAACGTGCCGGCGGTGTCGTCCGCGTACAGCTCGGGCAGCGTCAGCAGGCCGTCGGCGCCGGTCCTCAGGCCCGTCAGGGTGCGTACGGGTGCGCCGGCGGCGTCCTTGAAGTAGGGGCCCTTGTCGTTCTCGGCCGGGTCGGACGCCGACTTGACGAGGGTCGCCGTGACGGCGACCCGGCCGGCGGCGGCGCCCCGGTACGTGGCCCGCACCGCGACCCGGTCCGCGAACTCGCCGCCCGCGGTGCAGGTCAGGGCGGCGTCGCCGGTCCGGGTGAGGGTGTCGGCGACACGTTCGGTGACGGTCGCCGCGTAGTCGACGGCGGCGACCGCGCGGCCGACGACGGTGGCGCGGACCGTGAAGCCGCCGGTCTTCTCGCCGGCCCGCAGGACGGGCGCGACGGCCACGCCGGAGGCGTCGGTGAGGACCGTGGCGACGCGCTCGCCGCCGGTGAAGACGGCATCGGTGTCACCGACGATCGTGAAGCGGATCCGCACCTTGGCGACGGCCTTGCCGTTCCCGGTCTCGGCGCGGGCGCCGATCCGCTCGGCGAACGCGGTGCCCGCCGTCGCGGTGAGCTCGGCGGCGCCGGCGTGCTCCAGGTGGTCCACCGTGTCGGTGGGGGTGGCGGGCGGCGAGGCCGGGGGCTGCGACGGGGACGGGCCGGGGTGCTGGGAGCCGCCGTCGCCGCCGGGCGGGGTGCTCGGCGGGGTGGTGTCCTCCGGCGGCGTGGACGGCGACCCGGTCCCGCCGTCGCCGGAAGCGGAACCGGAGCCGGAGCCGGAAGCGGAGCCGGAGCCGGAGCCGGAGGCTGCATCGGAGCCGGTGCCGGAGCCGGAGCCGGTGGTGTCGCTGCGGTTGACCGGGATCGTGCCGGTGCCGTCGGGGACCTCGTGCGTGCCCTTGCGGTAGTACTCCAGCCACGACAGGACCGTGTTCAGGTAGTCCCGGGAGTTGTTGTAGCTGAGGATCGCGCGGTCGAGGTCGGCCTGGACGGACAGGTCCCAGCCGTTGCGGCACAGGTAGTGGCCGGCCGCGAGCGCCGCGTCGTAGATGTTGTTCGGGTCCTTCTTGCCGTCGCCGTTGCCGTCGCGGCCCGCCCACGCCCAGGTGGACGGGATGAACTGCATGGGGCCGACGGCCTGGTCGTAGCTGCTGTTGTCGTCGTAGGCGCCGTTGTCGGTGTCCTTGATGAGCGCGAAGCCGTTGCCGTCGAGCTGCGGGCCGAGGATCGGGCTCAGCGTGTTGCCCTCCGCGTCGACCCGGCCGCCGCGGGCCTGACCCGACTCCACCTTGCCGATGGCGGCGAGGAGTTCCCAGGGCAGGTTGCAGCCCGGCTTGGCGGAGCGCAGCGCCGCCGCGGCCCGCTGGTAGGCGTCGAGGACGGTGGCGGGGATGCCCGCCTCCGCCGCGCCCCGGGCGACGGGGGTGCCCGCGGTCGGCGAGGGGCTCGGGCTGTTGAGCGGCGGCAGGTCCGTGTAATAGGGGGAGTTGCCGGTCGCGCTGCCGTCGGCGTTCGCCTCGGGTGAGGGCGTGGCGTCGGTGGTGGACTGTCTGCCGAGGCCGTCGACCGTCACCCCCGGAGCCTGGGACGCGGACAGGGCCGCGACCGCCAACGCGGCCACGGCTGTGGTTGCCGCTCCCTTGCGCAGCCTCCTGCCGAATTGCGCCGCCATAGAGTGAACCCCTCCTGTGGGCGCCCGAGCGCCCGTCCGCGTCTGCTGTGCTCGCCCTGGTGTGACGATCGGCCGGCGCCACTGGTTGCCCTCGCGGCGCGTCTGCCTGCGTTGTTCACTTGTCGTCGGCACGTGGCCGTTCCCTCGGCCCGCCTGCCCGGCCGGGGCCCCGCCATGCCGACCCAGGCGACCCTACGACAACTTCCCTCGCCCGGACACCCGTTCGCGCCCGGTTTTCACCGGTTGGCCATACGGCGTCGTCGCGCGGGTCCCGCCCCGCGCCGAGGGCTCCCGATCGCCCGGGTCGGCCCCCCGGTCAACACCCGGCGCGGGCAGCCGGGTTGCCGCCCCGAGCCGCGCGTCGGTGCGCGCTGCCCGCCGTGCGCGCCGACGGGACCGGGCGGGGAGGCAGGCGCCCCCACTCGCCGCGCCGGCCGAGAACCCGAGCGCATCCGGCACGTCCGTACATCCGTGCGGTCGGTACGTCCGGGCGCGTCCGGTGCGGGGGCTTCGGGCCGGCACGCCGGGAGCGCGCACCGGACCCCGCCGCTCCCCGACGCGCGGGCGGCGCCTGCCGGGACGCTAGTGGGCCGCCGACTCCCAGTCCGGGCCGGCGCCCACCGAGACGCCCAGGGGGACGCGGAGGCGGACGGCTTCGGCCATCTCGCGGCGGACGAGTTCCTCCGCCGTCTCGCGCTCGCCGGGGGCGATCTCCAGGACGATCTCGTCGTGCACCTGGAGCAGCATGCGGGACTTCAGGTCCGCTTCCCGCAGCGCCCGGTCCACGTTGAGCATGGCGATCTTGACGATGTCGGCCGCCGTGCCCTGGATCGGGGCGTTCAGCGCCATGCGCTCGGCCGTCTCGCGGCGCTGACGGTTGTCGCTGTTCAGGTCGGGCAGGTAGCGGCGGCGGCCGAAGAGGGTCTCCGTGTAGCCCGTCGCCCGCGCCTCGTCGACGACCCGGCGCAGATAGTCCCGTACGCCGCCGAAGCGCTCGAAGTACGCGTCCATCAGGGCACGCGCCTCGGCCGCCTCGATGTTCAGCTGCTGGGACAGGCCGAAGGCCGACAGCCCGTACGCCAGGCCGTACGACATCGCCTTGATCTTGCGGCGCATCTCGGCGTCCACCGCGGCGGGTTCGACCGAGAAGACCTGGGCGGCCGCCGTGGTGTGCAGGTCCTCGCCCGAGGTGAAGGCCTCGATCAGGCCCTCGTCCTCGGACAGGTGGGCCATCACGCGCAGCTCGATCTGGCTGTAGTCCGCCGTCATCAGGCACTCGAAGCCCTCGCCGACCACGAAGCCGCGGCGGATCGCCCGGCCCTCGTCCGTGCGCACCGGGATGTTCTGCAGGTTCGGGTCGGTCGAGGACAGCCGGCCGGTGGCGGCGACCGTCTGGTTGAACGTGGTGTGGATGCGGCCGTCCGCGGCGATCGTCTTGATCAGGCCCTCGACGGTGACGCGCAGCTTCGCCTGCTCACGGTGGCGGAGCATGATCACCGGCAGTTCGTTGTCCGTCCGGGTGGCCAGCCACGCCAGGGCGTCGGCGTCCGTGGTGTAGCCGGTCTTGGTCTTCTTCGTCCTCGGCAGGCCCAGTTCGCCGAAGAGGACCTCCTGGAGCTGCTTGGGCGAGCCCAGGTTGAACTCGTGCCCGGCCGCCGCGTGCGCCTCCTTCACCGCCTGCTGCACCGCGCCGGCGAACATCCGCTCCATGGCCTGCAGGTGGGTGCGGTCGGCCGCGATGCCGTGCCGCTCCATCCGGGCCAGCAGCGCGGACGTCGGCAGCTCCATGTCGCGCAGCAGGTCCGCGGCGCCGACCTCCCGCAGCCGGCTCTCGAAGGCCTGGCCCAGGTCGAGGACGGCGCGGGCCTGCCTCATCAGCGTCTCGGCCTCGGCGCCGTCGTCCGCGCCGAAGGCGAGCTGGCCGTCGGCCGCGGCGGGGGCCAGCTCCCGGTGCAGGTACTCCAGGGACAGCGCCTCCAGGTCGAAGGAGCGGCGGCCCGGCTTGACCAGGTAGGCGGCGAGCGCGGTGTCCATGGTGACGCCCTCGACGCGCCAGCCGTGCTCGGCGAAGACCCGCATCGCGCCCTTGGCGTCGTGGAAGACCTTCGGCCTGCCGTCGTCGGCCAGCCAGGACGCGAACGCCCTCTCGTCGGTCTCGTCCAGCTGGGACGGGTCGAACCAGGCGGCCGGTCCCTCGGGCGCGGCCAGCGCGATCTCGGCGACCGAGCCGGTGCCGAGCGCCCAGGTGTCGACCGTGGCCACGCCGAGGACCTGGGTGCCGTGCTCGGCCAGCCAGCCGGCCAGCTCCCCGGTGCCGAGCACCGTGCCGTCCAGCTCCACGCCGTCCGCCTCGACCGGCGTGGACTCGGTCTCCCCGGCGCCGGGGTCGACGGCGAAGAGCCGCTCGCGCAGGGAGGGGTTCCTGATCTCCAGGGTGTCCAGCACCGTCGCGACGGCCTTGCGGTCGTACGGCACCCGCTCCAGGTCCGCGACCGTCTTGGGCAGCCGGACCTGCCGCTCCAGCTCGGTGAGCCGGCGGTTGAGCTTGACGGCCTCCAGGTGGTCGCGGAGGTTCTGCCCGGCCTTGCCCTTGACCTCGTCGGCGCGTGCGACCAGCTCGGCGAAGGAACCGAACTGGTTGATCCACTTCGCGGCGGTCTTCTCGCCGACCCCCGGGATGCCCGGCAGGTTGTCGGACGGGTCGCCGCGCAGGGCCGCGAAGTCGGGGTACTGGGCGGGCGTCAGCCCGTACTTCTCGACGACCTTCTCCGGGGTGAACCGGGTCAGCTCCGAGACGCCCTTCGTCGGGTACAGCACCGTGACCTGGTCGCTGACCAGCTGGAAGGAGTCGCGGTCACCGGTGACGATCAGCACCTCGAAGCCCGCGGCCTCGGCCTGGGTGGCGAGCGTGGCGATGATGTCGTCCGCCTCGTACCCCTCGACGGCGAAGCGGGAGACGTGCATCGCGTCGAGCAGCTCGCCGATCAGCTCGACCTGGCCCTTGAACTCGTCCGGGGTCTTGGAGCGGTTCGCCTTGTACTCCGTGAACTCCTCGGACCGCCAGGTCCTGCGGGAGACGTCGAACGCCACCGCGAAGTGCGTGGGGGACTCGTCACGCAGCGTGTTCGCCAGCATCGACGCGAAGCCGTAGATCGCGTTCGTCGGCTGGCCCGTCGCGGTCGTGAAGTTCTCCGCGGGCAGCGCGAAGAACGCGCGGTAGGCCAGTGAGTGCCCGTCCATGAGCATCAGGCGCGGGCGGCCGCCGGGGGTGGTGTCGGTCTTCTTCGATGCTGTTTCTGCCACGCCCCCGATCCTGCCACGAGCCGCTGACAGTCGGCCGCCATCCGGGTCCGGCCGGCCCGGCACCGCCGGTCCGGGTTCGTCGTGGCCGGTCACCGGCGTGGCGGGGAACCGCCCGAGGACGAGACGGCCTCCGACGGCGGGAGCGGCTCCGCGCGGCGGCCGCTCCGCCGCGGGCGTCGCTGCCGTTCTCCGCACGCCCGTGGCCGTCGTCGGCGCACGTCCGTGATCGTCGCCGGTGTCCCGTGCGAGGATCGGAGGCGTACCGCACACGGACAGCCGAAGCCTCACGCAGGCAGTCGAAGGGGAGGGCGCGATGGCCACGAAGCCGCCCGAGAGTGATCCGGTGCAGGACGCGCCGCGGGTCGCCGAGCCGCAGCACGCGGCGGCGGGCCTCCCGGCCGTCGGGCACACCCTGAGGATCGCCCAGCAGCAGATGGGCGTGCGGCGCACCGCGCTGACCCTGCTGCGCGTCAACCAGAAGGACGGCTTCGACTGCCCCGGCTGCGCCTGGCCGGAGCCGGAGCACCGGCACACGGCGGAGTTCTGCGAGAACGGCGCGAAGGCGGTGGCCGAGGAGGCCACGCTGCGCCGGGTCACCCCGGAGTTCTTCGCGGCGCACTCCGTCGCCGACCTCGCCGGCCGCAGCGGCTACTGGCTCGGCCAGCAGGGGCGTCTGACGCACCCCATGTACCTCCCCGAGGGGGCCCGGCACTACGAGCCGGTCACCTGGGAGCGCGCCTTCGACATCGTCGCCGAGGAGATCGCCGCCCTCGGCTCCCCCGACGAGGCCGTCTTCTACACCTCGGGGCGCACCAGCAACGAGGCCGCCTTCCTCTACCAGCTGTTCGCCCGCGAGCTGGGCACCAACAACCTGCCGGACTGCTCCAACCTGTGCCACGAGTCGTCCGGCTCGGCCCTGTCGGAGACCATCGGCGTCGGCAAGGGCAGCGTGCTGCTGGAGGACCTGTACCGGGCCGACCTGATCGTCGTCGCCGGCCAGAACCCCGGCACCAACCACCCGCGCATGCTCTCCGCCCTGGAGAAGGCCAAGGCGAACGGCGCGCGGATCATCAGCGTCAACCCGCTGCCCGAGGCCGGGCTGGAGCGCTTCAAGAACCCGCAGACACCCAGGGGCCTGACCGCCGGCACCGCGCTCACCGACCTGTTCCTGCAGATCCGCATCGGCGGCGACCAGGCCCTCTTCCGGCTCCTCAACAAGCTGATCATCGAGACCGAGGGCGCGGTCGACGAGGACTTCGTCCGCGAACACACCCACGGCTACGAGGAGTTCGCCGCGGCCGCCCGCGCCGCCGACTGGGCCGGGACGCTGACCGCGACCGGCCTGACGCGGGCGGAGATCGAGCAGGCCCTGCGCATGGTGCTCGCCTCGAAGCGCACCGTCGTGTGCTGGGCGATGGGCCTCACCCAGCACAAGCACGCCGTGGCGACCATCAGGGAAGTGGTCAACTTCCTCCTCCTGCGCGGCAACATCGGCCGCCCCGGCGCGGGCGTGTGCCCGGTGCGCGGCCACTCCAACGTGCAGGGCGACCGCACGATGGGCATCGTCGAGCGCCCCGCCCCCGCCTTCCTGGACGCCCTGGAGAGGGAGTTCGGCTTCGCCCCGCCCCGCGCGCACGGCTACGACGTCGTCCGGGCCATCCGCGCGCTGCGCGACGGCGAGGCGAAGGTGTTCTTCGCCATGGGCGGCAACTTCGTCTCCGCCTCGCCCGACACCGAGGTCACCGAGGCGGCGATGCGGCGGGCCCGGCTGACCGTGCACGTGTCGACCAAGCTGAACCGCTCGCACGTGGTCACGGGCGCGCGGGCCCTGATCCTGCCGACCCTGGGCCGCACCGAGCGCGACGTGCAGGCCGGCGGCGAGCAGTTCGTGACCGTGGAGGACTCCATGGGCATGGTGCACGCCTCGCGCGGCCGGCTCCGGCCGGCGAGCCCGCACCTGCTGTCCGAGCCGGCCATCGTGTGCCGGCTGGCCCGCCGGGTCCTCGGCGAGCGCAGCACGGTGCCGTGGGAGGAGTTCGAGAAGGACTACGCGACGATCCGGGACCGCATCGCACGCGTGATCCCCGGCTTCGAGGACTTCAACGCGCGCGTCGCCCGCCCCGGCGGCTTCGCGCTGCCGCACGCCCCGCGCGACGAGCGCCGCTTCCCGACCGCCACCGGCAGGGCCAACTTCACCGCCGCGCCGGTGGAGTACCCCGAACTGCCCGAGGGGCGGCTGCTGCTGCAGACACTGCGCTCCCACGACCAGTACAACACCACGGTCTACGGCCTCGACGACCGCTACCGCGGCATCAGGAACGGCCGCCGGGTGGTCATGGTCAACCCCGAGGACGCCGCCGCCCTGCGCATCGCGGACGGCTCGTACGTCGACCTGGTCGGCGAGTGGGAGGACGGCGTGGAGCGGCGGGCGCCCGGCTTCCGCGTCGTGTACTACCCGACGGCCCGCGGCTGCGCCGCCGCGTACTACCCGGAGACCAACGTCCTGGTGCCGCTGGACGCCACCGCGGACACCAGCAACACTCCGGCCAGCAAGTCCGTCGTCGTCCGTCTGGAACAATCGACGACCGACTGAGCGTTTGCTCAGCCGACGGGCGGCCGTCGGCGGGCAGCCGCACCGATCACGACGAACGGAGCCGGGTCCCATGGGCGAGCAGCAGCACGTGAAGTTCCCTCAGGAAGTCGTCGACGAGTACGCCGCGCTCGGCGTCGACCTGCCGGCGCTGTTCTCCGCCGGACACCTCGGGACGCGGATGGGCGTGCGGATACGGGAGGCGTCGGCCGAGCGGGTCGTCGGGACGATGCCGGTGGAGGGCAACACCCAGCCGTACGGGCTGCTGCACGGCGGCGCCTCCGCGGTGCTGGCCGAGACGCTCGGCTCGATCGGGTCGATGCTGCACGGCGGCAGCTCGAAGACAGCGGTCGGCGTCGACCTCAACTGCACCCACCACCGGGGCGTGCGCTCCGGGCTCGTGACCGGCGTGGCCACCCCCGTCCACCGGGGCCGCTCCACGGCCACCTACGAGATCGTCATCACGGACGAGGACGGCAAGAGGGTGTGCACCGCACGCCTGACCTGCATGCTGCGCGACATGCGGCCCGGCGACGGGGAACGGGCCGGCGCGGCGAGCTGACCGGTTCCGCGCGGCGGACCGGCCGACCGAGGGAAAACCCTGCGGAGGCGGGCGCGCTCTTGCCGCGGCCGCCTCCGCGCGCTTCACTGACTGCCCCCCCCACAGGAGAACCCACGCCCCATCCCACCCCGGAAGGGTTTCTCTTGACCTCCGTACGCGCTCTCGCCGTCACCGCCGCGGCCGGTGCCGCCGTGCTCGCCACCGCGCTGCCGTCCTTTGCGATCAACTCCTACAACGCGACGCCCGCACCCGAGCGCACCGAGGTCGGCGCGCTCGTGGCCACCTGGGACGACGACGGCGACCCCGCCACCCCCGACCGGGTCGACTGGGTCTGCTCCGGCACCATGATCGACGCGGACACGTTCCTGACCGCCGCGCACTGCACCACCGACTGGCCGGACAACGTGCGGTTCCACGTCTCGCTGGACCAGGACGTGCAGGCCGGACTGGACGCCGCCGCGCGGAAGCACCCGGGGGACCCGGCCGCGCAGGCGAGCGCCGTCGCCGTCGAGGGCACCGCCCACAGCCACCCCGGCTATCCGGGCCCCGCCTCCGACACGCACGACATCTCGGTGATCGAGCTGCCCGCCGCCGAGGTCGCGGCGCGCTGGGACTTCACGCCGGCCACGCTGCCGACCGCCGGCCGGCTCGACAAGCTGGGCCCGCGCGGACTGAACTCCGCCGACTGGTTCGTCGCCGGCTACGGCACCCGGGAGGCCGTCAACGGCCCCGGCGGCCAGACCCACCCGGGCGGCGGCGTCCGGATGAAGGCGCCCGTCGCCTTCGACGCCCTCAACGACTCCTGGGTGCGCCTGGGGATGACCGCGCCGCAGGGCAACGGCGGCGCCTGCTACGGCGATTCGGGCGGCCCCAACTTCGCGGTGATCGACGGCAGGACGGTCCTGGCCGCCACCACCATCACGGGCGACACCCCCTGCTACGCGACGAACGTGACGTACCGCCTGGACACGGCGGGCGCCCGCGCCTTCCTGTCGCCGTTCGTGAAGCTGCCGTAACCCGGCGCCCGCCGCGCTCCGGCGCCCGCCGGGCCGGGCTCCCGCCCCGGCCCGGCACCGGGCCCACGGCCCGCGGCGGTTCGCCGAGCCGCCGCGGACGCACGCCCTCCACCGTCTCCCCGCCCGCGCCCCGGCACGGGTCCCCGCGTCGACCCGGGGCGATGCCGGGAGTCCGGCGCCCGGCGCCCGGCGGCGCCGGCTTCGCGGCGGGGCGATGAGCGCGCCCCGCCTCCGGTGACCGCTTCCCGGACCACGCGGCCCCGCCCCGGCCCCTCGGCCGCACCGGCCCCCGAGCCCCTCCTTCAGGCGACGCCGGGCCCCCCGGAAGACCGTGATCACGCCGCGCATGACGAATTGCGTGAAAGTATCGAGGAATGCCGGGTTCCCTTTCCTGGGCGTAACTCTACGTAATAAGCACGCAATACAAGCTCACGGTTTCCTCCCGGTTGCACGCCATGCGCACCACTTCCCCGAAGCCTCACAGGTCGCCTGCAGCAACGATTCCGGGTAATTACCGAAACAGTCGAGACGCCTGAACTTCCCCGGCGCACCCTGCGGATTCTCACCATACGGACCGGGCGAATCGGCCAGAATTCCGCGCTTCCACCCCCTCGACACCGCTCTGCATTACCTCGTGTCATAACAAGAGAGTCACAGCCTCTGCCAGACACTCCTCCACGTTCCCTACACACGCTTAGAGTCACGGCCAGTCACCGCGCCGCCGGATTCAAAACCACTTCGGTCCAGCGCTCGACTCGGCGCGTCCTGTGGAGGACCGTCGTGCCAGGGAAAGGACTATTCGTGCGTCAACGTTCGCTCATGGCCATCACCGCGGCGCTCGCGGCGGGATCACTCACCCTCACCGCCTGCGGATCGCGCGACGACAGCAGCGACGGCAGTGGCGGCGGCGACAAGACCACCGTTGTGATCGGCGTCGACGCCCCGCTCACCGGTGACCTGTCCGCCCTCGGCCTCGGCATCAGGAACTCCGCCGACCTCGCGGTCAAGATCGCCAACAAGGAGGAGTACGTCAAGGGCGTCGAGTTCGAACTCGAACCCCTCGACGACCAGGCCCAGCCCTCCGTCGGCCAGCAGAACGCCCAGAAGTTCATCAGCAACAAGAACGTCCTCGGCGTCGTCGGCCCGCTGAACTCCAGCGTCTCGCAGCAGATGCAGAAGCCGCTCAACGACGCCGGCCTGGTCCAGGTCTCCCCGGCCAACACCGGTACCGAACTGACCCAGGGCGACGGCTGGAAGACCGGCAACTCGGTCCGCCAGTTCAAGACCTTCTTCCGCACCGCCACCACCGACGAGATCCAGGGCGCCTTCGCCGCCGAGTACCTCTACACCAAGGCCGGCAAGAAAAAGGTCTATCTGATCGACGACCAGAAGACCTACGGCGCCGGCCTCGCCGCCTCCTTCAAGACCAACTTCACCAAGCTCGGCGGCACGATCGTCGGCAGCGACCACATCAACCCCGACGACCGCGACTTCAACGCCGTCGTCGCCAAGATCAAAAAGACCGGCGCCGAAGCCCTCTACTACGGCGGCGAATACCCCGCCGCCGCCCCGCTGAGCCAGCAGCTCAAGGACAGCGGTCAGAACATCCCGCTCATGGGCGGCGACGGCATCTACTCCGCCGAATACCCGAAGCTGAACAAGAAGGCCGAGGGCGACCTCGCCACCTCCGTCGGCAAGCCGGTCGAACAGCTCGACTCCGCCAAGGACTTCATCAAGAACTACGAGGCCGAAGGCTACGAGGACGACTACGAGGCCTACGGCGGCCTGACCTACGACGCCGCCTGGTCCCTCATCGAAGCCGTCAAGCTGGCCGTCGAGGGCAACGACGGCGAACTTCCGTCCGACGGCCGCAAAGCCGTCCTGGACGCCATGAGCAAGGTCAAGTTCGACGGCGTCACCGGCACCATCTCCTTCGACGAATTCGGTGACACCACCAACACGATGATGACCGCGTACAAGGTCAAGAACAACGCGTGGGCACCCGAGCACAGCGGCTCGCCCCAGCTGAGCTGAGCAGGGGACGAGCAGAGCACACCCCCTCCCTCACACGTCGATCCAGGCCGCGCGGGCAGCGTCCACCAGCGCTCCCGCGCGGCGCCGTATCCGAACCACTCCACGGAGGCCCTGCGGTGAACGAACTGCCGCAACAGCTGGCCAATGGACTCATCCTCGGCGCGATGTACGGACTCATCGCGATCGGCTACACGATGGTCTACGGCATCGTTCAGCTCATCAACTTCGCCCACGGCGAGATCTTCATGGTCGGGGGCTTCGGGGCCCTCACCGTCTGGCTCGTGCTCCCCGACGGCTTCGCCCTCGCCGCCGCCGTCCCCCTCATGATCCTCGGCGGCGTCATCGTCTCCGTCACCGTCGCCACCGCCGCCGAACGGTTCGCCTACCGCCCCCTGCGCACCGCGCCACGGCTGGCCCCCCTCATCACCGCCATCGGCCTGTCCGTCGTCCTGCAGCAGATCGTCTGGATGTGGTACCCCGACGCGAAGAAGGATCGTTCCTTCCCTCAGTTCGAAGGCGGCCCCGTCGACATCCTCGGCGCCAACGTCCAACGCGGGGACCTCTTCGTCCTCATAGCCGCCCCCCTGTGCATGACCGCCCTCGGTCTCTTCGTCACCAAGACCCGCTCCGGCCGCGGCATGCAGGCCACCGCCCAGGACCCCGACACCGCCAAACTCATGGGCATCAACACCGACCGCATCATCGTCATGGCCTTCGCCATCGGCGCCGCGTTCGCCGCCGTCGCCGCCGTCGCCTACGGCCTGAAGAACGGACAAGTCGGCTTCCGTATGGGCTTCCTGATGGGCCTCAAGGCCTTCACCGCAGCCGTCCTCGGCGGCATCGGCAACATCTACGGCGCCATGCTCGGCGGAATCGTCCTCGGCGTCGCCGAATCCCTCGCCACCGGCTACATCGGCGAAATCCCCGGCATGGACCTCTTCGGCGGCGGCGCCTGGAAGGACGTATGGGCGTTCAGCCTGCTCATCCTCGTCCTGCTCCTCAGACCGCAAGGCCTGCTCGGCGAACGCGTCGCGGATCGGGCGTGATACCCATGACCACCAAGACCCCCATGGACCCCACCACCGGCACCACCGGGACACCCGCCGAAACCGCCCCGGTCATCCCCCTGCCGGCCACCGCGGCCCGCGCGATCACCGCGGCCGGCTCCGCCCTCGCCCTCGCCGGCACCTTCCTCGCCTGGACCTGGACCGAGGAATTCCCCGGCAACCTCACCGTCACCGGCTACCCCGGCGGCCTCCAGGTCCTCACCCTCGTCGGAGCCGCCCTCACCCTGCTGTTCACCCTGGCCGGCCACGGCATCCGCGGCCTCCGCCGGCTCACCCCCGGCGGCACCAACAGCCCCGTCCGGCTCGCCGCCCTCGGCGTCCTCGGCACCACCGGCTACGCCATGGGCGCCATCTCCTACGAACTCGGCGGCCTGGTCAACCTCGAACCCGGCGCCTGGCTCTCCGGCACCGGCGCCCTCCTCGCCGTCATCGGCGCCCTCGGCCTCCCGGCCGACCAGCCCTACGACACCGACGACCCCGCCCCCGGCCTCCGGGCCCGGATCCGCCACTCCCTCACCGCCCCCGACCCCGGCCGCGCCGAAGAACTCCCCTCCTGGGCCGAGATCCTCGTCATCGCCGCCGGCTTCGGCATCGGCCTGTACGTCTTCGCGTACGGCATCGGCACCGAATACTCCGAACTGTTCATCGGCTTCCTGATCACCGCCGGCTTCGGCTTCACCGCCGTCACCCGCGCGGGCCTCCTCAAACGGCTCTCGGCCCTCACCGCCAAGCACCGCAACGTCGCCCTCACCGCCGCCTTCGTCGCCGCGATCTGCTTCCCCTTCACCCAGACCAACGACCAGTTCGCCCTCATCGGCGCCAACATCCTCATCTTCGCCACGGTCGCCCTGGGCCTCAACGTCGTCGTCGGCCTCGCCGGCCTCCTCGACCTCGGCTACGTCGCCTTCCTCGGCGTCGGCGCCTACGCCGCCGCCCTCGTCTCCGGCTCCCCCCAGTCGACCATCGGCGTCCACTTCCCCTTCTGGGCCGCCGTCCTCACCGGCGCCGCCGCCTCACTGATCTTCGGCGTGGTGATCGGCGCGCCCACCCTGCGACTGCGCGGCGACTACCTCGCCATCGTCACGCTCGGCTTCGGCGAGATCTTCCGCATCACCATGAACAACCTCAACGGCAACAGCGGACCCGACGTCACCAACGGCTCCAACGGCATCCCGAACATCCCCGACCTGGAGATCCTCGGGTTCAACCTCGGACTGCCGCACGACGTCCTCGGCCACGAGCTCACCCGCTCCGGCAACTACTACCTGCTGATGCTGCTCTTCACCGCCGCCGTCGTCCTGGTCTTCCGCCGCTCCGCGGAATCCCGCATCGGCCGCGCCTGGGTCGCCATCCGCGAGGACGAGACCGCCGCCACCGCCATGGGCATCAACGGCTTCCGCCTCAAACTCCTCGCCTTCGCCCTCGGCGCCTCCCTCGCCGGCCTCGCCGGCACCGTCCAGGCCCACGTCTCCTACAGCGTCACCCCCGAGCAGTACCAGTTCGCCGGCTCCGTACCGCCGAACTCGGCCTTCCTGCTCGCCGCCGTCATCCTCGGCGGCATGGGCACCATCAGCGGCCCCCTCATCGGCGCCGCCCTGCTCTACCTCATCCCCGCCAAACTCCAGTTCATGGCCGAGTACCAGCTGCTCCTCTTCGGCATCGCGCTCATGCTCCTCATGCGCTTCCGCCCCGAGGGCCTGGTCGCCGACCGCAGGAAACAGCTCGAATTCCACGAGACCGGACAGCTCGACGTACCGGACGACAAGCCGCTCCCCGACGGCGCGACCGGCGTCGCCAAGGCAGGGGCGTGACCGCCATGACCACCACCGCACCCACCACCACGCCCGTCCTCGACGCCAGTGGCGTCACCATGCGCTTCGGCGGCCTCACCGCCGTCCGCTCCATCGACCTCACCGTCAACACCGGCGAGATCGTCGGCCTCATCGGACCCAACGGCGCCGGCAAGACCACCTTCTTCAACTGCCTCACCGGCCTGTACGTCCCCACCGAAGGCACCGTCACCTACAAGGACACCGTCCTCCCGCCCAAACCCCACCTGGTCACCCAGGCCGGCATCGCCCGCACCTTCCAGAACATCCGGCTCTTCGCCAACATGACCGTCCTGGAGAACGTCCTCGTCGGACGGCACACCCGGACGAGGGAAGGCCTCTGGTCGGCACTCCTGCGCCTGCCCTCCTTCAAGAAGGCGGAGGAAGCCTCCCGCGAACGGGCCATGGAACTCCTCCGGTTCACCGGCCTCGCCGCCAAGGCCGACCACCTCGCCCGCAACCTGCCCTACGGCGAACAGCGCAAGCTCGAAATCGCCCGGGCCCTGGCGAGCGAACCCGGCCTGCTCCTCCTCGACGAGCCCACCGCCGGCATGAACCCGCAGGAGACCCGCGCCGCCGAAGAACTGATCTTCGCCATCCGCGACAAGGGCATCGCCGTCCTCGTCATCGAGCACGACATCCGGTTCATCATGAACCTCTGCGACCGCGTCGCCGTACTCGTCCAGGGCGAAAAGATCGTCGAAGGCCCCGCCGAAGTCGTCCAGGCCGACGAACGCGTCATCGCCGCCTACCTCGGCACCCCCTTCGAAGGCGCACCCGGCAAGGAGGAAGCCGCCGAGGTCGAAGCCGACGCCCAGGCGCACAGCACCACGGAAGGGGACGACAAGTGACCGCACTGCTGGAGGTCCAGGACCTCAGAGTCGCCTACGGCAAGATCGAAGCCGTCAAGGGCATCTCCTTCAAGGTCGACGCGGGCCAGGTCGTCACCCTCATCGGCACCAACGGCGCCGGCAAGACCACCACCCTCAGAACCCTGTCCGGACTGCTCCAGCCGGTGTCCGGCGAGATCAGATTCGACGGCACGTCACTGAAGAAGATCCCCGCCCACAAGATCGTCTCCCTCGGGCTCGCCCACTCCCCCGAAGGACGGCACATCTTCCCCCGCATGACGATCGAGGACAACCTCCGCCTCGGCGCCTTCCTCCGCAGCGACAAGGAAGGCATCGAGAAAGACATCCAGCGCGCCTACGACCTCTTCCCCATCCTCGGAGAACGCAGGAAGCAGGCCGCGGGCACCCTGTCGGGCGGCGAACAGCAGATGCTCGCCATGGGCCGGGCCCTCATGTCCCGCCCCAAACTGCTCATGCTCGACGAGCCCTCCATGGGCCTCTCCCCGATCATGATGCAGAAGATCATGGCGACCATCCGGGAACTCAAGGACCAGGGCACCACCATCCTGCTCATCGAGCAGAACGCCCAGGCCGCCCTCTCCCTCGCCGACCACGGCCACGTCATGGAAGTCGGCCGCATCGTCCTCTCCGGCACCGGCCAGGACCTCCTCCACGACGCATCCGTCCGCAAGGCCTACCTCGGCGAGGACTGAGCCACCGCCCCGGCCGCACGACGAGGCCCGCGCCCCCGGCCATCCGGGGAACGCGGGCCTCGCCCACGCACGAAGACGTCAGCCCTTGGACGCCTTCTTCTCCTGAGCGTCGTCGATGACCGCCTGCGCGACCTGCTGCATCGACATCCGCCGATCCATCGAGGTCTTCTGGATCCACCGGAACGCGGCGGGCTCCGTCAGCCCGTACTCCGTCTGCAGGATCGACTTCGCCCGGTCGACCAGCTTCCGCGTCTCCAGCCGCTGCGAGAGATCGGCGACCTCCTTCTCCAGCTCCTTCAGCTCCGTGAACCGCGACACGGCCATCTCGATCGCCGGCACCACGTCGCTCTTGCTGAACGGCTTCACCAGGTACGCCATGGCCCCGGCGTCCCGGGCCCGCTCCACGAGGTCGCGCTGCGAGAAAGCGGTCAGCATCAGCACCGGCGCGATCCGCTCCTCGGCGATCCTCTCGGCCGCGGAGATACCGTCCAGCTTGGGCATCTTCACATCGAGAATCACCAGGTCGGGCCGGTGCTCACGCGCCAGCTCGACCGCCTGCTCACCGTCCCCGGCCTCGCCGACGACGGTGTACCCCTCCTCCTCCAGCATCTCCTTCAGATCGAGCCGGATCAGGGCCTCGTCCTCGGCGATGACGACACGGGTCGTCAGCGGAGGCACGTGCGACTTGTCGTCATCGGGCACGTCGACGGGCTGGGGCGACTCGGGGGCGCTCACGTGGGCTCCTTGGTACGGGGCAGACCGGTACTGCTCCCAAGCAGCGTACCCAGCTGCGGCTGTGTGCAGGGAACCGGTACACTCCCAGCAGTCCCGTTGCCGGGTTGATGGAAGGGTAGACATGATCGCCTCAAAAGCGATTGCCTGAATGGGCGTGCGGGTTCGAATCCCGCACCCGGCACTCCAAGTAAGCGGAGGATCACATTCGCGTGATTCTCCGCTTTTTAGTGCGTAAAGTCACGACCTCTGACGCACTGTGGCCACATGGAACAGCACAGTCCTTCGATCCGCGCATACGCTGTCGCATTGATGCGCCAGGGGATTCCCAATCGCGTCGTCGCGGAGCAACTCGGCATTCCACGGGGAACCATCAGCTGGTGGCGCTGCGAGGACCGCAAGGCACGCGGTGAGGTGTACAGACAGCCAACGGATTGTCCTGTCTGCACGGACCGGGAACTCGACCAGACCGCCTACTCGTATCTGCTCGGTCTGTATCTCGGAGATGGCCACATCGTCTCGAAGCACAAACAGCGCCATCTGTCGATCTTCTGTAACGCCGCACAGACCGGCCTGGTCGCGGCGGCCGAAGACGCGATGCGCAGGGTGATGTCCACCCCCAGCATCGGGCGGCACCGCAAGACCGGCTGCATCGAAGTGAAGTCCTACACCGGACACTGGACGTGCGTGTTCCCCCAGCACGGCCCCGGCCGGAAGCACGAGCGCCGTATCGTCCTCGAACCCTGGCAGCAGGCCGTCGTCGACGCCCGCCCCTGGGAATTCGTCCGCGGGCTGATCCACTCCGACGGGTGCCGGATCACCAACTGGACGGCCCGTGTGGTCGCCGGTGAGCGCAAGCGGTACGAGTACCCGCGGTACTTCTTCACCAACAAGTCGGACGACATCCGGGCGCTCTACACCGGCACGCTCGACCGGCTCGGTGTGGAGTGGACCGCCTGCGCCCGTGACGGCGATCCGTTCAACATCTCCGTCGCCCGCAGGGCCTCCGTGGCCCTCATGGATCTCCATGTGGGGCCCAAGCACTGACCGCGCAGCAGGGCCCCTCGTGCGGAGGGGCCCCGGTCCCGCTAGCCGGTGGCCTCGTCCTCGCCGATGCGGTGGACGCGGACCATGTTGGTCGTGCCGGAGACGCCGGGCGGGGAGCCGGCCGTGATGACGACCACGTCGCCCTTCCGGCAGCGGCCGTACTTCAGCAGCAGCTCGTCGACCTGTTCGACCATCGCGTCCGTGGAGTCGACGTGCGGTCCCAGGAAGGTCTCCACGCCCCAGGTGAGGCTGAGTCGGGAGCGTGTCGCCGGCTCCGGGGTGAAGGCGAGGAGCGGGATCGGGGAGCGATAGCGCGAGAGGCGGCGTGCCGTGTCGCCGGACTGGGTGAAGGCGACCAGGAAGCGGGCGCCGAGGAAGTCGCCCATCTCGGCGGCCGCGCGGGCGACCGCGCCGCCCTGGGTGCGGGGTTTGTTGCGTTCGGTCAGGGGCGGGAGGCCCTTGGCGAGGATGTCCTCCTCGGCCGCCTCGACGATGCGGGCCATCGTGCGGACCGTCTCGACGGGGTACTTGCCGACGCTCGTCTCGCCGGACAGCATCACCGCGTCCGTGCCGTCGATCACCGCGTTGGCCACGTCCGAGGCTTCCGCGCGCGTCGGGCGGGAGTTGTCGATCATCGAGTCGAGCATCTGGGTGGCGACGATGACCGGTTTGGCGTTGCGCTTGGCGAGCTTGACGGCGCGTTTCTGGACGATGGGGACCTGTTCGAGGGGCATTTCGACGCCGAGGTCGCCGCGGGCGACCATGATGCCGTCGAAGGCGGCGACGATGTCGTCGAGGTTCTCGACGGCCTGGGGTTTTTCGACTTTGGCGATGACGGGGAGGCGGCGCCCTTCTTCGTCCATGATGCGGTGGACGTCGAGGACGTCGCGCCCGGTGCGGACGAAGGAGAGGGCGATGACGTCGAAGCCGGTGCGCAGGGCCCAGCGGAGGTCGTCCTCGTCCTTCTTGGACAGGGCGGGGACGGAGACGGCGACGCCGGGGAGGTTGAGGCCCTTGTGGTCGGAGACGACGCCGCCCTCGATGACGGTGGTGCGGACGCGGGGGCCGTCGACGGCGGTGACCTGGAGGCAGACCTTGCCGTCGTCGACGAGGATGCGTTCGCCTTCGGTGACGTCGTCGGCGAGGCCGGGGTAGGTGGTGCCGCAGGTGTGGCGGTCGCCCTGGACGCCTTCTTCGACGGTGATGGTGAAGGTGTCGTCGCGTTCGAGGAGGACGGGGCCTTCGGTGAAGCGGCCGAGTCGGATCTTCGGGCCCTGGAGGTCGGCGAGGATTCCGACGCTGCGGCCGGTTTCGTCGGCGGCCTTGCGGACGCGCTGGTAGCGCTCCTCGTGTTCGGCGTGGCTGCCGTGGCTGAGGTTGAAGCGGGCGACGTCCATTCCGGCTTCGACCAGTGCTTTGATCTGGTCGTACGAGTCGGTGGCGGGCCCCAGGGTACAGACGATCTTTGCTCGGCGCATGGGGGTGAGCCTATGACTTACCGGCGGGTAGGGAATTGGCCGCGCATGACCACTCAACACACTTTTCGTGAAGGGTTATCGACAAGCGGCGAATTGCGCGCCGAGGTGCTCCGATGAGCATTCCGGGTGTCGTCGGGTGTGTTCTCGGGCAGTTGTGCGCCGCTTTTCCGGAAAGGGCCTGTCACTCTCGGCCAGATATGCGAATTCCTGTCGGTCGCAGCCGGGGCGGGGCGAGGGCGGAGCGTGCGTCGGCCCGGGCGCACCCGCCTTGCCGTCGCGGTCCGGGGCCGAGCGGCGCCGCGGCGGGTGAGGTCGTCGGGGGCGGTGCGCCGGTCGCGGCCGCGGGTGCCGACGGTGCTGCGGATGCGGGCGGGTCCGGGGGCGGCGTCGAGGCGGGCCTCGCCGCGGGCGGAAACGCGAGGGGCGTCGGGGGTGTCGCAGGGGGCGGCGGGCGTGGTTCGCCGGGCGGCGGGGTGGCCGTGTGTCCCGCTGTGTCACGCCTTGCGGGGTTACGGGTGCGGGAGTTCGCCGGTGGAGTCACCGGATCGAAACCTGGCGGATCTGTTGCGGCCGGTGGTGGCCGGGTCAGAATCTACGCGCGTTGTCAGATCGTTCGCCTGTTCGACCGTCCGCCGAGGAGAGCCAGCCATGCCGTTGAACCGCCGGAAGTTCCTGCAGAGGTCGGCCGTGACCGGGGCGGGGGTGGCCGTCGCGGGTGCGGTGGCGGCGCCGGCCGCCCAGGCTGCGGCCCCGGCGGCGAAGAAGCCGGTGAAGCGGTACTCCCTGACCGTGATGGGCACGACCGACCTGCACGGGCACGTGTTCAACTGGGACTACTTCAAGGACGCGGAGTACTCCGACGCCCAGGGCAACGCGCAGGGCCTGGCCCGGATCTCGACGCTGGTGGACCAGGTCCGCAAGGAGAAGGGCCGGCGCAACACGCTGCTGCTGGACGCGGGGGACACGATCCAGGGCACGCCGCTGGCGTACTACTACGCGAAGGTGGACCCGATCACCGCCGAGGGCGGTCCGGTGCATCCGATGGCGCAGGCGATGAACGCGATCGGCTATGACGCGGTGGCGCTCGGCAATCACGAGTTCAACTACGGCATCGAGACGCTGCGGAAGTTCGAGCAGCAGTGCCGTTTCCCGCTGCTGGGTGCGAACGCGCTGGACGCGAAGACGCTGAAGCCGGCGTTCCCGCCCTACTTCATCAAGAAGTTCCCCGTGCCGGGCGCCCCGCCGGTGAAGGTGGCCGTGCTGGGGCTGACCAACCCGGGCATCGCGATCTGGGACAAGGCGTACGTGCAGGGGAAGCTGACGTTCCCGGGGCTGGAGGAGCAGGCCGCGAAGTGGGTGCCGAAGCTGCGGTCCATGGGGGCGGACGTGGTGGTGGTGTCGGCGCACAGCGGTTCCTCCGGCACCTCGTCCTACGGTGACCAGGTGCCGTACGTGGAGAACGCGGCGGCCGAGGTGGCGCGGCGGGTGCCGGGGATCGACGCGATCCTGGTCGGGCACGCGCACGCGGAGATCGAGGAGCTGCTCGTGACGAACGAGCGGACGGGGAAGACGGTCGTGCTGTCGGAGCCGCTGTGCTACGCCGAGCGGCTCACCCTGTTCGACTTCGAGCTGGTCTTCGCCGGGGGCCGGTGGCAGGTGGAGTCGGTGAAGGCGTCGCTGCGGAACTCGAACGCGGTCGCCGACGATCCGGGGATCACCAGGCTGCTGTCGGACGAGCACGCGAAGGTGGTGGCGTACGTCAACCAGGTCGTCGGCAGGGCGACGGAGACGCTGACGACGGTGGAGGCGCGGTACAAGGACGCCCCGATCATCGATCTGATCACGAAGGTGCAGGAGGACGTGGTCAGGGCGGCGCTGGCGGGCACGGAGCACGCCTCGCTGCCGGTGATCGCGCAGGCGTCGCCGTTCTCCCGTACGTCGGAGATCCCGGCCGGCGACGTGACGATCCGGGATCTGTCGAGTCTGTACGTGTACGACAACACGCTGGTGGCGAAGTTGATGACGGGTGCGCAGGTGCGGGCGTACCTGGAGTACTCGGCGGAGTACTTCGTGCGGACGGCGGCGGACGCGGTGGTCGACGTGGACAGGCTGACCAACGCGAACGGCCGTCCGGACTACAACTACGACTATGTGTCGGGGCTGTCGTACGAGATCGACATCGCCCGGCCGGCCGGTTCGCGGATCAGGAACCTGACGTACGGCGGTGCGACGCTGGACGATGCGCAGCAGTTCGTGCTGGCGGTGAACAACTACCGGGCCAACGGCGGGGGTGCGTTCCCGCACGTGGCGTCCGCGAAGGAGCTGTGGTCGGAGTCGACGGAGATCCGTACGCGGATCGCGGAGTGGGTGACGGCGAGGGGTGTGCTGGATCCGAGGGACTTCGCGTCGGTGGGCTGGAGGCTGACGCGGAACGGCACGCCGGTGTTCTAGGCCTGTCGTCGTCCCGCCGTCGTCCGTCCGGGGGGGTGGGCCGCGCGGTGCCGGGGGTGCTTCCGGCGTGCCGGGTCCTGAGCCTCGTACGAGGGTGTTCGGGTCGGGGCCCGGTGCGGCGGGCGGGTGTGCGGCGTCGTGCGGCGGGCGGGCGGGTGGCGGCGGCCCGGGGCCGTGGTGGCGGATCGGCGGCGCCGGCGTGGTTCTCGCGTCGGCGCCGTCGGCGTGTCGGCGGCCGGCGGGGGTCATCGTCCGTCGGTGAGCGGGGTGAGGCGGGCGGTGGGCGGGGTGCGGGGCTGGTGGAGGCCGAAGGTGGTGAAGGCGGTGCGGGCGGGGAGCGGGTAGGGCTCTTTGCCGGTGAGGGTGTTGAGGATGGTGGCGCTGCGCCAGGCGGCGAGGCCGAGGTCGGGGGCGCCGACGCCGTGGGTGTGGGTCTCGGCGTTCTGGACGTAGACGGTGCCGGTGACGCGGGGGTCGAGGGCGAGCCGGTGCCGCTCGTCGATGCGGGGGCGTCCGTGGTCGTCGCGGCGCAGGTAGGGCTCGAGTCCGGCGAGGAGCTGGTCGAGGGGGCGTTCGCGGTAGCCGGTGGCGAGGACGACGGCGTCGGTGGTGAGGCGGGTGCGGGTGTTCTGCTGGGTGTGTTCGAGGTGGAGTTCGATCCTGGTGGCGGCGACGCGGCCGGCGGTGCGGACGTGGACGCCGGGGGCGAGGACGGCGTCGGGCCAGCCGCCGTGCAGGCTGCGGCGGTAGAGCTCGTCGTGGATGGCGGCGATGGTGTGGGTGTCGATGCCTCGGTGGAGTTGCCACTGGGCGGTGACGAGGTGGTCGCGGACGGGTTCGGGGAGGGCGTGGAAGTAGCGGGTGTAGTCGGGGGTGAAGTGTTCCAGGCCGAGTTTGGAGTACTCCATGGGGGCGAAGGCCGGCGTGCGTCCGATCCAGTGGATCCCCTCGTGGCCGGCGGGGCGGTTGCGGAGCAGGTCGAGGAAGATCTCGGCGCCGGACTGTCCGGTGCCGACGACGGTGACGTGTCCGGCGGTGAGGAGGGCGGCGCGGTGGTCGAGGTAGTCGGCCGCGTGGAGGACGAGGAGGCCGGGTGTGCCGGCGAGGGGTTCGAGGGGGCCGGGCAGGTGGGGTTCGGTGCCGATGCCGAGGACGACGTTCCGGGTGCGGGCGCAGCCGTGGGCGGTGGCTCGTCCGTCGGGGTCGAGCCGGGTGTGGTCGATTTCGAACAGGTCGTGTTCGGGGTTCCAGCGGACGGCGTCGACCCGGTGGCCGAAGTGGAGTCCGGGGAGGTTCTCGGCGACCCAGCGGCAGTAGGCGTCGTATTCGGCGCGGTGGATGTGGAAGCGTTCGGCGAAGTAGAAGGGGAAGAGGCGTTCGCGGGTCTTGAGGTAGTTGAGGAAGGTCCAGGGGCTGGTGGGGTCGGCGAGGGTGACCAGGTCGGCGAGGAAGGGGACTTGGAGGCGGGAGCCGTCGACGAGCAGGCCGGGGTGCCAGGTGAAGGCGGGCCGCTGGTCGTAGAAGGCGGCGTCGAGTTCGGGGAGGGGGTGGGCGAGGGCGGCCAGGGAGAGGTTGAACGGGCCGATGCCGATGCCGACCAGGTCGCGGGGTGCGTCGGGTTCGGGGTGCGGGGTGGTGGAGGTCATCGGGGGGTGTGTCCTTCCACGAGGTCCAGGAGGGCGGTGAGGTCGTCGGGGTGTGCGGTGGGGTTGAGGAAGGTGGCTTTGAGCCAGAGGCGTCCGTCGAGCCGGGCGCGGCCGAGGACGGCGTGGCCGTGGGTGAGGAGTCGTCGGCGCAGGGCGGCGACGGTGGCGTCGGTGGCGTGGGCGGGCCGGAACAGGACGGTGCTGAGGGTGGGCGGGGCGTGGAGCTGGAAGGCGGGGTGGGCGTGGACGAGGGCGGCGAACTCGGTGGCGTGGGCGCAGACCTGGTCGACGAGTGCGCCGAGGCCGCGGCGGCCGAGGGTTTTGAGGGTGACGGCGATTTTGAGGGTGTCGGGGCGTCGGGTGGTACGCAGGGAACGGCCGAGGAGGTCGGGGAGGCCGGCGTCGGTGTCGTCGTGGGCGTTGAGGTAGTCGGTGTGGTGGCGCAGTGCGGTGAGGTCGGTGGGGCGGCGGACGGCGATCAGGCCGGCGGCGGCCGGTTGCCAGCCGAGTTTGTGCAGGTCGAGGGTGACGGTGTCGGCGGTGTCGAGGCCGGTGAGGCGGTGGCGGTGGCGGTCGCTGAACAGGAGTGCTCCGCCGTAGGAGGCGTCGATGTGCAGGCGGGCGCCGTGGGCGGCGCAGCGGGCGGCGATCTCGGGCAGCGGGTCGACGAGTCCGGCGTCGGTGGTGCCGGCGGTGGCGGCGACGAGCAGGGGGCCGGGCAGGGTGCGCAGGGTCTCGTCGAGGGCGGTGGGGTCGAGGGTGCCGGTGGGGGCGGGGACGGTGACGGGTTCGGGCAGGCCGAGCAGCCAGGCGGCGCGGGTCAGTGAGTGGTGGGCGTTGCCGCCGGTGACGAGGCGGACGTCCGGGCCCCGGGTGTGGCGGGCGAGCAGCAGGGCGAGCAGGTTGGACTCGGTGCCGCCGGTGGTGACGAGGGCGTCGGGGGTGTCGTGGTCCGGGCCGGTGGCCGTGTTCGGGTAGACCTCGTGGGCGATCGCCCGGGTCACCAGTTCTTCCAGCGCGGAGGCCGCGGGGGCCTGGTCCCAGGAGTCGAGGGAGGGGTTGAGGGCGGAGGCGGCGAGGTCGGCGGCGGTGGCCGCGGCGAGGGGCGGGCAGTGGAGGTGGCCCGTGCACAGGGGGTGCGCGGGGTCGGCGGCGCCTTCGGCGAGTGCGTGGACGAGGACGCGCAGGGCGTCGGGGTCGCCCTGGTCGGGCAGGACGTCGCCCACGGTGGTCCGCAGGCGTGCGGCGACCGCGTCCGGGCCGCCCGCGGGCAGGGGGCCGCCGCGGGTGCGGGCGCCGGTGCGCAGCGCGTCGAGGACGGTGTGGAGCAGTGGCCGCAGGGCGTCGGGGCCGTGGGTGCCCGAGGCGAGGGGCGCCGTGCTCGGCATGGGGACCTCCGGGGCGTGGGGCGGGGGATCCGCCGGGGAGGGCTCCAGCTTGTACTGGGATGTTCGGTCCCGCCCGAAAAGCCCGCCGATCGACCCGAAAGGGGGTATGTCGCCTTGCCCGGGTGCCGGGAGGGGTGCGGTGGCGCGGGCCGGTGCCCGGTGGGCCGGCCCGCGTCACGGCACCGGTGTCACGCCTTCCGCAGCCGCAGCGCCCGTGCCAGGTCGTCGAGTTGGTCGACGAGCTTGCGGCGCAGGGCGGGGGTGGGGTCGGCGTCGCGCAGGCATTCCTCGCCCAGGCGCAGGGTGTCGGGGTCGACGGCGTGGGCGGGGAAGGCGTACTGGCCGGCGGCCTCGGCGATGGCGGGGCCGCGGCGGGCGGCGAGGGCGACCGCGTCCTGGTAGAAGCGCGGCACGTACGGCCGTACCAGGTCGGCCTGTTCGGGCTGCCAGAAGCCCTGGGCGGTGGCGGTGAAGAGGTAGTTGGACAGGTCGTCGCGGGTGAACATCGCCTGCCAGGCCGCCGCCTTGGCGTCGGCGTCGGGCAGGGCGGCCCGGCAGCGGGCGGCGCCCTCCTGTCCGGTGGCGCTCGGGTCGTTCTCCAGCTCGGCGGCGATGGCGGCCTCGTCGACGGCGCCGAGGACGGCGAGGCGGGTGAGGATGCGCCAGCGCAGTTCGGGGTCGAGTTCGGGGCCGCCGGGCACGGTGCCCTCGGCGAGCCAGGCGGCGATGGCGTGGGGGTGGGCGGCGGCGTCGATGAAGTGGCGTACGGCGATCAGGCGCAGTCCGGGGTGGTCGCCGTCCTCGGTGCGGCGGATGAGGTCGCGGCACAGGTCGGTGAGGGTGGCCAGGGCGGCGGGCCGCTGGTCGGGGCGGGCGTAGCGGTCGGCGATCCGGGTGGCGGCGAAGGAGAGGACGCCCTGGACGACGGCGAGGTCGGTCTCGTGCGGCAGGTGGGCGCGGGCGGTCTCCAGGTAGGCGGTGGGCGGCAGTTCGCCGTCGCGGACGGCGTCGCGCAGGGCGTTCCAGACGACGGCGCGGGTGAGCGGGTCGGGCAGGCCGGAGAGGGCGGCGCGGACGGTCCTGAAGGAGGTGTCGTCGAAGCGGATCTTGGCGTAGGTGAGGTCGCCGTCGTTGAGGACGACGAGTGCGGGGCGGGGGCCGGCGGCGCCGAGGGTGGTGTCGCCGTCGGCGGGGACGTCCGTCTCCAGGCGGTCGCGCGGGGTCAGGCGGCGCGCGTCGTGCAGGTCGTGGTCGTACAGGCCGACGGTGATGCGGTGCGGGCGGGTGCGGGCGTCGTGGTTCCCGGCCGGTCCGGGCGGGGTCGCGGGGCTGCCCCGGTGCCGGACGGCGAGGTGCCAGTTCCCGTCCTGGGCGCGGAGTTCGGGGACGAGGGTGTCGACGCCGGTGGTGCGCAGCCAGGCGTCGGCCCAGGCGTGGACGTCGCGGTCGGTGGCGGCGACGAGGGAGTCGATGAAGTCGGCGAGGGTGGCGTTGCCGAAGCGGTGCCGGGCGAAGTGGGTGTTGATGCCGGCGAGGAAGTCCTTCTCGCCGAGCCAGGCGACGAGCTGGCGCAGGGCGGAGGCGCCCTTGGCGTAGGAGATGCCGTCGAAGTTGAGCAGTGCGGAGGCGGTGTCGGGGACGGCCTCGGGGGCGACGGGGTGGGTGGAGGGGCGCTGGTCGGCGTCGTAGCCCCAGGACTTGCGGGTGATGCCGAAGTCGGTCCAGGTGTCGGTGAAGCGGGTGGCCTCGGCGGTGGTCTGGTAGCCCATGTACTCGGCGAAGGACTCGTTGAGCCAGATGTCGTCCCACCACTTGAGGGTGACGAGGTCGCCGAACCACATGTGGGCCATCTCGTGGGCGATGACCATGGCGCGGGTCTGCCGTTCGGTGTCGGTGACGGCGGAGCGGTAGACGAACTCGTCGCGGAAGGTGACCAGGCCGGGGTTCTCCATGGCGCCGGCGTTGAACTCGGGGACGAACGCCTGGTCGTAGGAGTCGAAGGGGTAGGGTTCGGCGAACTTCTCGTGGTAGCGGTCGAAGCAGGCGCGGGTGACGCCGAGGATCTCGTCGGCGTCCGCCTCCAGGAAGGGGGCCAGCGAGCGGCGGCAGTGGATGCCGAAGGGCAGGCCGCGGTGTTCGGTGCGCACCGAGTGCCAGGGGCCGGCGGCGACGGCGACGAGGTAGGTGGAGATCGGCGGGGTGGGGGCCGCCTTCCACACGCCGCCGGTGTGCTCGGTGACGCTGTTGGCGAGGACGGTCCAGCCTTCGGGGGCCTTGACGGTGAGGTCGAAGACGGCCTTGAGGTCGGGCTGGTCGAAGGCGGCGTAGACGCGCTGGACGTCGTCCAGGAACAGCTGGGTGTAGACGTAGGTCTCGCCGTCGGTGGGGTCGGTGAAGCGGTGCATGCCCTCGCCGGTGCGGGAGTAGCGCATGGCGGCGTCGACGCGCAGTTCGTGCTCGCCCGGGGCGAGGTTCTTCAGCGGCAGCCGGTTCCCGTCCAGGGTCCGCGGGTCGAGGGGCTGTCCGTCGAGGGTGGCGGAGCGCAGTTCGGCGGGCTTGAGCTCGACGAAGGTGTCCGTGGCGTCCTGGCCGTCGCGGACGGTGAACCGGATGGCGGTGCGGGAGTCGAAGGTCTCGTCCCCACGGGTCAGATCGAGGTCGATCGTGTAGTGGCGGACGTCGAGGAGCTGGGCACGGTTCTGCGCTTCGTCGCGCGTCAGTACGGACATGCAGCACATGCTGCCTGATGGGGTCGGCAGCGCACAGGGGCGGATCGGTACGCGGTCCATGTCCGGTCCTGCGCCCCCGGTGCCGCGTCGCGGCGGCACGCGCGGGTCGGGCGGCCGCCGGCGGCGGGGCGGGTGGCCCGCCGGGCGGATCGGCCGGGTTCCCGGACCGGCGGTCAGGCCGGCGCCGACGCCGCGGTGCCGTTGCCGGACTCCTCCGCGATGCGTTCGTGGTGGCGGATCACCTCGGCGACGATGAAGTTCAGGAACTTCTCGGCGAACGCCGGGTCCAGCTTGGCGTCCTCGGCGAGCGCGCGCAGCCGGGCGATCTGACGGGCCTCGCGGGCCGGGTCGGCGGGCGGGAGCTGGTGCCTGGCCTTGAGGTGGCCGACCTGCTGGGTGCACTTGAAACGTTCGGCGAGCATGTGGACGACGGCCGCGTCGATGTTGTCGATGCTGTCCCGCAGCCGGGCGAGCTCCGCGCGGACGGCGGGGTCGACGTCCTGGGTACCGGTGTCACTGGTGGTCATGGGCGCTCAGCCTACGGGGCGGCGGCTCCCCGCCCGCCGCCGGACGGCCCGGCCGAGGCCCGGGTCCCGGCCGGAACCGGGCCGGAACCGGGCCGGGAGAATCCTCCCGGATCCCCGTAGAGTGGGAACCGGGCACAGGCGTCCTGGGGGTTCAGGCGTGGCGGACGACGGACCGGTCGAGCACGGCTATCCGCACCTGGAGACGGTGCGGGCCGCGGTCACCGCGCTGTACCGGCGGCTGTCGTACGACACCGTCCGGACGTTCTCCACCAGCGTGGCCCCCGCCGACGTGGCGTTCTGCGACACCGACGACCTGTACCTGGGCGCGCAGCGGGTGGCCCGCGAACTGGTGCGCCACTACCGGCTCCCGGACGCCCGGCTGATCGTCGGCTTCCGTGCGATGCGGCACGCGGCGAACGTCGAACTCGCCGCGGGGCCGGAGTACTTCGTCGAGCTGAACGACCGGTTCCGCACCCATCGGCGGGACATCGGCGCGGCCCTCGCGCACGAGGTGATGCACGTGTACCTGCACCGCCTCGGCCTGTCCTTCCCCGGCGTCCGGGAGAACGAGATCCTCACCGACACGGCGGCGGCCTACCTGGGCGCGGGGTGGCTGCTGCTGGACGCCTACCGGCAGGACGGGGTGTCCTCGCAGAAGCTGGGCTACCTCACCCCGGAGGAGTTCGGCTACGTGCTGGCGAAGCGGGCGCTGCTGTTCGGGGAGGACCCGTCGGTGTGGTTCACCAGCCCGCAGGCGTACACGGCGTACGTCGAGGGCATGGCGCGGGCCCGGAACGACGAGCGGCAGCCCCCGCTGACGGCGGCCGGCTGGGCGGGCCGCCGCCGCTACGCCCGGGACCGCCGCCGCGCCCAGGAGCACCCCGCCGCGGGCCCGCGGGCGGACGCGCCGTACTCCTTCACCCCGGACGGCCACGGCCCGCTGCGGGTCTGCTTCCCCTGCCCGACCTGCCACCAGCGGATCAGGGTGCCGGTGCGGGGGCGGGTGCGGGCGCGGTGCGCGCTGTGCCGCACGGTGCTGGAGTGCGACACGTGAGACCGCGGCACGGGGGTGCCGGGGGTGCCGGGGTGCTTCAATGCGCGCATGACGGAGACGATCAGGGAGCCCTGGGGGCTCAGTGTGTTCGGGGCGGGCAGTGTGCGGGTCGAGCCCCAGCTGGTGCGGGTGCGGCTGGCGGTGGACGTGCTCAAGCCGTCGCCGGACGAGGCCTTCCGGGAGGCGGGCGCGGCGGTGGCCCGGCTGCGCGAGGCGCTGCGCCGGCACGGCATACCGGATTCGGCGGTGTCGGGTTCCCGGCTGAAGCTGAGTTCGGAGTACGACGGTTACGGCGGTGAGCGCACGTTCGCCGGTTACCGCTGCCGGGCCTCCTACGCCGTGGAGGCCGAGGCGCTGGACTATCTCCAGCAGCTGATCGTGGACGCCGTCGAGGCGGGCGCGCACCACATCGACCACGTCGAGTTCGACGTGCGGGACAAGCCGGGGCTGCGGGACGAGGCCCGGCGCCGGGCCGTGGCCGCCGCCCGCCGCAAGGCCGAGGTGTACGCGGAGGCGGCGGGCGTGCGGCTGGGCCCGGTGGTGCACATCCAGGACGTGGACGCCGAGTCGTACGAGTTCGGGCAGCGCCGCGGGCACGGCGGCGGGGGCGGCGGCTCGGCGGGCGATCTGGCGCCGGGGATGGTGGAGGTGTCGGCGGGGGTGGTGATGGGGTTCGCGCTGGGCCGCTGACGCGCCCCGCGCGGCCGGGCCGCACGGTCCCCCGGGCCCGTGCGGCCGGCGGCCGCTGCGGGACTCGTCCGGCGGACGAGTCCCGCAGCCCGGCGCCGGACACCGCGCGGATGGCGGGGGGGCGTCACGGCCGCCCCGCCTCTCCCTCCCCCCGCAGGTGTTCGTTATTTTGTTCGCCGCCGCCCCCACCGGCTCAGCACCCGTCACCGTCCCCCTTCCCGAGGAGCCGGCCGTGGATCCCGAGTCCGCCGTCCCGACCTGCCGCCGCCGTCCCGCGGTGGAGCGCCCCGTGCGCCGCCCCCGCCGCGAGCGGCACGTCCCTTCCGGCCGCGGGCGCCGGGGCCGGCGGGGGCCGGCGCGGGCGGTGCTCCGCGTGGGGCCGCTGCCGGTGCCGCCGGCGAAGGTGTCCGAACCGACCGGAGGTGTCGCCCAGTGAAACGCGTCGGTCTGCTGCTCTTCGCGGCCGTCCCCGTCGTCGCCGCGGCGGGGGTCTACGTCCTGTCCCCCGCGGACTCCCCCGAAGCGCCGGCGAAGCCTCCCGCCTCCTCCTCGCAGCTGTCCCGGGAGGAGGCCAAGGACCGGGCGGAGCAGGAGCGCGCCGAGGACGACAAGGTGATCGCCGGCCTGCCGCCGGGCCTGGCCGACCCCGCGAAGAAGGAGCTGGCCCAGCGGATCGTGTCGAGCGCCGAGACCTCCACCCTCGACTGGCGCAGCACCTACGGCTACATCGAGGACCTGGGCGACGGGCAGGGCTACACGGCGGGCATCGTCGGCTTCTGCACCGGCACCCACGACCTGCTCGCCCTGGTGGAGCGCTACACCGAGGAGCACCCCGGCAACGGCCTGGCCCGCTATCTGCCCGCCCTGCGCGCGGTCGACGGCACGGACTCCCACGAGGGCCTGGACCCCGGCTTCCCCGCGGCCTGGCGGGCCGAGGCCGAGGTGCCCGCCTTCCGCGAGGCCCAGGAGGAGGAACGCGACCGGGTCTACTTCGAGCCGGCGGTCCGTCTCGCCAAGCTCGACGGCCTGGGCACGCTCGGCCAGTTCGTCTACTACGACGCCCTGGTCTTCCACGGCCCCGACACCGACCCCGACGGCTTCTACGGCCTGCGCGAACGCGCGATGGAGCGGGCCGGCACCCCCGCGCGGGGCGGCGACGAGAAGGCCTACCTCGACGCCTTCCTCGACGTGCGCCGCGCGGCCATGAAGGCCAGGGGGCCGAACACCGACACCACCCGCGTCGACACCGCCCAGCGGCGCTGGCTGGACCAGGGGAACCTGGAGCTGCGGACGCCGCTGGAGTGGGCGGTGTACGGGGAGGCGTACCGGGTGCCGTAGCGGGGCGGGAAAAGGTGACGGCGCCTGCCCGGTCGTCCGGTCGGGGACAAGGGGGCAGGCGCCGTCGGTGTTCCGTACGCCGTTGTACGGGACGTCCGGTGCGGTCGCTCAGACCGTCAGCGCGCGGTCGGTCGGGCGGATCGGCGCCGGGAGGTCGCTGGCGCCCGTGAGGTAGCGGTCCACGCCGCGGGCCGCCGAGCGGCCCTCCGCGATCGCCCACACGATGAGCGACTGGCCGCGGCCGGCGTCGCCGGCGACGAAGACGCCCGGCACGTTGGTCTGGAAGTCGGCGTCGCGGGCGATGTTGCCGCGCGCGTCGAGCTCCAGGCCGAACTGCTCCACCAGGCCGTTGACCCGGTCGGTGCCGGTGAAGCCCATGGCGAGGGTGACCAGCTGGGCCGGGATCTTGCGCTCGGTGCCCGGCTTGGGCGTGAGCTTGCCGTCGACGAACTCGACCTCGGTCATGTGCAGCCACTGCACGTTGCCGTCCTCGTCGCCCTCGAAGTGGGTCGTGGAGACGGAGTAGATCCGCTCGCCGCCCTCCTCGTGGGCGCTGGTGACCTTGTACAGCATCGGGAAGGTCGGCCAGGGCTGGGAGACCGGGTCCCGCTCCTCGCCCGGGCGGGGCATGATCTCCAGCTGCGTCACGGAGGCCGCGCCCTGGCGGTGGGCGGTGCCCACGCAGTCCGCGCCGGTGTCGCCGCCGCCGATCACCACGACGTGCTTGCCCTCGGCCGAGATCGGGGAGGTGACGTAGTCGCCCTCCTGGACCTTGTTGGCCAGCGGCAGGTACTCCATCGCCTGGTGGATGCCCTTGAGCTCGCGGCCGGGGACCGGCAGGTCGCGCGGGGTGGTGGCGCCGACGGCGAGCACGACCGCGTCGTACCGCTTCTTCAGGTCGGTCGCCTTCAGGTCGCGGCCGATCTCGACGCCGGTGCGGAAGCGGGTGCCCTCCGCGCGCATCTGCTCGATGCGGCGGTTGATGTGCCGCTTCTCCATCTTGAACTCGGGGATGCCGTAGCGCAGCAGGCCGCCGATGCGGTCCGCGCGCTCGTACACCGCGACCGTGTGGCCCGCCCGGGTCAGCTGCTGGGCGGCGGCCAGGCCCGCCGGGCCCGAGCCGACGACGGCGACGGTCTTGCCGGACAGGCGCTCGGGGATGCGCGGGGCGACGTCCCCGGTCTCCCACGCCTTGTCGATGATGGAGACCTCGACGTTCTTGATGGTGACCGGCGGCTGGTTGATGCCGAGCACGCACGCCGACTCGCACGGCGCCGGGCACAGCCGCCCGGTGAACTCCGGGAAGTTGTTCGTCGCGTGCAGGCGCTCGGAGGCGGCGGCCCAGTCCTCGCGGTAGGCGAAGTCGTTCCACTCGGGGATCAGGTTCCCCAGCGGACAGCCGTTGTGGCAGAACGGGATGCCGCAGTCCATGCACCGGCTGGCCTGCTTGCTGATGATCGGCAGCAGCGAGCCGGGGACGTAGACCTCGTTCCAGTCCTTGACGCGCTCCTCGACGGGGCGGGTCCTGGCGACCTCGCGGCCGTGGTTCAAAAAGCCCTTCGGATCAGCCATTGATCGCCGCCTCCATCATCTTCTCGTGGGTCTCGGACTCGGAGAGACCGGCTCGCTCGGCGGCGTCCTTGGCGGCGAGCACTGCCTTGTACGTACTGGGGATGATCTTGCTGAAGCGCTCCACGGCGCTGTCCCACTCGGCGAGCAGCTTCCCGGCGACGGTCGAGCCGGTCTCCTCGTGGTGCCGGCGGACGACGTCGTGCAGCCACTGCCGGTCGGTGTCGTCGAGCGCCTCGATCGCGTCCAGGTTGCCGGCGTTGACGTTGGCGCGGTCCAGGTCGATGACGTACGCGACGCCGCCGGACATGCCGGCCGCGAAGTTGCGGCCCGTCTCGCCGAGGACCACCGCGTGGCCGCCGGTCATGTACTCGCAGCCGTGGTCGCCCACGCCCTCGGAGACGACCAGCGCGCCGGAGTTGCGGACGCAGAAGCGCTCGCCGACCCTGCCGCGCAGGAACATCTCGCCGCTGGTGGCGCCGTAGGCGAGGGTGTTGCCCGCGATGACGCTGTACTCGGCGAGGTGGTCGGCGGCCCGGTCCGGGCGGACGATGATCCGGCCGCCGGAGAGGCCCTTGCCGACGTAGTCGTTGGCGTCGCCCTCCAGGCGCAGCGTGACACCGCGCGGGACGAAGGCACCGAAGGACTGGCCGGCGGAGCCGGTGAAGGTGATGTCGATGGTGTCGTCGGGCAGGCCCGCGCCGCCGAACTTCTTCGTCACCTCGTGGCCGAGCATGGTGCCGACCGTGCGGTTGATGTTGCGGATCGCGACCCGGGCGCGCACCGGCTGGGCCTCGGTGGCGGAGTTCGCGGCCAGGGCATCGGCGGCGAGCCGGATCAGCTCGTTGTCGAGCGCCTTCTCCAGGCCGTGGTCCTGGGCGACGATCCGGTGGCGCGCCGCGCCCTCGGGCAGCTCGGGCACGTGGAACAGCGGCTCCAGGTCCAGGCCCTGCGCCTTCCAGTGGTTCACGGCGCGGGTGACGTCGAGGACCTCGGCGTGGCCGACGGCCTCCTCGATGGAGCGGAAGCCCAGCTCGGCCAGCAGCTCGCGGACCTCCTCGGCGATGAACCGGAAGAAGTTGACGACGAACTCGGCCTTGCCGGAGAACCGCTCGCGCAGCACCGGGTTCTGCGTGGCGATGCCGACCGGACAGGTGTCCAGGTGGCACACGCGCATCATGACGCAGCCGGAGACGACCAGCGGGGCGGTGGCGAAGCCGAACTCCTCGGCGCCGAGCAGCGCGGCGATGACCACGTCCCGGCCGGTCTTGAGCTGGCCGTCGGTCTGCACCACGATCCGGTCGCGCAGGCCGTTGAGCAGCAGGGTCTGCTGGGTCTCGGCCAGGCCGAGCTCCCAGGGGCCGCCGGCGTGCTTGAGCGAGGTCAGCGGGGAGGCGCCGGTGCCGCCGTCGTGGCCGGAGATGAGCACCACGTCCGCGTGCGCCTTGGACACGCCCGCGGCGACCGTGCCGACGCCGACCTCGGAGACCAGCTTGACGTGGATCCGCGCCTGGGGGTTGGCGTTCTTCAGGTCGTGGATCAGCTGGGCCAGGTCCTCGATGGAGTAGATGTCGTGGTGCGGCGGCGGCGAGATGAGGCCGACGCCGGGCGTCGAGTGCCGGGTCCTGGCCACCCACGGGTACACCTTGTGGCCGGGCAGCTGGCCGCCCTCGCCGGGCTTGGCGCCCTGGGCCATCTTGATCTGGATGTCGTCGGAGTTGACGAGGTACTCGCTCGTGACGCCGAAGCGGCCGGAGGCGACCTGCTTGATGGCGGAGCGGCGCGCCGGGTCGTACAGGCGCTCGGGGTCCTCGCCGCCCTCACCGGTGTTGGACTTGCCGCCCAGCTGGTTCATGGCGATGGCGAGGGTCTCGTGCGCCTCCTGGGAGATGGAGCCGTACGACATGGCGCCGGTGGAGAACCGCTTGACGATCTCGCTGACCGGCTCGACCTCCTCGACCGGGATGGGCTTGCGGTCGGACTTGAAGCCGAACAGGCCGCGCAGCGTCATCAGACGCTCGGACTGCTCGTTCACGCGCTCGGTGTACTTCTTGAAGATGTCGTAGCGGCCGGTGCGCGTGGAGTGCTGGAGGCGGAAGACCGTCTCCGGGTCGAACAGGTGCGGCTCGCCCTCGCGGCGCCACTGGTACTCGCCGCCGATCTCCAGCGCGCGGTGCGCCGGGGCGATGCCGGAGGCCGGGTAGGCCTTGGCGTGGCGGGCGGCGACCTCCTCGGCGATGACGTCGATGCCGACGCCGCCGATCTTGGTGGCGGTGCCGTTGAAGTACTTCTCGACGAAGGCCTCGTCCAGGCCGACGGCCTCGAAGACCTGGGCGCCGCGGTAGGAGGCGACGGTGGAGATGCCCATCTTGGACATGACCTTCAGCACGCCCTTGCCGAGCGCGTGGATCAGGTTGCGGATGGCCTTCTCGGGCTCGACGCCGGGCAGGAAGGTGCCCGCGCGGACCAGGTCCTCGACGGACTCCATCGCCAGGTACGGGTTGACGGCGGCGGCGCCGTAGCCGATGAGCAGGGCGACGTGGTGGACCTCGCGGACGTCGCCGGCCTCCACCAGCAGGCCCACCTGGGTGCGCTGCCTGGTGCGGATGAGGTGGTGGTGGACGGCCGCGGTGAGCAGCAGCGACGGGATCGGCGCGTGCTCGGCGTCCGAGTGGCGGTCGGACAGGACGATCAGGCGGGCGCCGTTGGCGATGGCGGCGTCGGCCTCGGCGCAGATCTCCTCGATGCGCGCGGCCAGCGCCTCGCCGCCGCCGTGCACCCGGTACAGGCCGGACAGGGTGGCGGCCTTGAAGCCGGGCATGTCGCCGTCGGCGTTGATGTGGATGAGCTTGGCCAGCTCGTCGTTGTCGATCACCGGGAAGGGCAGGACGACGCTGCGGCAGGAGGCCGCGGTCGGCTCCAGGAGGTTGCCCTGCGGGCCGAGGGAGGAGCGCAGGGAGGTGACCAGCTCCTCGCGGATGGCGTCCAGCGGCGGGTTGGTGACCTGCGCGAACAGCTGGGTGAAGTAGTCGAACAGCAGCCGCGGGCGCTCGCTGAGCGCGGCGATCGGCGAGTCGGTGCCCATCGAGCCGATCGGCTCGGCGCCGGTCTTGGCCATCGGCGCGAGGATGACGCGCAGCTCCTCCTCGGTGTAGCCGAAGGTCTGCTGGCGGCGGGTGACCGAGGCGTGGGTGTGCACGATGTGCTCGCGCTCGGGCAGGTCGCCCAGCTCGATCTCGCCGGCCTCCAGCCACTCCTGGTAGGGGTGCTCGGCGGCGAGCTGCGCCTTGATCTCGTCGTCCTCGATGATGCGGTGCTCGGCGGTGTCGACGAGGAACATGCGGCCCGGCTGCAGGCGGCCCTTGCGGACGACCTTGGCGGGGTCGATGTCGAGGACGCCGACCTCGGAGCCGAGGACGACGAGGCCGTCGTCGGTGACCCAGTAGCGGCCGGGGCGCAGGCCGTTGCGGTCGAGAACGGCGCCGACCTGGGTGCCGTCGGTGAAGCAGACGCAGGCGGGGCCGTCCCAGGGCTCCATCATCGTGGAGTGGTACTGGTAGAAGGCGCGCCGGGCCGGGTCCATGGAGGTGTGGTTCTCCCACGCCTCCGGGATCATCATCAGCACGGAGTGCGGCAGCGAACGCCCGCCCAGGTGCAGCAGCTCCAGCACCTCGTCGAAGGAGGCCGAGTCGGAGGCGTCCGGGGTGCACACCGGGAAGATCCGCTCGAGGTCCTTGTCGCCGAACAGGTCGGAGACGAGCTGGGACTCGCGGGCGCGCATCCAGTTGCGGTTGCCCTTGACGGTGTTGATCTCGCCGTTGTGCGCGACGAACCGGTAGGGGTGTGCGAGCGGCCACGAGGGGAAGGTGTTCGTGGAGAACCGGGAGTGCACGAGCGCGATCGCGGAGGCGAACCGGCGGTCGGACAGGTCCGGGAAGAAGGGCTCCAGCTGGCCGGTGGTCAGCATGCCCTTGTAGACGAGGGTGCGGGCCGACAGCGACGGGAAGTAGACGCCCGCCTCGCGCTCGGCGCGCTTGCGCAGCACGAAGGCCTTGCGGTCGAGGTCGAGGCCCGTCGAGGCGCCGTCGGTCACGAAGATCTGGCGGAAGACGGGCATCGTCGACCGGGCGGTGGCGCCCAGCAGGTCGGGGGCGACCGGCACCTCGCGCCAGCCGAGGACGGTCAGGCCCTCGTCCGCGGCGATGGCGTCGATCCGCGCGACGGCGTCGGCGGTGGCGTCCCCCGGCAGGAAGGCGATGCCGACCGCGTAGGCGCCGGCCTCGGGCAGGTCGAATCCGGCCACCTCGCGGAAGAAGGCGTCCGGCACCTGCGACAGGATGCCCGCGCCGTCGCCCGAGTCGGGCTCGGAGCCGGTGGCGCCCCGGTGCTCCAGGTTGCGCAGCACGGTCAGTGCCTGCTCGACCAGGGTGTGGGACGCCTCGCCGGTGAGGGTGGCGACGAAGCCGACGCCGCAGGCGTCGTGCTCGTTGCGGGGGTCGTACATACCCTGCGCAGCAGGGCGAGCATCCATGAACGACCAGTTCTGGCCGTTCGCGGAGTGCTGGGACGGCTGGCGCGGCGTACGCATCGGCTCTCCCGTCGTCGTCATGTGGCTGGTGGTGCTGCCTCCCGGGCGTGTGGGGCTCCGGGGGAACAGATGCCGAGGGACGACGCTGGCCCTCTGCGTAAGTACGAAATTTCGTGCAGGTTACATGATGGAGCGGTTCTCGGGAACCGGGATAACCCGTTCCAACATGCGGACGCCGCAGGGGTGGCGGCGAAGGTACTCGCCCGGCGGCGGAAGCGGTGGGGGCGCGAGCGGACAGATCGGTGTCCGTCGGCCCGAGGGGCGGGGGGAGCGTCGTCGCCCTCCCCGAGGGTGCGCGGCGGGCGTCGTTGCCCGCAGCGCTTACGGCTCATGCCCAGGGGTCGAGCGCTCGAAACCAGCGAGTAACGGCTACTTATGCGGCCCAACGCATAAGTTCGAGCTTCCTCATCCTACGGCGGTTCCGAACAGACTGCCCAGGGCGTACGTCACACCGGCCGCCGCGCCGCCCAGGACGAGCTGCCGCAGCCCGCTGTACCACCAGGTCCGTGCCGTCACCCGGGCCACCACCGCGCCGCACAGGAAGAGTCCGAGCAGGGCCAGCAGCACGGCCGGCCACAGGGCGCTCGCCCCCAGCAGATAGGGCAGCACGGGGATCAGGGCGCCCAGCGCGAAGGAGCCGAAGCTCGACACCGCGGCCACGGCGGGCGAGGGCAGGTCGCCGGGGTCGACGCCCAGTTCCTCGCGGGCGTGGATCTCCAGCGCCTGCTCGGGGTCGCGGGAGAGCTGCCGGGCGACCTCGCGGGCCAGCTCCGGCTCGACGCCGCGGGCCTGGTAGAGCGCGGCCAGCTCGGCCTCCTCGTCCTGGGGGTGCTTCCTCAGCTCGCGCCGCTCCACGTCCAGCTCGGCCTCGACGAGTTCGCGCTGCGAGGCGACCGAGGTGTACTCGCCGGCGGCCATGGAGAAGGCGCCGGCGGCGAGGCCGGCGAGGCCGCTCAGCACGACGGTGTGCTGGCCGGCCTGGCCGCCCGCGACACCGGTCATCAGGGCGAGGTTGGAGACCAGCCCGTCCATGGCGCCGAAGACGGCGGGGCGCAGCCAGCCGCCGTTGACGTCCCGGTGCGTGTGGTTGTCGCGGTGCGCCTCGTGCAGCGCCGCTTCCGTCTCGATGATGGCCATGCCGGTTCCCCTGAAAGCCTCTTTGGACTGATTCTATTTTTCGACAACGCCCAAAATACGCCTCCGCATTCCCTCCCGCCAGCAAGGAAAGGCTGGGCTTACCTGCACCTTTGCCTCTCCGCGCTCATCCGTGGAGGCATCCGCGCAGATGTCGACCGGGTGATGCTGAGGGCAGGGAGGCTGTCGGGCCCAGCACACCGGGGACAGTTCCGCAAAGGGCTCCGCGCCTTCGGGCGCCGGCCGAGAACATGCGGCCCTCCGAGATCCGGGCCGGATGGGGCCGCATCACGGGCTTCGTGGCCGAGCCCCCCCACGGCGTACGCGGTGATGACGGCCCTCGCCGCCCGCGAGCGCACCGGCGAGGGCCAGGTCGTCGACATGGCGATCATCGAGCCGATCCTCGCGGTGCTGGGCCCGCAGCCGCTCTGGTACGACCAGCTCGGCCACGTCCAGCCGCGCACCGGCAACCGCTCCCAGAACAACGCCCCGCGCAACACCTACCGCACCGCCGACGGCACCTGGGTCGCCGTGTCGGCCTCGGCCCGGTCGGTCGCCGAGCGGGTGCTGCGCCTGGTGGGCCGCCCGGAGCTGATCGACGAGCCCTGGTTCGCCACGGGCGCCGGCCGGGCCCGCCACGCCGACGTCCTCGACGAGGCCGTCGGCCGCTGGATCGCCCGCCACACCCGCGACGACGTGCTGGCCGTCTTCGAGAAGGCTCAGGCGGCGGTGGCCCCCGTCCAGGACGTGCGGGACGTGATGAGGGACCCGCAGTACCGGGCCCTCGGCACCATCACCACCGTCGACGACCCGGAGCTGGGCCCGCTGCGCATGCAGAACGTCCTCTTCCGCCTCTCCGCCACGCCCGGCGCGGTCCGCTGGGCGGGCCGCCCGCACGGCGCGGACACCGAGGAGGTCCTGACCGAGCTGGGCCTGGCCCCGGCCGAGCTGGCCGCGCTGCGCGAGGAGGGCGCCCTGTGACCCCGCTGACCTGGCTGTACGCCCCCGGCGACCGGCCGGAGAGGGTCGCCGAGGCGCTGGTCGCCGGCGCCGACGTCGTGGTGGTCGACCTGGAGGACGCGGTCGCCCCGGACCGCAAGGAGTACGCCCGCGCGGCCACCGCCGAGCTGCTGGGCGAGCCGCAGCCGGTCCCGGTCCACGTCCGCGTCAACGCCCCGGGCAGCCCGCCGGCGGCGGCGGACCTGGCGGCGCTGGCCGCGCTGCCGGGCGTGTCGGGGCTGCGCCTGCCGAAGGTGGCCGCGCCCCGCCAGGTCGTGCGGGTCGCCCGGCGCACCGCCCGCGCCGGGACGCCCCTGTACGCCCTCCTCGAAACGGCCCTGGCCGTCGAACACGCGCACGCGATCGCCACCGCCCACCCCGCCCTGCGCGGCATCGCCCTGGGCGAGACGGACCTGCGGGCCGACCTGGGCGTACGCGACGACCGGGGCCTGGACTGGTCCCGCTGCCGGGTGGTCGTGGCCGCGCGGGCGGCGGGCCTGCCCCCGCCGCCGCAGTCCGTCCACCCCGACGTCCGCGACCTGGAGGGCCTGGCGGCGTCCTGCGCGCACGGCCGCGCCCTCGGCTTCCTCGGCCGCGCCGCCCTCCACCCCCGCCAGCTCCCGGTCATCGAACGGGCCCACCTCCCCACCCGGCGGGAGCTGGAGGAGGCGGAGACCGTCATCGGGGCGGCCGCGGCCGCCCCGGGCGCCCAGGCCCTGCCGGACGGCCGCTTCGTCGACACCGCGGTGGTGGCGGCGGCCCGCCGCACCCTGTCCCTGGCGCGCCGCCCCTGACGCGGCCCGCTCCCGCACACGACGCGAGGGCGCCCGGGCAGAACCCGGGCGCCCTCGTCGGCGTACGGCCGGCCGTCAGGCCTTCTTCGCGGAGTCGGCCCCGTCCGCGACGGTTTCCCCGTCGGCTTTCCCGGCCCCGGCCTCGGCTTCCCCGGCGCCCTTCCCGGCGCCTTCCCCGGTCCCGCTCCCGGCTTCCCCGGCGCCCTTACCGGTCCCGCCCTCGGCTTCCCCGGTGCTCGCCGCGTCCTCGTCGGCCGCGTCGTCCAAGGCGCCCGGTTCCACCACCGCCTCCCGGCCCGGCCGCTTCCTCGCCGACACCACGAGGTACGCCACCGCCAGCAGGAACACGATCAGCGCGGTCCAGTTGTTCAGCCGCAGCCCGAGGATGTGGTGGGCGTCGTCGACCCGCATGTACTCGATCCAGAAGCGGCCCGCGCAGTAGGCGGCGACGTACAGCGCGAACGCCCGGCCGTGGCCCAGCCGGAAGCGGCGGTCCGCCCAGATGACCAGCAGCGCGACGCCGGCGCACCACAGCGACTCGTACAGGAACGTCGGGTGGTACGTGCCCGGCACCCGGCCGCCCGCCGACGAGGTGATCTCCAGCGCCCACGGCAGATCGGTGCGCCGCCCGTACAGCTCCTGGTTGAACCAGTTGCCCCAGCGTCCGATGGCCTGGGCGAAGGCGATGCCCGGCGCGACGGCGTCGGCGTACGCGGGCATCGGGATGCCCCGGCGCCGGCACCCGATCCACGCGCCCAGCGCGCCGAGCGCGATCGCGCCCCAGATGCCGAGGCCGCCCTCCCAGATCTTGAAGGCGTCCACCCAGTCACGGCCCTCGCCGAAGTACAGCTCGTAGTCCGTGATCACGTGGTAGAGCCGGCCGCCGACCAGGCCGAAGGGCACGGCCCAGACCGCGATGTCGGCCACCGTGCCGGCCCGCCCGCCGCGGGCGATCCAGCGCCTGTTGCCGAGCCAGACGGCGACGAAGACGCCGATGATGATGCAGAGGGCGTAGCCGCGCAGCGGAACGGGGCCGAGGTACAGCACCCCGTGCGACGGGCTGGGAATGTAGGCAAGTCTCATGGCAGGGTCGACGCTACCGTGCCGGGCGGGACCCGCGGCGGGCAGCCCGGCTACGGGTCCATAACGGGCGGGCGGAAACGCCCGGGTGGCGGCTCATCCCTTCGCGGCCTCCTGCACCGTCTTCTTCAGCTTCGCCGGTGTCATCGTCCGGTCCTGGTAGATGTTCCTGCCGTCGAGCAGCACGGTCGGCGTGCCGCCGAAACCGCCCCGGTGGAAGGCGTCGTTGGACTTGTCGACCCAGCTGTCGTGCGTGCCGTCCTCGACGCACTCGCGGAAGGCGGCCGTGTCCAGGCCGTCCACCTTGCCGGCCAGCTCGATCAGCTTGCCGCTCTCGGCGAAGGCGTCGTCGGTCTCCGGCGGCTGGTTGTCGTAGAGCACGTCGTGGTACGGGGTGAACTTCCCGGCGTCCTGGGCGCAGGCGGCGGCGTTGGCCGCGCTGCGGGAGCCGGTGCCGCCCATGCCGCCGTCGATGATCGTCGCCAGGCGGTACTCCACCTTGAGCTGCCCGGCGTCCGTCAGCTCGTGGATCGTCGAGCGGTACGCCTGCTCGAAGGCCTTGCAGGCCGGGCAGCGGAAGTCCTCCCAGATGGTGAGCGTCGACCTGGCGCTCTCCTTGCCGACCGGGATCACGAGGCTGTCCTTGCCCAGCGCCCCCGAGGGCGCGACGACCGGGCCCGCCGCCTCCTCCCGGTCGTCCCTGCCCGCGTTCGCGGCGACCACGCCGATCACCGCCGCGAGCCCGAGGACGCAGACCACGCTCGCGCCCACGACGAGCGCACGCCGTCGCTTGTCGGCCGCCTTCTGCTTCTCGCGTTCGACCGCCAGCCGCTCCCGGGCGGTGCGCTTTCCCTCACGGTTCTTCTCGCTCACACCCCGCAGAACGAACCGGGGAGGCGCACCGCGCCTCCCCGGTTCCAGGTCCACCCGTACGAGGGACCCGGCGGACGGACGGTCACGCCTGTCCGCGTACGCCCTTCGCGAGCTCGCCCGCGAGCGCGCGGACGGCCTCGACGCCGGCCGCGTGGTCCGGCGCGTCCAGCATCCGCTTGACGAACGCGGAGCCGACGATCACTCCGTCGGCGAAGCCGGCGACCTCGGCGGCCTGGGCGGGGGTGGACACGCCCAGCCCGACGCAGACCGGCAGGCCGGTGCCGGTGGCCCGGGTGCGTTCCACCAGGTCCCGGGCCTGGGAGCCGACCGTCTCGCGGGTGCCGGTGACGCCCATGAGGGAGGCGGCGTAGACGAAGCCGCTGCCCGCCGCGGTGATCTCGGCGAGCCGTTCGTCCCTGCTGCTGGGGGCCACGACGAAGACGGTCGCCAGACCGTGCTTGTCCGCGTGCTCACGCCACAGCGCCGATTCCTGCACCGGCAGGTCGGGCAGGATGCACCCGGCGCCGCCCGCCTCGGCGAGCTCGGCGGTGAACCGCTCGACGCCGTAGCGGTCGATGGGGTTCCAGTACGTCATGACGAGGACCGGCTTGCCGGTCGCCGCGTACGCCTCCCGGACCGTCCGCATGACGTCCGCGATCCGCACGCCGCCGCGCAGGGCGATGTCGTCGGCGGTCTGGATGACGGGGCCGTCGAGGACGGGGTCGCTGTGCGGCAGCCCGACCTCCACGACGTCGGCGCCGCCGTCGAGGACGGCCCGGACCGCCTCGATGCCGCCGTCCACGGTCGGGAAGCCGGCCGGGAGGTAGGCGATGAGCGCGGACCGGCCCTCGGCCCTGGCCCCGGCGAGGGTGTCGGCCAGTCCCTGGATGTTCCCGCTCACTTGGCGTCCCCCTCGATCTCGGCGGCGTCGGTGTCCTGGTCGGCGGCGACCTCGGCGTCGGTGTCGTACAGGCCGAAGTAGCGGGCGGCGGTGTCCATGTCCTTGTCGCCGCGGCCGGACAGGTTGACCACGATCAGCCCGTCGGGGCCCAGCTCCCGGCCGACCTCCAGGGCGCCGGCGAGCGCGTGGGCGCTCTCGATGGCCGGGATGATGCCCTCGGTCCGCGACAGCAGGCGCAGCGCCTGCATGGCGGCGTCGTCGGTGACCGCGCGGTACTCGGCGCGGCCGGAGTCCTTGAGGTAGGAGTGCTCGGGGCCGATGCCCGGGTAGTCGAGCCCCGCCGAGATCGAGTAGGGCTCGGTGATCTGGCCCTCGTCGTCCTGGAGGACGTACGAGCGGGAGCCGTGCAGGATGCCGGGGTCGCCCGCGGTGAGGGTCGCCGCGTGCTCGCCGGTCTCGATGCCGTGTCCGGCAGGCTCGCAGCCGATCAGGCGGACGTCCGGGTCGGGGATGAAGGCGTGGAAGAGGCCGATGGCGTTGGAGCCGCCGCCGACGCAGGCGACGGCGGCGTCGGGCAGGCGCCCGGCCCGCTCCAGGAGCTGGCGGCGGGCCTCGACGCCGATGACGCGGTGGAAGTCGCGGACCATGGCGGGGAAGGGGTGGGGGCCCGCGACGGTGCCGAACAGGTAGTGGGTGTGGTCGACGTTGGCGACCCAGTCGCGGAACGCCTCGTTGATGGCGTCCTTCAGGGTGCGGCTGCCGGACTTCACGGCGATGACCTCGGCGCCGAGCATGCGCATCCGGGCCACGTTGAGGGCCTGGCGCCGGGTGTCGACCTCGCCCATGTAGATGGTGCAGTCGAGGCCGAACAGCGCGCAGGCGGTGGCGGTGGCGACGCCGTGCTGGCCGGCGCCGGTCTCGGCGATCACGCGGGTCTTGCCCATGCGCTTGGTGAGCAGGGCCTGGCCGAGCACGTTGTTGATCTTGTGGGAGCCGGTGTGGTTGAGGTCCTCCCGCTTGAGGAAGACCCGGGCGCCGCCGGCGTGCTCGGCGAACCGGGGCACCTCGGTCAGGGCGCTGGGCCGGCCGGTGTAGTGGGCGAGCAGGTCGTCGAGCTCGCGGGCGAACTCGGGGTCGGCCTTCGCCTTCTCGTACTCGACGGCGACCTCGTCCACGGCGGCGACGAGCGCCTCCGGGATGAACTTGCCGCCGAACGCGCCGAAGTACCCCTCGGCGCTGGGGACCCGGCCCTCGGGGTCGGGAGCGAAGAATTGACTGGGCATGCAGAAACCTCACGGTGGGTGTGGACGGACACCGGTCGCCGTGGGGGCGGGGCCCGGTCAGCCGGCCGCGGGCCGGCTGCGGCTCGTCGCGCGCACGCGGCAGGGCCGCGCGTTCCGACGCGGTCCCGCGCCCCCTAGGGGGCGCACCATCGCCGCCCGTTCACCTGCCCGGGCTCGTCACCGATGACGTACCGCACCCGCCGCCCGTGCACCCGCCGGGCCGGCGCGCGGCAACCGCGCGGCCTGCACCCGCGGGCGAGACGGGCGTACGGGTCCCGGGTCGCCGTGGTGATCGAGGAAGTCATCGCCGCCAGCCTACCGGTGGGTCAGCCCCGGCCGTGCCGCAATGCGGGATGCTCGCCCGCCGCCACCAGGTCGGAGACGGCCGTCTTCGGGTCCTTGCCGGTGACGAGGGACTCGCCGACCAGGACGGCGTCGGCGCCGGCGTTGGCGTACGCGATGAGGTCGTGCGGACCGCGGACACCGGACTCGGCGACCTTGACGATCCCCTCGGGGATCTCCGGCGCGACCCGCTCGAACGTCCCGCGGTCGACCTCCAGCGTCTTGAGGTTGCGCGCGTTCACGCCGATCACCCGCGCGCCCGCGTCCACCGCGCGGTCCACCTCCTCCTCGTCGTGCACCTCGACGAGGGGGGTGAGCCCGATGGACACCGCGCGCTCGATCAGCGACTCCAGCGCCGGCTGGTCGAGGGCGGCGACGATCAGCAGCGCGAGGTCGGCGCCGTACGCGCGGGCCTCCCACAGCTGGTACGAGGTGACGATGAAGTCCTTGCGCAGGACGGGGATGTCCACGCGCGCCCGGACGGCCTCCAGGTCCGCCAGCGAGCCGCCGAAGCGGCGCTGCTCGGTGAGGACGGAGATGACGGCCGCGCCGCCCGCCTCGTAGTCCGCGGCGAGCCCGGCCGGGTCGGCGATCGCGGCCAGCGCGCCCTTGGAGGGGCTGGAGCGCTTGACCTCGCAGATCACCTTCACCCCGTCGCCCTTCAGCGCGGCGACCCCGTCCTTGGCGGCCGGGGCCTTCGCCGCGCGCTCCTTGAGCTCGTCGAGGCTGACGCGCGCCTGCCGCTCCGCGAGGTCGGCACGGACTCCGTCGATGATCTCGTCGAGCACACTCACGCGAGCGGCCCCCCTTCCCGAGGGTTGGCTGTCGAAGCGTTCGCTTCCGCCGCCGGCCCGCCGCTTCGGACGGGTCATCGGGCGAAACCGATGGTCACTTGTGATGGTATCCGCAGGAGGGCGAAGGGTTCGCATCCGGCCGGTCAGGGATGGAGCCAGCCGCCGAACGGCAGGTTCCGGACCACGGTGAAGAGCAGCAGCAGCGCGCCCGCCGCCCACAGGTACGCCGGGGCGACGTCGATCCTCAGGGGCCGGCCGCGCGCCGCGTGGACCACCCAGACGGCCCACAGCACGGCGAAGCCCAGATAGCCGGCGACGGCCGCCGCGTTGTCCCGCAGCGCCGCCAGGAGGTCCCCGTGGACGACGGCGTGGGCGCTGCGCAGGCCGCCGCAGCCGGGGCAGTACAGCCCGGTGTACCGCAGCAACGGACAGGCGGGGTAGTGGCCGGGCTCGTGGGGGTCGACGGCGCCGACGTAGGCGAAGGCGCCGGCGACGGCCGCGAGCACCCCGGCGGGGGCGGCCAGCCGGGCCGCCACGGCCCGGGCGCGCGTGCTCCTGCGGCGGTCGGTGGTCACATCGGCATTGTGCCCCGCGCACGCGTGAGGGGCGGCCCCGGCACCACCGTGCCGGCCGCCCCTCCACGGAGTCGGCGGAGCCGTGCGCGGCCTCCGCCCGGGATCAGCCCTTGGCGGACGCGGTCTCGCGCTCCTCGGTGACCTGGTGCACCGGGTGGACGCCCTTGGGCTGGCCGAGGCCCATCATGCGCATGATGCCGCCGACGACACCCCCGAGAAGCACGACCGCCATGCTGGCCCAGAAGCCCACCGGCTGGGCCATCACGATGAACGCGCCCGCGGCGCAGAAACCGATGAAGGCGATGATGACACCGGTCCAGGCGGCCGGGGTGTGACCGTGGCTGCTGCCCGCCATTGCTTGCTCCTCGTTGCTGTGATGCGTGTCCGAGCTGGACGCTCGGGCTCATTGTCCCGCACGCGTGCGGGTGCGGTGAGCGGGGGTGCTCCCTGCGGGAGCGCACGGGGCCGGGTGCCCCGCGCGGCCGCGGGCGAACGGGGGTTCCGGGCGCGCGTGCGGCCGGTTCCCGGCGCGGTCGCCGGCGGGGTCAGGGCCCGGTCGGGTCCTCGCCCCGGTCCAGGGCCTTCCACAGGTCCTCGGGGCGGTCGGGGTCGGTCGCGGGGGCCGTGCGGCGGGGCCGGGGGGTGCTGTCGCGCTCGTAACGGCCGGACATCGCGGGCCACCGGCGGCCGTGGCGCAGGGCGAGCAGCCCGGCCAGCAGGATCAGGACGCCGCCCGCGGCGGCCACGTACGGCCAGGCGGTGTGGCTGAGGGCGTGCACGGTGGCGGAGGTGTCGCCGGCGGCCTGTGCGGCCTTCTCGTCCAGCGCGGAGCCGTCGGAGGCGCCGAGCAGCGCGGCGACGACGGTGCCGGCGCCGCACAGCGCGAGCAGCGCGGCGACCACCACCCGGCCGGTCCGGCGGACGGCGAAGACGGCGACGAGCGCGGCGAGGCCCACTACGGCGAGCGCCGCGGGGACGCCCGTGACGTCGCTGCCCCTGGCGGTGAGGGGGAAGGAGCCGCCGGCCACCGCCGCGGTCCCTTCCGACCAGCGCTGCCGGGTGGCGAGCAGGGCCACGGCCGCGCCCAGCGCGCCGCACAGCAGCGCGAGGGCGAGGCTGCGGCGGCCGCCCCGGGCGGGGCCGGCGGCTTCGGAACGGGGGTGAGATACGGCAGTCACGTACTCCACTATCGCCCGGACGCCGGGCCGACCCTCAGCCGGGGTTGCCCAGGCGGTTCGCCGTGTGCACGGCCCGCAGCACCGCCGCCGCCTTGTTGCGGCACTCGGTGTCCTCGGCGACCGGGTCGGAGTCGGCGACGATCCCGGCGCCGGCCTGCACGTACGCGGTGCCGTCCCGCAGCAGCGCGGTGCGGATCGCGATCGCGGTGTCGGAGTCGCCCGCGAAGTCGAGGTAGCCGACGCAGCCGCCGTACAGGCCCCGCCGGGACGGCTCCAGCTCGTCGATGATCTGCATCGCGCGCGGCTTGGGCGCGCCGGAGAGCGTCCCGGCCGGGAAGCACGCGGTGAGCACGTCGAAGGCCGTGCGGCCCGGCGCCACGCGTCCGGTGACGGTGGAGACGATGTGCATGACGTGCGAGTACCGCTCGACGGACATGAACTCGACGACCTCCACCGAGCCGGGTTCGCACACCCGGCCGAGGTCGTTGCGGCCCAGGTCGACGAGCATGAGGTGCTCGGCGCGCTCCTTGGGGTCGGCGAGCAGTTCCTCGGCGAGGGCCTGGTCCTCCTGCGGGGTGGCGCCGCGGTGCCGGGTGCCGGCGATGGGGTGCAGCACGGCCTGCCCGTCCGCCACCTTGACCAGCGCCTCGGGGGAGGACCCGACGATGTCGAAGCCGTCGAGGCGGAGCAGGTACATGTACGGGGACGGGTTGGTCGCCCTCAGGACCCGGTAGACGTCCAGCGCGCTCGCGGTGCACGGCGTCTCGAACCGCTGCGACGGCACGACCTGGAAGGCCTCCCCGGCGCGGATGCGCTCCTTGACGTCCTCCACGGCCTCCTGGAAGTCGGGGCCGCCCCAGCGGGCCGTGTACTCGGGGAGCGCGGAGGGCGGCAGGACGGCCGGGGGCTGGGCGACCGCGCGGGAGAGGTCCGCCTCCATGGCGTCGAGGCGGGCGACCGCGTCCAGGTAGGCCTCGTCGACGCCGGTGTCGAGGTCGTTGTGGTTGATCGCGTTGGCGATCAGCAGGACCGAGCCCTCCCAGTGGTCCATGACGGCCAGGTCGCTGGTGAGCAGCATGGTCAGCTCGGGCACGCTGGTCGGGTCACCGCCGTCGCGCTCGCCGGGGCCGATCTTCTCCAGGCGGCGCACGATGTCGTAGCCGAGGTAGCCGACCATGCCGCCGGTGAAGGGCGGCAGGCCCAGGTCGTCGGCGAGGTCGCGGGGGGTGTGCAGGAGGTCGAGGGTGGCGCGCAGGGCGGCCAGCGGGTCGCCGTCGGTGGGCACGCCGACGGGCGGGGTGCCGAGCCAGTGGGCCCGGCCGTCGCGCTCGGTGAGCGTGGCGGCGCTGCGGACCCCGACGAAGGAGTAGCGGGACCAGGAGCGTCCGTTCTCGGCGGACTCCAGCAGGAAGGTGCCGGGGCGCTCGGCGGCGAGCTTGCGGTAGAGCGCGACCGGGGTGTCGCCGTCGGCGAGGAGCTTGCGCGTCACCGGGACGACCCGCCGGTCGGCGGCCAGCTTGCGGAAGGTTTCGAGGTCCATGCCGGCCCCTCACCGGTTCCCGGCGGGGGCGCCGGGGCCGGCGTCCTTCAGCAGCACGTCGGCGTCGAAGCAGGTGCGGGCGCCGGTGTGGCAGGCGGCGCCGACCTGGTCGACCTTGACCAGCACGGTGTCGGCGTCGCAGTCCAGGGCCACGGACTTCACCCACTGGACGTGGCCGGAGGTGTCGCCCTTGACCCAGTACTCCCGGCGGCTGCGCGACCAGTACGTGCAGCGGCCGGTGGTCAGGGTGCGGTGCAGCGCCTCGTCGTCCATCCAGCCGAGCATCAGCACCTCTCCGGTGTCGTACTGCTGGGCGATGGCGGGCAGGAGGCCGTCGGGGCTGCGCTTGAGGCGCGCGGCGATCTCCGGGTCGAGTGCGCCGGGCTGCCGTGGGGGCGTGCTGGTCATGCGTGCCATTGTGCCGCGCGCCACCGGCGGCGCCGGGCGGGTGTCCACTGTCCGGACCCGCCGCCCGGCCGTAGGCTGGCTCCATGTCGACCTTCGCCAAGCGTGAACGGCTTCTTCTCGCCGATCTGCTGGAGACCGCGGGTCCGCACGCCCCCACCCTGTGCGAGGGCTGGACCACCCGGGACCTGGCCGCGCACGTGGTGGTGCGCGAGCGCCGGCCGGACGCGGCCGGCGGCATCCTGGTCAAGCAGCTCGCGCCGCGCCTGGAGCGGGTGACGGCGGAGTTCACCGCGAAGCCGTACGAGGAGCTGGTCCAGCTGGTCCGCACCGGCCCGCCCCGCTTCTCGCCGTTCTCGCTGAAGCAGGTCGACGAGTTGTCGAACACGGTCGAGTTCTACGTCCACGCGGAGGACGTCCGCCGGGCGCAGGCCGGCTGGACGCCGCGCGAGCTCGACCCGGTCTTCCAGGACACCCTGTGGTCCCGGGTGGAGCGCAGCGCCCGCCTGTTGGGCCGCAACGCCCCGACGGGCCTGGTGCTGCGCCGCCCGGACGGCCGGACGGCGGTCGCCCGCCGCGGCACGCCGGTGGTCACGGCGACCGGTGAGCCGTCCGAGCTGCTGCTGCTCCTGTACGGCCGGCAGAGCGCGGCGCGGGTGGACCTGGACGGCGACCGGGACGCGATCGCGAAGCTGCACGGGGCGAAGCGGCTCGGCATCTGAGCGGCCGGCCCGCACCGGCGCGGCGGGCCCGCCCCGCATCGCCCTCCCGGCGGACGGCGTCCGGGCGGCGCACGAGCGGCCGCGGGACCGCGGCGCGCGCTTCGCCGGGAGCCGTGGGAGCGGGGCCCGTGAGCACGGCCGTGCCGGACGGCGCCGCGGGGAGTCCGGCGCAGCCGGTGGGTCAGCGGGGGAGTTCGGCGCGGCGCAGCGGGCGGACGCACAGGACGACGGCACCGCCGAGGCCGCAGACCGCCGCGCCGGCGGCGAAGACCGGCCCGGTGCCCCAGGCGCCGATCGCCGCCGCGGACAGCGGCATGCCGAGCGGGGCGACGCCGAGGCTGACCAGGCTGGTGACCGCCGTGGCGCGGCCCAGGCAGGCGACCTCGGTGTGGGTCTGGAGCAGGGCGCCGCACAGGGCGCCGCCGAGCCCGGCGAGCAGCCCGACGAGCACGGCCGTGGCGGTGGCCGCGGGGACGTCCGGGGCCTGGGCGAGGGCCGCGATGGCCACCGACCCGCCCAGGATCGTCCATCCCGCGAGGTGTCCGGCGCGCGGCAGGCGCCCCCGCACGGTCAGCAGCAGGGAGGCGGCGCCCGCGCCGGTGCCGAAGCCCGCGAGCACCCAGCCCATGCCGGCGGCGCCCCAGCCCCGTTCGTCGGCCAGCAGGGTCAGGCCCACGTTGAGCGGGCCGACGAAGCCGAGGTCGCCCAGGGCGACGGCCAGCGTCAGCGGCGCGAGGACGCGGTGCCGGCGGATGTGGCGCAGGCCGTCGCGCAGGTCCTCCCGGGCGGTCCGGCCGCCCGGCGCGCCCGCGGCGCCGTCGGGGGCCGCGTCGCGCACGCGGACGGCGACCAGCAGCGGCACGGACACGGCGATCAGCAGCCCCGCCAGCCCGAACGCGGCGGCCGTCCCGCCCAGGGCCACGCCGAGACCGCCGAGGGGCGCGCCCACCACCCCGGCGAGCCGGATGGCGAGCCCTCGCATGCCCTGGACCCGGGCGAGCTGGTCCCGGCCGGTCAGGCGCGCGGGCAGGGCGCCCACGGCCGGCAGGAACACCGCGTCGACGGTGCCGAAGATCACGGCGAGCACCACGAGCGGCCACAGCCCGGGATCGGTGGTCCACACCACCGCGGCCAGGGCGAGCACGGCGGCGCAGCGCACGGCGTCGCTGCCGATGACGATCCTGCGCGGCCCGAACCGGTCGGCTATCACTCCTCCGCCCAGCATGAGCAGGGCCCGCGGTACGGCGCTCGCCGTCATCACCAGCCCGGCCTGGGCCGGCGTTCCGGCGCGGACGGCCGCCCAGGACAGGGCGAGGTAGTGGATGTTGTCGCCGATCGCCGAGGCGGTGTAGGCGGTGAGCCAGCGCAGGACGTTGCCGTCGCGGTGGGCTGGTCTGCTGGCCCCGGGGGCCGGGGGGACGGCAGTCGCGGTCACGGGCGGGCGTCCTCTCAGGTGCGGAACGGGAATCCGTACAGGTGGACGGCGACGTTCTCGCGTTCCCGGGTGTCGCCCGCCTCCTCGGCGGCCCGCCCCCTGTCCTTGTACTTCCTGATCACGCCGTCCAGCTCGTCCCTCAGGTCCGCGAGTTCGGCGGCGGTCAGGCGCGTGAGGTACTCGGAGTCGAAGCCGGCCGAGCGCCAGGCGTCGCTCCATGATTCGGCCTCGTCGAGGTAGCGCCGGTAGAGCCCCGCCCGCTGCTCCAGGAGCGTGCGGGTGAGCGCGCCCTGGGCGGCGAGTTTCTCGGGGGCGTCCTTCATGTCCTCGTGCCGGACGGTGACGCCGTCCGAGGCGGGCCGCCACCAGCGCTCACGGCCGTCCGCGCGCTGCGGCTCGGCCTCCTCGATCAGGCCGTGCTCGGCGAGTTTGCGCAGGTGGTAGCTGACGAGCGAGACCGCCTCGTCGACCTGGTCGGCGAGCTGCGACGCGGTGGCGGTGCGGGCGATGTACAGCGCCCGGTACAGCCGTATCCGCAGCGGGTGGGCGAGCGCCTTCAGCGTGCCCGCGTCCGTGATCCGGTGGTCCTCCTGGTGTGCCATGCCGCCAGGCTAGACGCGAAAGAAAAATTGCGCAGTATATTTTGCGCAACTTTCCTTTCGCATCTGGACGGAACGAAGCCCCGGCCACCTCCGGGGTGACCGGGGCCAGCGGCTGGGCGCGGCGTCACCGCACCGGGTGTCCCGCCTCCCGCAGCGTCTCCTTCACCTGGCCGATCCGCAGGTCCCCGAAGTGGAAGACGGACGCCGCCAGCACCGCGTCCGCGCCCGCCGCGATCGCCGGCGGGAAGTCGGCCGGCTTGCCGGCGCCGCCGGAGGCGATGACCGGGACGGTGACGTGCTTGCGGACCGCCGCGATCATCTCCAGGTCGTAGCCGTCCTTGGTGCCGTCGGCGTCCATGGAGTTCAGCAGGATCTCCCCCGCGCCCAGCTCCGCGGCCCGGTGGGCCCACTCCACCGCGTCGATGCCGGTGCCGCGGCGCCCGCCGTGCGTGGTCACCTCGAAGGTCCCGGACCCGGTGCGGCGCGCGTCCACCGACAGCACCAGCACCTGACGGCCGAAGCGCTCGGCGATCTCCCGGATCAGGTCGGGGCGGGCGATCGCGGCGGTGTTCACGCCGACCTTGTCGGCGCCCGCCCGCAGCAGCCTGTCCACGTCCTCGGCGGTGCGGACGCCGCCGCCGACCGTCAGCGGGATGAACACCTGCTCGGCGGTGCGGCGCACCACGTCGTACGTCGTCTCGCGGTTGCCGGACGACGCGGTGATGTCCAGGAACGTCAGCTCGTCGGCGCCTTCGGCGTCGTACACCTTGGCCATCTCGACGGGGTCGCCCGCGTCGCGCAGGTTCTGGAAGTTGACGCCCTTGACGACCCGGCCGCCGTCCACGTCCAGGCAGGGGATGACTCGGACCGCCAGGGTCATGAATCCACGGCTCCTCACACATGCCGCCGGGGACGGCCGTCCCCGGCGGGAAGACTTCAGCCTCTGAAGGCTTCCAGTTCCACCGACACCAGCACGCGCGGGTCGACGAAGCCCTCCACCACCAGGAGGGTCGTCGCCGGGCGTACGGAGTCGAACAGTTCCTTGTGGGCCCGGCCCACCTCGTCGACGTCCCGCGGATGCGCCAGGTACACGCGCGTGCGGATCACGGACCCGATGCCGAGCCCGAACTCGCCGATCGCCTCGACCGCCGTGGTGAAGGCCACCTTGGCCTGCTCGTAGGGGTCGCCCTCCCCGTACAGCACGTCGCCCTTGAAGGCCGTCGTGCCCGCCACCAGGACGCGGTCGCCCGCCGCGACGGCACGTGCGAAACCGAAGGACTCCTCCCAGGGGCTTCCGCTCTGCACACGCCGCACGGCTTCGTTCATGACGACACAGCCTCCAAGGCCTCTTCCAGGGTGAACGCCTTCGCATAGAGCGCCTTCCCGACGATGGCCCCTTCGACACCGAGCGGGACGAGGCCGGCGATCGCGCGCAGGTCGTCCAGCGACGACACGCCGCCGGAGGCCACCACCGGGCGGTCGGTCGCCGCGCAGACGTTCTTCAGCAGTTCGAGGTTGGGGCCCTGCAGCGTGCCGTCCTTGGCGATGTCGGTGACGACGTAGCGGGCGCAGCCCTCCCGGTTGAGGCGCTCCAGCGTCTCGTACAGGTCCCCGCCGTCGCGGGTCCAGCCGCGGCCGCGCAGCGTGGTGCCCCGCACGTCGAGGCCGACGGCGATCTTGTCGCCGTGCTCGGCGATGACCTTGGCGACCCACTCGGGGGTCTCCAGGGCGGCCGTGCCGAGGTTGACGCGGGTGCAGCCGGTGGCCAGGGCGGCGGCGAGGGTGTCGTCGTCGCGGATGCCGCCGGACAGCTCCACCTTGATGTCCATCGCCCGGGTGACCTCGGCGATCAGCTCCCGGTTGTCCCCGGTGCCGAACGCGGCGTCCAGGTCGACCAGGTGCAGCCACTCGGCGCCCGACCGCTGCCAGGCCAGGGCGGCCTCCAGGGGGGAGCCGTAGGAGGTCTCCGTGCCGGACTCGCCGTGCACCAGGCGGACGGCCTGGCCGTCGCGGACGTCGACGGCGGGGAGGAGTTCGAGCTTGCTCACAGTGTTCCGATCCAGTTGGTGAGGAGCTGGGCTCCGGCGTCGCCGGACTTCTCGGGGTGGAACTGCGTGGCCCACAGGGCGCCGTTCTCCACGGCCGCGACGAACGGCTTGCCGTACGTGGACCAGGTGACCTTCGGGGCCGCCATCGTCGGGTTGTGCGTCTGGAGCCGCCAGTCGTGGACGGCGTAGGAGTGCACGAAGTAGAAGCGGGCGTCCGCGTCCAGTCCGGCGAACAGCTCCGAGCCGGCCGGCGCGTCCACGGTGTTCCAGCCCATGTGGGGCACGACCTCGGCCTCCAGCGGCTCCACCGCGCCGGGCCACTCGGCCAGGCCCTCGGTCTCGACGCCGTGCTCGATGCCGCGCGCGAAGAGGATCTGCATGCCGACGCAGATGCCCATCACGGGGCGGCCGCCGGACAGGCGGCGTTCGACGATCCAGTCGCCGCGCGCCTCCTTCAGCCCCTTCATGCAGGCGGCGAAGGCGCCGACGCCGGGCACCAGCAGGCCGTCGGCGTTCATGGCCCGGTCGTAGTCGCGGGTGATCTCGACGTCGGCCCCGGTGCGCGCGAGGGCGCGCTCGGCGGAGCGGACGTTGCCGAAGCCGTAGTCGAAGACCACGACCTTCTTGGCGGCGCTCATCAGTTCCACACCTCCAGCCGCATGACGCCTGCGAGCAGGCACATCGCGGCGCCGATCGAGAGCAGCACGACGAGGCTCTTCGGCATCTGCTGCTTGACGAAGGAGATGATCCCGCCGACCAGGAAGAGGCCGACGACGATCAGGACGGTCGACAGTCCGTTCATGGTCCTACAGCGCGCCCTTCGTGGACGGGAGGATCCCGGCCGCGCGCGGGTCCCGCTCGGACGCGTACCGCAGCGCCCGGGCGAGGGCCTTGAACTGGCACTCCACGATGTGGTGCGCGTTGCGCCCGTAAGGCACGTGCACGTGCAGCGCGACCTGGGCCTGCGCGACGAAGGACTCCAGGATGTGCCGGGTCATGGTGGTGTCGTACTCGCCGATCATCGGCGCCATGTTCTCGGGCTCGGTGTGCACGAGGTAGGGGCGGCCGGAGAGGTCGACGGTGACCTGGGCGAGGGACTCGTCCAGCGGGACCGTGCAGTTGCCGAAGCGGTAGATGCCCACCTTGTCGCCGAGGGCCTGCCGGAAGGCGGCGCCGAGGGCGAGGGCGGTGTCCTCGATGGTGTGGTGCGAGTCGATGTGCAGGTCGCCGTCGGTCTTCACGGTCAGGTCGAACAGGCCGTGCCGGCCGAGCTGGTCGAGCATGTGGTCGTAGAAGCCGACGCCCGTGGCGATGTCGGTCCTGCCGGTGCCGTCGAGGTCGATCTCGACCAGGACCGAGGTCTCCTTGGTGGTGCGCTCCACGCGTCCAACGCGGCTCATGTGCTCTGCTCCTTCTTCAACTCACGGACCGCGTCGAGGAACGCGTCGTTCTCGGCCGGCGTCCCGGCGGTGACCCGCAGCCATCCCGGTACCCCGTTGTCCCGGACCAGGACGCCCCGGTCGAGGATCCTCCGCCAGGCGGCGTGCGCGTCCTCGAACCGGCCGAACTGCACGAAGTTCGCGTCGGACTCGGTCACCTCGTAGCCGATCGCGCGCAGCTCGGCGACCAGCCGGTCCCGCTCGGCCTTCAGCTGTTCGACGTAACCGAGCAGCGTGTCGGTGTGTTCCAGCGCGGCCAGCGCGGTCGCCTGCGTCACGGCCGACAGGTGGTACGGCAGCCGGACGAGCTGGACGGCGTCCACGACCGCCGGGTGCGCGGCGAGGTAGCCCAGGCGCAGGCCCGCCGCGCCGAACGCCTTCGACATCGTGCGGGAGACGACGAGGTGCGGGCGTCCGGCCAGCAGCGGCAGCAGCGAGTCGCCGTGGCTGAACTCGATGTACGCCTCGTCCACGATCACCATGGACGGCTTGGCCGCCTGCGCGGCCTCGTACAGGGCGAGGACCGTCCCGGCCGGGACCGCGTTGCCGGTGGGGTTGTTGGGGGTGGTGACGAAGACGACGTCGGGGCGGTGCTCGGCGATCGCCCGCTCGGCGGCGGCGAGGTCGATGGTGAAGTCCTCGCCCCGCGGCCCGGAGATCCAGCCGGTGCCCGTGCCGCGCGCGATCAGGGCGTGCATCGAGTACGACGGCTCGAAGCCGAGCGCGGTGCGGCCCGGCCCGCCGAAGGTCTGCAGCAGCTGCTGGATGACCTCGTTGGAGCCGTTGGCGGCCCAGACGTTCTCGACGCCGACGGCGTGCCCGGAGGTCTTCGTCAGGTACTCGGCCAGCCGGGTGCGCAGCTCGACCGCGTCCCGGTCCGGGTAGCGGTTGAGGCCGCGGGCGGCCTCGCGCACCCGCTCGGCGATCCGTTCGACCAGCGGCTCGGGCAGCGGATAGGGGTTCTCGTTGGTGTTCAGCCGTACGGGGACGTCCAGCTGGGGCGCGCCGTAGGGGGACTTGCCGCGCAGCTCGTCCCGTACGGGGAGGTCGTCGATTCCGAACGTCACTTGCTCTGCGGCACCTTCCAGTCGAACCGGGCCTTGATCGCCGCGCCGTGCGCGGGCAGGTCCTCCGCCTCCGCCAGCGTCACCACGTGGTGCGCGACCTCGGCGAGGGCGTCCTTGGTGTAGTCGACGACGTGGATGCCGCGCAGGAAGGACTGGACGGACAGGCCCGAGGAGTGGCAGGCGCAGCCGCCGGTGGGCAGGACGTGGTTGGAGCCGGCCGCGTAGTCGCCCAGCGACACGGGCGCCCAGGGGCCGACGAAGATCGCGCCGGCGTTCCTGACCCGGTCGGCGACCGCGGCGGCGTCGGCGGTCTGGATCTCCAGGTGCTCCGCGCCGTACGCGTCGACCACGCGCAGGCCCTCGTCGACGCCGTCGACCAGCACGATCGCGGACTGCTGCCCGGACAGCGCCGGACGGATCCGGTCCTCGACGTGCTTGCTGGCGGCCACCTGCGGCTCCAGCTCCTTCTCCACCGCGTCCGCGAGCTCCGCGGAGTCGGTGACCAGGACGGCCGCCGCGAGCGGGTCGTGCTCGGCCTGGCTGATCAGGTCGGAGGCGATGTGCACCGGGTCGGCGGTGGAGTCCGCGAGGATCGCGATCTCGGTCGGGCCGGCCTCGGCGTCGATGCCGATCCTGCCGGTGAAGTAGCGCTTGGCGGCGGCGACCCAGATGTTGCCGGGGCCGGTGACCATGTTGGCGGGCGGGCAGGACTCGGTGCCGTACGCGAACATCGCGACGGCGGTGGCGCCGCCGGCCGCGTACACCTCGTCGACGCCGAGCAGCGCGCAGGCGGCGAGGATCGTCGGGTGCGGCAGGCCGCCGAACTCGGCCTGGGCCGGGGAGGCGAGCGCGATCGACTCCACCCCGGCCTCCTGCGCCGGGACGGCGTTCATGACGACGGAGGACGGATACACCGACCGGCCGCCGGGCGCGTACAGCCCGACCCGCTCGACCGGCACCCACTTCTCGGTGACCGAGCCGCCGGGCACCACCTGGGTGGTGTGGGTGGAGCGGCGCTGGGCGCGGTGGACGAGGCGGGCGCGGCGGATGGACTCCTCCAGGGCCGCGCGCACGGCCGGGTCGAGTTCCTCCAGGGCGCGGGTGAGGGCCGCGGCCGGGACCCGCACCTGGTCGAGCCGCACGCCGTCGAACTTCTCGGCGAAGTCGATCAACGCCGCGTCGCCCCGATGATGCACGGCCTCGCAGATGGGACGCACCTTCTCCAGGGCGGCCTGAACGTCGAAGTCGGCTCGGGGCAGCAGGTCGCGCAGGGCGGGGCCCTCGGGAAGGGCGTCGCCGCGCAGATCGATTCGGGAGATCACGGAACCAATTCTCTCAGACCCGCGTCGCGGCCCGTTCGCGCGTATCAGTGACTGATACGCGTCCCTCGCGGACCGACGGCCGGAACGGCCCCGCACGGAACCCGGAAGATCTTCTTCACGTCTTGTGTTCGAGGCGTCACCCACCGGGCATGAACGGCTGTACGAAAGCGGTGGGAGGCGAGATCCGTGAGAAGCCCGAGGACCGGGGAGGCGGAGAGAGACGTGAGCGAGGGGGCCGGCCTGCGCGCCGGGGATCCGCCGGAGAGCCTGACCGCCGCGGAGGCCGGCATGTGGCAGGCCTTCCGCAACGGCAGCGTGTACGACCTGAGCAGCGGGGACACGGTGGTGGACGACCCGCACGGCCTGCACCCCTGGGGCCCCGAGCGCACCGTGCGGGCCCGGGTCGTCTGCTGGCTGCTGCTGGACGGCCCGCCCGCGCTGGCCGGCCGGGTGCCCTCGCTGAAGCTCGTCGGCGTGCAGGTCAGCGGCACGGTCGATCTCGCGGGCGGCACGGTGGAGCCGTACGTCGAGCTGCGGGGCTGCCGGTTCGAGCGGGAGGTCCTGCTGCCGGAGACCCGGTTCACCACCGTACGGCTGGTGGACTGCTCGATACCGCGGCTGGAGGCGGCCCGGCTGCACACCGAGGGCGATCTGCACCTGCCGCGCTCCCGCTTCCACCGGGGCATCCGGCTCACCGACGCGCAGATCGGCACCGACCTGCTGCTCAACCAGGCGGTCGTGCACCCGGACCACAGCGGCCGGTCGATCGCCGGGGACGGCATGACGGTCGGGCAGGACCTGCAGGCCGAGATGCTGGAGTCGCACGGCGAGCTGAGCCTGCGCGGCGCCCAGATCGGCGTCTCGCTGAGCCTGCGCGGCGCCCGGCTGGCCAACCCGTCCGCGCGGCTCGCGCTGAACGCCCCCCAGCTGACCGTCGAGCGCACGCTGTACCTGACCCCGGCGGGCGTCGGCGCCCACGCGATGAGCGGGATGACCCCGGCGCGCGGGACACGCGTCCAGCGGTTCGACTGCCGGGGCGGGATCCGGCTGGACGACGGGCGGTTCGGGGACGCCGTCGACCTCGAGGACGCCCGGTTCACCCTCACGGACGACCAGGAGCTGTCGCTGCGCCGGGTGCAGACGCCGGAGTTACGGTTCCTCGGGGAGCATCCGGCGCGCGGCCGGGTGGTGCTGTCGGGGGCGCGGATCGTCAACCTGATGGACCGGGCGGACAGCTGGCCGGGCCCGGGCCGGCTGCACATGGGCGGCTTCTCCTACGAGAACCTGGTGCCGCGCGGCCCGTTCCCGCTGGCCGAGCGGCTGGAGTGGGTGGCCGCGGCGACCGCCGAGTACAACCCGGAGCCCTACGAGCGCCTCGCCACCGTGCTGCGGGCGGGCGGCGAGGACGAGGACGCCCGCGAGGTGCTGCTCGCCAAGCAGCGCCGCCGCCGCGAGAGCCTGCCGCTCGCCGCCAAGCTGTGGGGGTACGCGCAGGACTGGACGGTCGCCTACGGGTACCGGCCGGGCCGGGCCGCCGTGTGGATGGCGGTGCTGTGGGCGGCGGGGTCGGTGGCCTTCGCGTACGCCGCTCCCCCGCCGCTGAAGCGGGGCGAGCACCCGGCGTGGGACCCCGCCCTGTTCGCCCTGGACCTGCTGCTTCCGCTCATCGACCTCGGCCAGGTGGGCTTCTGGCGGCTGAGCGGCGGCTGGCAGTGGCTGGCGACGGCGATGATCCTGCTGGGCTGGGTCCTGGCCACGGCGGTGGCGGCGGGGGCGACGCGGCTGCTGCGGCGGGGGTAGGGCCCTGGCGCGAGCGGCCGGACGCGGGCGGGCCGCGGGGGCGGGCGGTGCGGGAGCGGGGCGGCGGCGCCGCGCGCGGCCCGGGACGCCGCCGTCGCAAATGTTGTTGAACACTCACGTTTTTGCCGTTCCTTGACCACTCGGCGTACAACTTTCCGCAATTTGCCCGCACGCTCTGGCGCCGCCACCGGCCGCGGTCCTTCAATGGTCGGCACCATGGCTCTGCTCCGCCCGTTCATCCGGACGCCCCGGATGCCCAGAACCCCCTCCCGTCCCGCCCCCGGGCCGTGCGCCGACGACGAGGTGCTCCTCGACGCGCCCGACGCCCGGCTGGGCCCGGCGCTGGTGGCCGCCGCGCAGGACGACCACGGCCCGGCCGCCGGGCTGCTGTCCGGCACCCGCGCGGCGGCCGAGTGGGAGCGCCGCGACCGGTACGTGACCCGGCTGGCCGCCTTCGCGCACGCGCGCCCCCAGTGGTGCGAGGACTGGCTCGCCGCCGCCCCGCGCGATCCCGACGCCCTGCTGGTCGGGGCCCAGCTGGCCGTGGACCGCGCCTGGCGGTCGCCCGCCCGGGCCGAACTGCTGCGCGAGGTGAGCCCGCTGATCACGGCCGCCGCGAAGGCCGACGACCGCGATCCGGTGCCGTGGCGGCTCGCGCTGGACCACGCGCGCGGGGCGCGTGCCGGGCACACGTACTTCGGGGAGCTGTGGGCGGCGGCGGTGCGCCGGGCCCCGCACCACTACGGCTGCCACGTGGCGGCGCTGCGGTACCTGGCCGAGTCCTGGCACGGTTCGCACCGCGAGTGCTTCGACTTCGCCGACCGCGCCGCGCAGGACGCGCCGGCCGACGCGCTCGTCCAGGCGCTGCCGCTGCGGGCGGCGTTCGGCTACCTCACCGACGGGTGCGGTCCCGGGGTGCCGCGCGCGCGGCTGGACGCGGCGGCCGACCGGGCGATCGCGCTGTCCGCCCGGCTGGTGCCGGCCGACCCCTGGCCGGCCCGGATGCGGAACCTGCTGATCTTCGTCCTGGTGCGCCTGGAGCGCTGGTCGGACGCCTCCGAGCAGCTGCGGCTGACCGGCCCGTACGCCACCTCCTTCCCCTGGGACCGGGCCGCGGAGGACCCGCTCGGGCACTTCCTCCAGGTGCGCGCCGAGGTCCGGGCGGCGGCGCCCGGGCAGCGGTCACGGCAGCCGCTGCCCGGGCTCGGCGGACACGCCCGCCCCGGCGACCATTAGGCTTCGCGTCGTGACCACCGTCCGGCTCCCCCTCTTCCCCCTGAACTCGGTGCTGTTCCCGGGGCTGGTGCTTCCGCTCAACGTCTTCGAGGAGCGCTACCGCGCCATGATGCGCGAGCTGCTGAAATCCCCCGAGGACGAGCCGCGCCGGTTCGCCGTCGTCGCGATCCGCGACGGCCACGAGGTGGCGCCGAGCGCCCCCGGCATGCCCGATCCGACGGCCCTGCCCGAACGGGGCCCCGCCGCCGGGTTCGGCCCCGACCCGGCCGGGGCGTTCCACAAGGTGGGCTGTGTGGCGGACGCGGCGACGATCCGGGAGCGGGCCGACGGCACCTTCGAGGTGCTGGCGACCGGGACGACCCGGGTGCGGCTGCTGTCGGTGGACGCCTCGGGCCCGTTCCTGACCGCCGAACTGGAACCGCTCGCCGAGACGCCCGGCGACGAGGCCGCGGCGCTGGCCGAGGGGACGCTGCGGGCCTTCCGGCAGTACCAGAAGCGGCTGGCGGGCGCGCGGGAGCGGTCGCTGGCGGCCGGCGCCGACCTGCCGGACGAGCCGGGCGTGGTCTCCTACCTGGTGGCCGCCGCGATGATGCTCGACACCCCGACCAAGCAGCGGCTGCTCCAGGCCCCGGACACCGCGTCCCGGCTGCGCGACGAGCTGAAACTCCTTCGCTCGGAGACGGCCATCCTCCGTACGCTGCCGTCGTTGCCGGCGTCGGACCTGACGCGCGGCCCGACAAGTCTGAACTGACGCACGAAACTGGCGAGGTGCCGGCCGGAGATGGCGAAGAAGGCCAAGAAGCAGCAGTCGGGTGGGACCCCGGCGACCGTGGCCCTGGCGGCCGCGGGCATCACGTACACGATCCACTCCTACGACCACGACCCGTCCCACCCGTCCTACGGCGAGGAGGCGGCCGAGGCGATGGGCGTCTCGCCGGACCGGGTCTTCAAGACGCTGGTCGCGGACGTGGACGGCGCCCTGACGGTCGCGGTGGTCCCGGTGGCGGGCCAGCTGGACCTGAAGGCGCTGGCGTCGGCGGCCGGCGGCAAGCGCGCCACGATGGCCGACCCGGCGCTCGCGGAACGCACCACCGGCTACGTCCGCGGCGGCATCTCCCCGCTGGGCCAGCGCAAGAGGCTCCCGACGATCCTGGACGCCTCCGCCGCCCGCCACGACACGATCTGCGTCTCGGCCGGGCGCCGCGGCCTGGAGGTCGAGCTGTCGCCCGGCGACCTGGCGCGGCTGACGGACGCGGTCCTCGCCCCCATCGGACGCGCGTGACCCACTGCCGGGCACGCCCCTGCCCGGCCACCCGGCCGGGGCGCATGCGCGGCCGGCCGGCGCACGCGGCGGGTCCGCGGCCGCCGGCCGGCGCGCGGCCGCGGTGCGCGGACCCGCTCGGGGCGCCTACGCCGCCGGGGGTTTCCCGTACGGCTGCTGCCGCGCCTCGTGCGGCTGCGGGTACGGATCCGGGTCCCGCGGCCCGAACAGCGCCGTCAGCCCGAGGTGGACGACCAGCGCCGCCAGCGGCCACGCCAGCAGCGCGCCCTTCGCCCCGAGCCTCAGCGGCGCCGGGAACGTCACGCCCTTGCCCACGGCCTTCGCGTGGGCGATCACGTCCTGGGCGGGCCCGAGCCACACCCCCACGCGCCACGCCAGCAGCGACCCGAGCAGCCCTCCGACGCCCAGCGCCACCACCAGCGGCACGCCCCCGCGCCGCCGCAGCAGGAAGACGGCGACGGCGCTCACCAGCCCGAAGGCCAGCGCCAGCAGCGTGAACGTGCCGTCCACGCCGACCGCCTGCTCGCCCTCGGTGTCCTTGAGGTAGACCACCCAGCTCCGGCCGGTCACGTCACCGACCAGCGGCACGCTCGGCGCCAGCCGCCACCACAGCACCCCGAGCAGCGCCCCGGTGAGCGCCACCGCCGCCGCGGCCACGGCGGCCTCGCGCACTTCGGTCCTCGTCCCGGGGCCGTCCTGTCCGTACGCGTCCGACGGCGTGCCGCCGCCGGCGGGCGGCGGCACCTGCCGTGCCCGGGGCGCCTGGGAGGCGGAGTGGTCGTGCGGGGGCGGAGGCGGAGTCAGAGGTGCGGTCACCCTGCCATCGTGCCAGGCCCGCCCGTGCGGCGCGGCACCGGAGGCGGGCCCGTCCGTCACCGCACGGCCGCCCGGCGGTACGCCCAGGTGGCCACCGCCAGCGACACCACGCCGACGGCCGCGCACACGGCGAGGTCGCCGATCACGAACGCCCAGTCGGGCCGGTCCCCGAAGGTCCGCGCGAACGCCTCCACGCCGTACGTCGAGGGCAGCAGGTCCCGGGCGAGGCGCACCGCCTCCGGCATCCGGTCGGCCGGCAGCACCCCCAGCAGCAGCGCCGCCGACATGCCCAGCTGCCCGAGCAGGGTGGCCAGCTCCGGCCGCGGCGCGAGCAACCCGAGCGCCGCGCCCAGCCCCGCCAGCGCGGCGCCCGCGAGCGGGATCACGGCCGCGAGCACCCACAGGTGCGCCAGCGGCAGCCCGAACAGCACGCAGCCGAAGACGGCGGTCACCACGGTGCCCGGCACGGTGAACGAGGCGTACGCGCCCGCCGCGCCCAGCACCACCGCCGCCGGCGGCACCGGCAGCGTCGCATAGTGGTCGAGCCCGCCGCTGGCCCGCAGCTGCCCGAAGTACTGGGCGAGCAGGTTCAGCGCGACGAAGGCCACGACGAGCACCGCGGACCCGGCCACGACGGCCTGCGCCTCGTCGCCGCCGTCCACCACCCCGCGCATCAGGATCATGATCCCGACCGACTGGAAGGTCGCCACGAACAGCAGCGGGATCCGCGCGACCCGGGCCCGGGACAGCTGCGCCCGGTACACCGCCGCCAGCGACGGCCACAGCCGCGCCCGCGGCCCGAGCTCGGCCGGCCCGGCGGCGGCCTCCTCCACGGCCAGGGCGCGGCCCGGCAGGACATCTGCGGGTACGGCACTCACGTCGCGCTACTCCTCTTCGCTCCGGCCCCGTTCCGTACGGACACGGCGGCCGGCCCACTCAAGGCCCCTCGGTTCACACCTTCACCAGCCCCTGCTGCGCGGCGCCGCCCAGCGCCAGGTACACGTCCTCCAGGCTCGGCGTGGCCAGCGTGAAGTCGTCCAGGGCGGCGAAGGCGGCGCCGCCGGTGACGGTGGCGACGACCGTCCGGGCCTCCTCCGGCGCGAGCCGCAGGGTCCAGCGGCGGCCCGACTCGGCGGCCCGGTCGCGCAGCGCCGCGACCTCGGGGACGTGCAGCGGCGCCGTCTCGCGCCACACCAGCTCGACCCGCACCTCGCCGGCGACCTGCTCCTTGAGCCCGGCGGGCGTGTCGCAGGCGATCACCCGGCCCCGGTCGAGGACGGCGACCCGGTCCAGGACGGTCTCGGCCTCGATGACGTTGTGGGTGACGAGCAGCACGGTCGTGCCGCGCTCGGCCCGCCGCCGGTCGACGGCCGACCACACCGCGCGGCGCGCCACGGGGTCCATGCCGGTGGTCGGCTCGTCGAGGACGAGCAGCGGCCGCTCCCCCACCAGCGCGGCGGCGAAGCAGGCCAGGCGCCGCTGCCCGCCGGACAGCTTCTTCAGCGGGCGCCCGGCGATCGGCGCCAGGCCCAGCTCGTCCAGGACGGCGTCCCGCTCGGCCCGCGCCCGCCGCGCGTCCAGGCCGCGCAGCCGCCCGGTGGTCTCGGCGGCGAGGGACACGGTCAGCTCGTCGAGGGCGGTGGACTCCTGCCCGAGGTAGGCGAGGATCCGCGAGGCCCGCTCGGGGTGGCGCACGATGTCGTGCCCGAGGATCTCCACGCTGCCGGCGTCGGGCCGCATCAGCCCGGTCAGCTGCCGCACCAGGGTGGACTTGCCGGCGCCGTTCGGTCCGAGCAGCCCGAAGATCTCGCCGCGCCGGATGTCCAGCCGTACGTCGTCGGTGGCGCGCACCTCGGGCGTCGCGGGGGTGCCGCGCCGGCCGCGGACCGCGGGATAGGTCTTGGTCAGTCCGCGCACCACGCACACGACGTCGTCCCGGTGCCGGGGTGCCTGTGTCGCGCGCGTACTCACAAGGGACGAGCCTACGGGGTCGGCGCCGCCCGTCCGTGCCCGGGTCGGCCCACCGCGGCACGCCCGCCGGCGCGGATCTCACTCACCGGCGGATGCGCGCTCGGTCCCCGTGCGCTGGTCGACCTCCCGCCAGAACCCGGCCCGGATGGCGTACCGGTCGTGTTCGTCGATCTGGTCGTCCTTGTGGGCGAGCAGCCCGAAGCGGGCCGCGTAGCGCAGCAGTTCCCCGTCGATGCGGTGCGGGATGCGCGGATACATCCCGGACAGCTTCTGCAGCACGCTCTGGTCGCCGAGCCGCTCCACCCAGCGGCGGGCGAACACCTGGCCCACCTCGTACGGGTCGCCGCCGACGGTGGTGATGTCCTCCTCGCGGTCGGCCCACCGCTGCTCGGCCGTGGTGAGCTGGGCGAGCGTCGGCATCGAGGCGGCCTCGGGGGGCTCGGCGGAGGGCCGGTCGACCCAGCCCCTGTCGGAGGACCAGCGCAGGGTGGCGGTGGCGGGCACGGCCGGCTGGGGGCCGGGGGCGCGCAGGGCGGCCAGGTCCTTCGGCGTGGGGACGGTCCTGGCGGGCACGCGCTCCCCGGCGCCGTCGCGCACGGCGCCGTCCGCCGCCGGGCGCGCGGCTTCCTCGGCCGTCCGTCCGGCCGCCGCCGCGAGCGCGGACTCGGGCAGGGGCGCGGAGAGGATCGCGGCGATCTCGGGGCGGGGCGCGGGCGGCGGCGCGCACACGCCGGTGAGCTCCTTCGGGCGGACGGCCCGGGTGATCCACGTACGGTCCAGGACGCGCCGCTCGTCGGCCTCGGCGACCAGGTCCTCGGACTGGTTGTAGTCGCCGTCGGCGGCCTGGACGGCCCACAGGTGGACGGCGACGCCGTGCTCCTTGGCGGCCATCATGCCGGGCAGCAGATCGCCGTCGCCGGTGACGAGCACGATGTCGGAGCAGGCGCGGTTGCGGGCCAGTTCGGTCAGTTCGGCGTGCATCGCGGCGTCCACGCCCTTCTGCGCCCAGCGGCCGTCGCTGCGGGTGAGCGCGCCGAGCCGGACGGTGACCCGGGGCATCACGCGCAGGCGGCGGTGCTCGGGCTGGGGGACGCGGTCGGGGGCGCCGTCGAACCAGTAGATGCGCAGCAGGGGCCGGCGCGTGTCCGACTCGGCGCGTTCCCGCAGCCCTTGGACGAGAGCGGCGTGGTCCACGGTGATGCGGGACCGCGAGGGCTCCCCGGCGAGGAGACTGGCGGCGGCCCCCAGCAGATACCCGGCATCCACCAGGACGATGCAGCGGTCCACGCGATCCACCCTCTTTCCGGGAGGTTTGCTTCGGGCTTGCTTCGAGTCTGCCCGACCACGCGGGGGTTAACGGCCCGAACTCGATCTTCGGCGTGGCGTTTCGGCGCACGGCGGCCCGACGAACCCTGTCACAGAAGGTAATTGCCCGACATGCGTTCTTTATCCGCTTGTGTGAATCTGGTCCCGGCCCTGGCCCCTAGATCCCCCGCAGGAGGCAGATCACCATGGCCAAGAACAAGAGCCGTAACCGCAAGCAGCCGCAGGTCGAGCGTGCCGCGCAGGCGACCCGGCCGTCCGGGATGGAACCGCAGGACGAGCAGCGCGCCCCGCAGGTGGCGCCCGGCGACACCGTCCGCAAGCGGCAGAAGCGCTTCGGTCACAACTGACGGCGGCGCTCCGGCCGCGACGGCCGCTGCGCGCCGGCCGCGGCCCGCACCATGCCGAGGGGCGCACCCCGCCGCGGGGTGCGCCCCTCGTGCGCGTCGGGCGTCTGCGGGTCTCAGCCCGCGAGGCAGGACGGGCCCAGCAGCACCTTCAGGTCGCCGTAGAGCGCCGGGTCCGGCTTCACCCGGTGCCGGTCCAGGCGCAGCACCGTCGTCTTGCCCGGGCCCTGGAGCTTGATCCGCACCTCGCTGTCGCCCTTGTGGTGGCTGAGGATCTCGCCGAGGCGGCTGACCATGGGCGGGGTGACCTTGACCGCGGGGATGGTGAGGACGACGGGCGCGTTGCTGCCCGCGGCCGACAGGTCGGGGACCATCAGCTCCATGGCGACGAGCCGGGGCACGTCCTCGCGCTTGTCGAGGCGGCCCTTGACGAAGACCACGGCGTCCTCGACGAGTTGGGTCGACACCAGCTGGTAGGTGGCCGGGAAGAACATGCACTCGATGGAGCCGGCCAGGTCCTCGACGGTGGCGATGGCCCAGGCGTTGCCCTGCTTGGTCATCTTGCGCTGCAGGCCGGAGATGATGCCGCCGATGGTGACGACCGCGCCGTCGGCGAAGTCGCCGCCGGTGAGCTGGGAGATGCCCGCGTCGGCCTTGTCGGCCAGGATGTTCTCCAGGCCGAACAGCGGGTGGTCGGAGACGTACAGACCGAGCATCTCCCGCTCCTGGGCGAGCAGGTAGGTCTTGTCCCACTCCTCGGCGGAGAACTCCACGTCCAGGCCGAAGCCGGGCTCGTCGCCGGTCTCCTCGCCCATGCCGCCGAACAGGTCGAACTGGCCCTCGGCCTCCTTGCGCTTGACCGCGACCACGTTGTCGATCATCGGTTCGTACTGCGCCATCAGGCCCTTGCGGGTGTGGCCGAGGGAGTCGAAGGCGCCCGCCTTGATCAGCGATTCGGTGGTGCGCTTGTTGCAGACCACCGCCTCGACCTTGTCCAGGTAGTCGGGGAAGGAGGTGTACTTCCCCTTGGACTTGCGGGTCTTGATGATCGACTCGACCACGTTGGTGCCGACGTTGCGGACGGCGGACAGGCCGAAGAGGATCACGTCGTCGCCCTGCGCGGCGAAGTTCGACTCGGACTCGTTGACGTTCGGCGGCAGCACCCGGATGCCCATGCGGCGGCACTCGTTGAGGTAGACGGCCGACTTGTCCTTGTCGTCCTTGACCGAGGTCAGCAGGGCGGCCATGTACTCGGCGGGGTGGTTGGCCTTCAGGTACGCGGTCCAGTAGGAGACCAGGCCGTACGCGGCGGAGTGCGCCTTGTTGAACGCGTAGCCGGCGAAGGGGACCAGCACGTCCCACAGCGCCTGGATCGCCTCGTCGCTGTAGCCGTTCTTGCGGGCGCCGGCCTGGAAGATGACGAAGTTCTTCTCCAGCTCCTCCGGCTTCTTCTTGCCCATGACGCGGCGGAGGATGTCGGCCTCGCCGAGCGAGTACCCGGCGATGATCTGGGCGGCCTTCTGCACCTGCTCCTGGTAGACGATCAGGCCGTAGGTGACGTCCAGGACCTCCTTGAGCGGCTCCTCCAGCTCCGGGTGGATCGGGGTGATCTCCTGCTGGCCGTTCTTGCGCAGGGCGTAGTTGATGTGCGAGTTCATGCCCATCGGGCCCGGCCGGTACAGGGCCGAGACGGCGGAGATGTCCTCGAAGTTGTCGGGCTTCATCATGCGCAGCAGGGAGCGCATGGGGCCGCCGTCGAACTGGAAGACGCCCAGGGTGTCGCCGCGCTGGAGCAGCTCGAAGGTCGTGGGGTCGTCGAGCGGGAGGCTCAGGAGATCGATGTCGATCCCCTTGTTGGCCTTCACCATCTTGACGGCGTCGTCCATGATCGTGAGGTTGCGCAGGCCCAGGAAGTCCATCTTCAGCAGGCCGAGCGACTCGCAGCTCGGGTAGTCCCACTGCGTGATGGTCACGCCGTCGGTGTGCCTGACCCAGACCGGGACGTGCTCGGTGATGGTCTCGCTGGACATGATCACGCCGGCGGCGTGCACGCCCATCTGCCGCACCAGGCCCTCCACGCCGCGCGCGGTGTCGATGACCTTCTTCACGTCCGGCTCGTTCTCGTACATCGCCCTCACCTCGCCCGCCTCCGAGTAGCGGGGGTGGCTGGGGTCGGTGATGCCGGACAGCGGGATGCCCTTGCCGAGGACGTCGGCGGGCATGGCCTTGGTGATGCGGTCGCCCATCGCGTACGGGTAGCCGAGCACGCGCGCGGCGTCCTTGATCGCGTTCTTGGCCTTGATGGTGCCGTAGGTGCCGATCTGGGCGACCTTGTCGGCGCCGTACTTCTCCGTCACGTACCGGATCACCTCGGCGCGCCGGCGCTCGTCGAAGTCGATGTCGACGTCGGGCATCGAGATGCGCTCGGGGTTGAGGAACCGCTCGAAGATCAGGCCGTGCGGGATCGGGTCGAGGTCGGTGATGCCGAGGGCGTAGGCGACGATCGAGCCGGCCGCGGAGCCGCGGCCGGGGCCGACGGCGATGCCCTGGCGCTTGGCCCACATGATGAAGTCGGCGACCACGAGGAAGTAGCCCGGGAACCCCATCTGGATGATGACGTCCATCTCGTACTCGGCCTGCTTCATGCGGTCCTCGGGGATGCCGCCCGGGTAGCGGCGCTCCATGCCGCGGCGGACCTCCTCCTGGAACCAGGTGACCTCGGTGTAGCCCTCCGGGATGTCGAACTTCGGCATCAGGTCCCGCTTCTGGAACATGCCGGTGGTGTCGACCATCTCGGCGATCAGCCGGGTGTTGGCGCAGCCCTCCTGCCAGGCGTCGGAGGAGTCGATGGCGTACATCTCCTCCGTGGACTTCAGGTAGTAGCCGGTGCCGTCGAACTTGAAGCGGTCCGGGTCGGAGAGGTTCTTGCCGGTCTGGATGCACAGCAGCGCGTCGTGCGCCTGGGCCTCGTGCGCGTAGGTGTAGTGCGAGTCGTTGGTGACCAGCGGGGGGATGCCGAGCTTCTTCCCGATCTCCAGCAGGCCGTCGCGGACCCGGCGCTCGATCTCGATGCCGTGGTCCATCAGCTCCAGGAAGTAGCGGTCCTTGCCGAAGATGTCCTGGTAGTCGGCGGCGGCCTTGAGGGCCTCGTCGAAGTGGCCGAGGCGCAGCCGGGTCTGCACCTCGCCGGAGGGGCAGCCGGTGGAGGCGACGAGCCCCTCGGACCACTGGGCGATGGTCTCCTTGTCCATCCGGGGCCACTTCTGCAGCCAGCCCTCGGCGTAGGCGTCGGAGGACAGCCGGAAGAGGTTGTGCAGGCCCGTGTTGTCGATCGCCCAGATCGTCTTGTGGGTGTAGCCGCCCGAACCGGAGACGTCGTCCTTCTTCTGGTGCGGCTGGCCCCACAGGATCTTGCGCTTGTTGCGCCGCGACTCGGGGGCGACGTACGCCTCGATCCCGATGATCGGGGTGATCCCGGCCTTCTGCGCGGAGTGGAAGAAGTCGTACGCCCCGTGCAGGTTGCCGTGGTCGGACATGGCGATGTGCGTCATGCCCATCTCGTTGCAGGCGTCGAACATGTCCTTCAGCCGCGCGGCACCGTCCAGCAGCGAGTACTGGGTGTGGACGTGCAGGTGCGTGAACGGCGGCTTCGACACGTGCGGCCTCCAAGGGAAACACCGGGCGACGGGGTGCGGACGGTCTGGGGGGACAGCGTCGAAGTCTATGCCTCGGCGCCGACGCGCGCGGGCCCGACCCGCGTACCTTCGGGCGGGGGCCGCGGGCACTCCCGCGGACCGCCGCACGTTAGGCAGGGGACGGACCAGCCGTCCCCGAACGTCACGCACCAGGAGGCACCCAGCGATGCCGGTCCCGCAGCTCGACGACGAGCACCGCGGCGAGGAGATCCTCGCCGTCTTCGACACCGCCTTCGGCGAGCTCCTGGCCGCCGACCCGGCCGCGTTCCGCGTGAAGTTCCGGAAGATGGCGGCCTCGGCCTTCGCCTTCTACCGGGGCACGGCGTGCCTCTTCTACCACGACCTCGACCGGGAGGGCGCCGGGAGGACGTCCGGCGGACCGTACCTGGACGAGCGCACCTCGCGCGTGTGGATCCACGGCGACCTGCACGCGGAGAACTTCGGCACGTACATGGACGCCACCGGCCGGCTGATCTTCAACGTCAACGACTTCGACGAGGCCTACGTCGGCCCCTTCACCTGGGACCTGCAGCGCTTCGCCGCCTCCATCGCGCTGATCGGCTACGCGAAGGCGCTCGGCGACGACCAGATCACCGACCTGGTGCGGGTGTACGCGGGCGCCTACCGGGAGCGGATCCACGCCCTGGCCACCGGCGCCAAGAGCGACGAGGTGCCGCCGTTCACCCTGGACACGGCCCAGGGCCCGCTGCTGGACGCGCTGCGGGACGCCCGCTCGCTGACCCGGTTCGGGCTGCTGGAGTCGATGACGGAGATCCGCGACTTCGAGCGCCGCTTCGCCCCGGGCGGCGGCTCCGTCGAGCTGGACGCGGCCACCCGCTACAAGGTCCTCGCCGCCTTCGACGGCTATCTGGAGACGCTGCCGGAGTCCTCGCTGGCCCGCCCCGACTCCTACCGGGTGAAGGACGTCGTCGGCCGCCGCGGCATCGGCATCGGCTCGGCCGGCCTGCCGTCGTACAACATCCTCCTGGAGGGCTCCACCGACGCCCTGGAGAACGACGTCGTGATCTACCTCAAGCAGGCCCAGACCCCGGCCGTCTCCCGGCATGTGACGGACCCCGCGATCCGCGGCTACTTCCAGCACGAGGGCCACCGCACGGTGATCTCCCAGCGCGCCCTGCAGGCGCACGCCGACCCGTGGCTGGGCTGGACCGAGCTGGACGGCGCGGGCCAGCTGGTCGCCGAGATCTCGCCGTACGCGGTGGACCTCGACTGGGGCGACATCGACGACCCGGCCGAGATCGCCCAGGTCGTCGCCGACCTCGGCCGGGCCACGGCGACGATGCACTCGGCGGCGGACGACCAGTCCGGGGAGTCCCTGGTGCCGTTCTCCACGGAGCGGGCCATCGACGCGGCGATCGCCGCCGACGAGGAGGGCTTCGCCCCGCTGCTGGTCGACTTCGCGCACGACTACGGCGCACGCGCGCGGGCCGACCACCAGATCTTCGTGGACCTGTTCCGCAACGGACGGATCCCGGGACTGTGACGGAAGGATCTCTCACAGCGATCCTTTAGGGTTCTCTTACCGGCTCGCGTGACAGACTCTCCTCTCGCTATGGACATATCCGGGACCCAGCTCAGAGCCGTACGCGCGGCGCTGTTCACGGCACTCGTCGTGACGCTCAGCACCGCGTCGCACGTGCTGCTGTCCCGGGTCCCGCTGCCGCTGAACACGGTGGCCGCGATCGCCGCCGCCGTGTTCGTCCTCGCGTACGCCCTGGCGGGCCGCGAGCGGGGCTTCGGGCGGATCGCCGCGCTGCTGATCCCGCTGGAGCTGGCCGCCGACACGGTCTTCACCACCGGCCAGCACCTCTGCTACGGCCGGGCGGGCGGCCCGGTCGCGGGCCCGCTGCGCTCGGTCGGCTTCGACGTGCTGTGCGGCGACGGCACCAGCGTGGGCGCCCCGCTGGCCCGGGTGACCGGCGCCCCCACCGGCGGCGACCGGCTCGCCGCCCTGCTCGCCCACGCCGAGCCGGGCACCGCCTGGCTGCTGCTCGGCGCACACGTCGGCGTCGGCCTCCTCGCCGCCGCCTGGCTGCGCCGCGGCGAGCGGGCACTGGCCCAGCTGCTGCGGGCGGTGGCCGTGACCACGTTCCGGCCGCTGCTGCTGGCGGCCGCGGCGGTGACGGTGGGCCGGCCGCCGCGCGCGGGCCGCCCGCCGCGCCCCGGCCACCGCCCGGCCGTCACCCGCGGCCGGATCCTCGCGTACTCCCTGGGACGGCGCGGACCGCCGTGCCCGGCCGGCGCCGTCTGACCCGGCGCCACCGAAGCACCCGCAGTCCCCCCGACCCATCCCGCACACGACGTGTGCGCGTCCCCATGGAGACACCACCATGAGCAAGCGGAACAGCCAGGCGGCGAAGACGGCGGCCCGTGAGCGGCTGCGCGCCGAGCGCGAGCGCGAGGCCAAGCGCGCCAAGGTCAAGCGCCAGATCGTCGTCGCCTGCTCCCTCGTCGGCGTCCTGGCGATAGCCGGCGGCATCGGCTACTGGGTCGTCCAGGCCAACAAGCCCGGCCACTGGGAAGCGGCCCAGGACGCCAAGCTCGTCAAGCCGGCCAACACCACCGGCGAGAACGGCACGACCGTCGTCATCGGCGAGTCGAGCGCCAAGAAGACCCTGGAGCTGTACGAGGACCCGCGCTGCCCGGTCTGCGCCCAGTTCGAGCAGGCCGTCGGCGAGACCGTCGAGAAGGACGTCGAGGACGGCAAGTACAAGGTCCAGTACGTCGGTGCCACGTTCATCGACGACAGCACCAACGGCGAGGGCTCCAAGAACGCCCTCAGCGCCCTGGGCGCCGCGCTGGACGTCGGCCCAGAGGCGTTCCTGCAGTACAAGTCCGCGCTGTACTCGGCGAAGTGGCACCCGCAGGAGTCCGACGACAAGTTCAAGGACGACTCCTACCTGATCGAGGTGGCGGACACCGTCGACGCGCTGAAGGGCAACAAGGAGTTCCAGGACGCCGTGAAGAACGGCACCTACGACCGGTGGGCGCTGGAGATGTCGGAGAAGTTCGACGACAGCGGCGTGACGGGCACCCCGACCCTGAAGATGGACGGCAAGGCGCTCACCACCTCCGCGGGCAGCCCCCCGATGACGGCGGAGGAGTTCACCACGGTCGTCGACGCGGCGCTCAAGGGCTGACCCGCCCCGTCACCGGTCCGCCGGCCGGCCGCCGGGGAAAGAGCGGGCGAACTTTTGCCGGTTCGCCCGCTCTCGCGCGTACCGATCAGTAACCTGATCGGCCGTGACCAGTCGACACAGATCATCCGAGACCGTCCACGAGGCATCCGAACACGCCCGCGGGACGGGCTCGTCCGCCCCGCGCCGCCGTACGGTCGTCAAGGCCGCGGCCGCCACCGCCGCGCTGACCGGCCCGCTCGCCGCCACGGTGCCCGCCCGCGCGGCCACCGTCCCCGTCTTCCTGCACGGCGTCGCCTCCGGGGACCCGCTGCCCGACGGCGTCCTGCTGTGGACCCGGGTGACGCCCGTGCCCGAGGCGATACCCGGCTCCGGCCTCGGCCCGGACACCGAGGTCGGCTGGGTCGTCGCCCGGGACCGGGCGCTGACCGACGTCGTCGCCGCGGGCTCCGTCACCGCGACCGCCGCCTGCGACCACACCGTGAAGGCCGACGTCCGCGGCCTGGAACCGGCCACCGACTACTGGTTCCGCTTCACCGCCGGAGGCGTCGCCTCCCCCACCGGCCGCACCCGCACCGCCCCGGCGGCGGACGCGGCCGTGCCCAACCTCCGCTTCGGCGTGGTCTCCTGCGCCAACTGGGAGGCCGGCCACTTCGCCGCCTACCGCCATCTCGCGGCCCGCGGCGACCTGGACGCCTGGCTGCACCTGGGCGACTACATCTACGAGTACGGCACCGGCGAGTACGGCACGCGCGGCACGGTCGTGCGCCCCCACGCGCCCGCCCACGAGATCCTCACCCTCGCCGACTACCGCGTCCGGCACGCCCGTTACAAGACCGACCCCGATCTGCAGGCGCTGCACGCGGCGGCCCCGGTCGTCGCCGTCTGGGACGACCACGAGATCGCCAACGACGCCTGGTCGGGCGGCGCGGAGAACCACACCGAGGGCGCGGAGGGCGCCTGGTCCGCCCGCCAGGCCGCGGCCAAGCAGGCCTACTTCGAGTGGATGCCGGTGCGCCCGGCGCTCGCGGGCACCACCTACCGCCGGCTGCGCTTCGGCAGGCTCGCCGACCTCTCCCTGCTGGACCTGCGCTCCTTCCGCTCCCAGCAGGTCTCCCTCGGCGACGGCGGGGTCGACGACCCGGACCGCACCCTCACCGGCCGCGCCCAACTGGACTGGCTGAAGGCCGGACTGGCCTCCTCCGACACCACCTGGCGGCTGGTCGGCAACTCGGTGATGATCGCGCCGTTCGCGATCGGCTCGCTCTCCGCCGATCTGCTCAAGCCGCTCGCCGAGCTGCTCGGGCTGCCCAAGGAGGGCCTCGCCCTCAACACCGACCAGTGGGACGGCTACACCGACGACCGCCGCGAGCTGCTGGCCCACCTGCGCGCCCACGCCGTCCGCAACACGGTCTTCCTGACCGGCGACATCCACATGGCGTGGGCCAACGACGTGCCGGTGAACGCCGGGACGTACCCGCTGTCCGCCTCGGCCGCCACGGAGTTCGTCGTCACCTCGGTCACCTCCGACAACCTCGACGACCTCGTCGGGACGTCCGAGGGCGCGGTCTCCGCGGTCGCCGCGCCGGTGATCCGCGCCGCCAACCGGCACGTCCACTGGGTCGACACCGACCGCCACGGCTACGGCGTCCTGGACGTCACCGCCGAGCGCGCGCAGATGGACTTCTACGTCCTGTCCGACCGCACCCGGCGCGACGCCGCCGCGACGTGGGTCCGCTCGTACCGCACGCGCAGCGGCACGCAGCGGGTCGAGCGGAGCTACGACCCCGTGTGATCCCGCTCCGGGGACTCCTCCGCGGGCTCCGGCGGCTCCTCCAGGGAGGCGAGGAAGCCGAGCGCCACCCGCCAGGTGGCCTCGGCGGCCTCCGCGTCGTAGTCCGGCAGGCCGGGGTCGGTGTACAGGTGGCCGGCCCCGGCGTACCGGTGGACCTCGACGTCGGCGCCGGTGCGGCCCATCTGCAGGTACCAGGCGCTCAGCCAGTCGTCCGTCTCGAACGGGTCCGGCTCGGCGACGTGCAGCTGCACCGGCAGGCCGTCCGCCCGCGCGTTGGGCGCGATGTCCGACGTGCCGTGCAGCAGCAGCAGTCCGCGCGCCCTGTCGTCGCCGAGGGCGAGGGTCTGCGCGACGGAGGCGCCGAGCGAGAACCCGGCGTACACCAGCCCCCGCCCGGAATAGGGGGCGGCGGCGAGAACGGCCCGCTTCAGCAGTTCCTCCCTGCCGATCCCGTCCTGGTGGGCCATGCCCTCCTCGACCGTGTCGAACGTGCGCCCCTCGAAGAGGTCCGGCGTCCACACCTGGTGACCGGCGTCACGCAGCCGGTCCGCGGCCTGGCGCACCGCGGGCCTGAGGCCGTAGGTCGAGTGAAAGAGCATGATGTTCATGAGGCCATGGTGCCAGGCGGGTGTGACGAGGCAGGACCGTGGCACTACCCGCGATCGCCGCGAAGTCACATGTTCATGCCCTCCCGGGGCCGGTTAGGTTCGCAGGCATGGAGAACCTGCTACGACCGCTGATCGTGGTCGGCGGCTCGGTCGTGCTCACACTGGCGCTCGGCTGGGCCGCCGACCTGCTGCTGCGCAAGGCGGACGAACGGCACCACGAGACCCCGCTGTGGGGTCTGCTGCGCCGTGGCCGCATCCCCTTCCAGCTCGTCCTGTGCGCGGCCCTGCTGAGGGGGGCGTACGACGAGGCGCAGCTGCTGGCGGACCACCGGGTCGCCGTCGGCCGGACGCTGACCCTGGTGCTGATCGGGGCGGCCGCCTGGCTGGTGATCCGCATCGCGGCCGCCGTCGTGGAGACGTCCTTCACCCGCTACGCGCACGCCCGCGCCCACCGCGACCCGGCCCGGGTCCGCCGGGTGCGCACCCAGGTGACGCTGATCAGGCGGGTGGTCTCCGCGATCGTCGGGGTGGTGGCCGTGGCGGCGATGCTGCTGACCTTCCCGACGTTCCGCGCGGCGGGCGCCTCGCTGCTGGCCTCGGCCGGCATCCTCGGCGTCGTCGCCGGTGTCGCCGCCCAGTCCACGCTCGGCAACATGTTCGCCGGGCTGCAGATCGCCTTCGGGGACATGGTGCGCATCGGGGACACCGTGGTGGTGGAGGGCGAGTGGGGCACCGTCGAGGAGATAACGCTGACGTTCCTGACCGTGCGCACCTGGGACGAGCGGCGGATCACGATGCCGGTGTCGTACTTCACGTCGAAGCCGTTCGAGAACTGGTCGCGCGGCACCCCGCAGATGACCGGCATCGTCTACTGGCACCTCGACCACACGGCCCCGCTGGACGCGATGCGCGACAAGCTCCGGGACATCCTGCGCGAGTGCCCGGCCTGGGACGGCCGCGCCTACGGTCTGGACGTCACCGACACCACCCCGAGCACCCTGCAGGTGCGGGGCCTGGTGACGGCGAAGGACGCCGACGACCTGTGGACGATCCGGGTCACGGTCCGCGAGCGGATGATCCGCTGGCTGGCCGAGGAGCACCCCTACGCCCTGCCCCGGGTCAACACGGCGGACGCGGTGCCGCCGCCGGGGCACGGCGGGCGCCGCCCGTCCCCGGACGGGGTGCCCGCCCAGCGCCGCTACCACGGACGGCCGGAGCGCTGAGCGCCCGGCGCCGAGGCGTCCCTCAGTGGCCGCGCTCGGCGCCGCCGTTGACCTGGATGATCTGCGAGGTGATGTGCCCGGCGGCCGGGGAGGCCAGCCAGTGCAGGGTCGCGGCGACGTCCCCGGGCCGCCCGGCCCGGCCCGTCGAGGTCTCGGCGACCAGCCGCGCCCGCCGCTCCTCGTCCATCGCGTCGCCGAAGAACTCGGTGTCCTCGACGTAGCCGGGCGCGACCACGTTCACGGTGACACCGCGCGGCCCCAGCTCCCGGGCCAGGGCGTGGGCGTACGGGTGCAGCGCCGCCTTGGCCGCCGCGTACGCCCCTTTGCCGGAGCCCCGGTAGGCGGCGATGGAGCCGAGGAACAGCACCCGCCCGCCGGGGTCGGCGAGCCGGTCCTTCAGGGCCTCGGTGAGCAGGACCGCGGTGAGGGTGTTGAGGCGGAAGTTGAGGGTCCAGTCGTGCAGCACGGCGTCGAGCGGATCGTCGCCGTCCGCCTCCGCCTCCGGCTCCCGGTACCCGGCGCCTCCGGCGCTGTGGATCAGGACGTCCACGGTGCCCAGCTCCGCGGCCACGAACCGCTCCACCGCGCGCACGCCGCGCGGGTCGCCGAGGTCCGCCGCGCAGGTGAGCGCGCCGAGCACCCCGGCCCGCTCCAGCACCTCGGCCCGCCGCCCGAGCAGCAGCACCCGGTCCCCGTCCGCCGCGAAGGCCCGGGCCGCGGCGAGCCCGATCCCCGTGCCTCCACCGCTGATCACGACGTTGCGAGTCATGACCGGAGCCTATAAGGAAGGCGGGGCGAACGAGTGGATCACCGCAGACTGCGCACGTCGAGATGGCGCAGCACCCGGTCCACGATCTCCGGGTCGGCCCCGGGTTCGCTGCGCGCGGCCAGCACCTCGTGCCGCGCGGCGCTCAGCATCTCCTGGTGGATCCGCCGGATCCGCCTCAGCCGCCGCACCCGCTGCTGGTGCGCCTCCCGCCGCTCCTCGTCCGCCAGGTCGGGACTGATCCGCGCGCCGATCTCGAAGGCCCGCCGCAGCATCTGCTCGGACAGCTCCTCCGGCAGTTCCTCCGCCGACTCGATCTCCCGGAGCCGGCCGCGGGCCGCCCTGGCCGCCCGCACGGCGAGTTCCTTCTCGAACTCCTTCTCCCGCTCGGTGTCGGCCCGCACCCCGAGCCGCTTCACCAGCCAGGGCAGCGTCAGCCCCTGCACCACCAGCGTCGCCAGGATCACGCCGAACGCGATGAACACCATCTCGTTCCGGCCGGGGAAGGGCGCCCCGTCCCCGGTCGTCAGCGGAATCGCCAGCGCCAGCGCCACCGAGGCCACGCCGCGCATCCCCGACCACCACATGACGACGGTCTCCCGCCAGCTCACCGGGATGTCCTCGTCGTGGTCCCGGCGGGCGTGCAGCCGCTTGGTCAGCCAGGTCGCCGGCAGCAGCCACAGCAGCCGGACGAGGACGACCACGCCCACCACCGCCGCCGACCAGCCGAGCAACTCGCCCCACCGCCCGGAGGCGGTGCGCAGCGCGTTGTGCAGCTCCAGCCCGATCAGCCCGAACGCCACCCCGGTGACGAGCGTGTCGACGACGCTCCAGAAGGTGTGCCCGGCCAGGCGGGTCATCACGTCGTCGGGGTCGGTGCCGTACTCGGCGAGGAACAGCGCGGTGGTGAGCACGGCGAGCACACCGGAGCCGTGCAGTTCCTCGGCCATGACGTAGGAGGCGTACGGCACCAGCAGCGTCAGCCCGATCTGCAGGGTCGCGTCCTCCAGCAGGTCCAGCAGGCGGTTGGCGCCCCAGCCCAGCGCGAGCCCCACCGCGACGGCGACGACGGCGGACAGCACCAGGTCCAGCCCGGCCCGCCACGGCGAGAAGGACCCGCTGACCGCGGCGGCGATCGCCACGTGGTACAGCACGATGGCCGTCACGTCGTTGAAGAGGCCCTCGCCCTCCAGGATGGACACCAGCCGGCGGGGCAGCCCGAGCCGCCCGGCGACGGCGGTCGCGGCGACCGGGTCCGGCGGCGCGATCAGCGCGCCGAGCGCGAACGCGGCGGCGAGCGGCAGCCCCGGCACGATCGCGTGGGCCACCACGGCCACGCACGTCATGGTGACGAACACCAGCGCCACCGCCAGCAGGAAGATCGGCCGCTTGTTGGCCGCGAACTGCCGCCAGGAGGTCCGCCGCACCGCGGCGTACAGCAGCGGCGGCAGCAGCAGGGGCAGGATCAGGTCCGGCGGGACGTCGACGTTCGGCACGAAGCCGGGCAGGGCCAGGGCGATCCCGAGCAGGGTCATCAGCACCGGCGCCGGCAGCCCGAGCCGGTCTCCGACGGGGACGCTCACCAGTGCCCCGAGCAGCAGCAGGAACAACAGGGCCAGCTGGTCCACGGTCGGCGCTCCGGTGGCTCTCGGCGATCACAGGGCAGACTTCAAGCCTGCCACGTCACCGCCCTCACCAGCCCCGTCGTCCCCTCGGGCTACAGGGTGCGCCGCATCGCCCGGTGGGGTATCCCCGCGTCGGGGAACTCGGGCCCGTACGCCTCGTACCCGAGCCGCTCGTAGAAGCCCAGGGCGTGCGTCTGCGCGTGCAGGTCGACCGCGGTGAGGCCCCGCGCGCGGGCGGCGTCCTCGACGGCCCGCACCAGGGCGGCGCCGACGCCCAGCCCGCGGGCGGCCTTCGTCACGGCCAGCCGCCCCAGCGACCCCACGGACGCGTCGCCGCCGGTCCTGGCGGCGGGCGCCGCGCCGTGCAGCAGCCGCCCGGTGCCGAGCGGCAGCCCGTCCTCCCGGACCGCCAGGACGTGCACGGCCCCGGCGTCGTACGCGTCGTACTCGATGTCCTCCGGGACGCCCTGCTCGGCGACGAAGACCTCCTTGCGCACGGCGAAGCACGCCTCGCGGTCGGCGGGGTCCTCCGCGATCCGCACCACGTACGACGGGACGCTCACGCGTAGGTCTCCTCACGGACCTGGTCCAGAGCCTGCTGCAGGTCCTGCGGGTAGTCGCAGGCGAACTCCGCCCACTCGCCGGTGCCGGGGTGCTCGAAGCCGAGCCGCACGGCGTGCAGCCACTGCCGGGTCAGGCCGAGGCGCTTGGCGAGGGTCGGGTCGGCGCCGTAGGTCAGGTCGCCGACGCAGGGGTGGCGGTGGGCGGCCATGTGGACGCGGATCTGGTGGGTGCGGCCGGTCTCCAGCTTCACGTCGAGCAGGGAGGCCGCGCGGAACGCCTCGATCAGGTCGTAGTGCGTGACGGAGGGCTTGCCGTCGGCGGTGACCGCCCACTTGTAGTCGTGGTTGGGGTGCCGGCCGATGGGCGCGTCGATGGTGCCGCTGGTCGGGTCGGGGTGGCCCTGGACGAGCGTGTGGTAGCGCTTGTCGACGGTGCGCTCCTTGAACTGGCGCTTGAGCGAGGTGTACGCGTACTCCGACTTGGCCACCACCATCAGCCCGGACGTGCCGACGTCGAGGCGGTGGACGATGCCCTGGCGCTCGGCGGCGCCGGAGGTGGAGATGCGGTACCCGGCGGCGGCGAGCCCGCCGATCACCGTCGGCCCGGTCCAGCCCGGCGACGGGTGGGCGGCGACGCCGACCGGCTTGACGATCACGACCACGTCGTCGTCGTCGTGCACGATCTCCATGCCCTCGACCGGCTCGGCGACCACCTGCACCGGCGCGGGCGCCTGCGGCATCTCGACCTCCAGCCAGGCCCCGCCGCGCACCCGCTCCGACTTGCCGACCACCGAGCCGTCGACCGTGACCTTCCCCGTCGCCGCCAGCTCGGCGGCCTTGGTGCGGGAGAAGCCGAACATGCGGGAGATGGCGGCGTCGACACGCTCGCCCTCCAGGCCGTCGGGCACGGGCAGGGTGCGGATCTCGGGAATCGTGCTCACCCGTCGAGTATGCCGGACGGGTCCGGCGGTCCCGTACGCGCGCCCGCGCCGGGCGCGATCGTGAGCGGCGGCCGGGGCGGCCCCGTACCCGCCCCGCGGGCAGCTCCCGCGGGCCCGGCGGCCTCAGTCCTTGTGGACGGTCCCGTCCGGGTCGAGCCCCTTGAACGACAGCAGCACGATCAGGATGCCGCCGCACACGATCGCCGAGTCGGCGAGGTTGAACACCGCGAAGTGCTTGGGCGCGATGAAGTCGACGACCGCGCCCTGGAAGACGCCCGGCGACCGGAAGATCCGGTCGGTGAGGTTGCCGAGCGCGCCGCCGAGCAGCAGCCCGAGCGCGACCGCCCAGGGCAGGCTGTAGAGCTTGCGCGCGAGCCGGGCGATCACCACGATCACGGCCGCCGCGATCACCGTGAAGATCACGGTGAAGGCCTCGCCGAAGCCGAAGGCCGCGCCCGCGTTGCGGATCGCCTCGAACCGCAGCCAGTCCCCGACGATCTCGATGGGCGGGTGGTGCTCCAGCTTGGCGACCACGATCATCTTGCTGATCAGGTCGAGGGCGTACGCGACGGCGGCGACCGCGAACAGCACGGCGATGCGCCGCTTCCCCCGGGGCCGCCCGGCCGCGCCGGCCGCCGGCCCGTCCGCACCGGCCGCCTGCTCGTCCACGCCGGCCGGCGCCCCGGCCGTCCCGTCGGCGCCGGGGGCGCCGGCCGGGGTCCGTGCCGTCTCGGCGCCGGGCCGCTCACCCGACGCGTGTCCGCCGGGCCGCTGCTCCGCCCGCGCCGCGTCCGGGGTGTCGTCCGGCGTACCGATGATGCGCTCCGCCTCTGCCACGTGAGTCCCTCAACCTAGGTGCCTGACTGAGGACGAGGGTACGGCACGCCTTCCACGGCGCACCTGCTCAGGAGGCGCGCGGAGGGCCGGTCAGTACCGGCGCTCCTGCTTCTGCTTGCACTCGACGCACAGGGTGGCCCGCGGGAAGGCCTGCATCCGGGCCTTGCCGATGGGGTTGCCGCAGTTCTCGCACAGGCCGTAGGTGCCCGCGTCGAGGCGTTCCAGGGCACGCTCGGTCTGGGTGAGCATCTCGCGCGCGTTGGCGGCGAGCGCCAGCTCGTGCTCCCGCGTGATGTTCTTGGTGCCGGTGTCCGCCTGGTCGTCGCCCGCGCCGTCCCCGGAATCCCGCATCAGACCGGCGAGCGACCGCTCCGACGAGGTGATCTCCGCGCGCAGCCGGGCCTCCTCGGACTGCAGCTCGGTGCGGGCCTCCTCGACCTCTTCCGGGGTCCAGGGGTCCTCACCGGGGCGCACCGCCAGTTCACCCGGCTCCGCCGCGGCGAACCGTGCCTTCGGAACGGCGGTCTTCGCCGCCGTGGCCGTGCCAGGAGTCTTCTTCCCAACCACTGTCGTGGCTCCCGTCTGCTCCGCGGTCTGCGCCGCGTCCACCTTCTTGACCGTGCTCTTCCTGCCCGCGGCGGCCCCGGCGGTACTCTTCCCGACCGCGCGTTTCCCGGTGCCGCCCCCGCCGGCACCGCCCTCCTCGGCCGCCTTCCCCGGCGTCCCCCGGGCGGCCGTCGCCCCGGGGGGCGCCCCGGTGGCCGTCTCCCCGGAGGCCGTCTCGCGCACCGCCGCCGCCTTCGAGGCGGTCCTCCTCTCCGCCGCCCCCTTCTCCGCCGTTCCCTCCCCCGCCGCATCCGTCCCGGCCGCCCCCGCCCGCGCGCTCTTCCTCCCCGCCCCGCCTCCGGCCGCGTCCGCGTCCGCGGAAGCACGTGTGCCCCCGGAGGCGTCCGCGGACCTGCCCGCCGACTGCTGTACGGCGGTCTTCTTCGCCACCATGGCCGCGGCCCCTTCACATATTGTGATCTTGCTCGCGAATCGTGCTGGGACGATAAATCGACTTGAGTCCCGCGGCAACGGGGCAAACCGAACGATCCGCACGCCCCGCGGATGCCGCGCGGCGAACCTGCATCCGTTGTGCCCAGCTCCCCGCCGGGTATGCCGCCGAGCCGCGCGTCCCGGGATGCGGGCAGGCATACCGCGCCATTCGGGTCACGTCAGGCGATACGGCGCCCCGCGCCCCGGGCAGCCGGAAACCGGTCGGCCGCCGCCCGCGCAGCGCCGTACACTGGGCGGAGCGAAAAGCGTGGATGGGGACGAGTAGCGGCGTACGCAGCCCAGAGCGACCCGGGGACGGTGTGAGCCCGGGGGCGAGCGCGACGTGAAGATCACCCCGGAGCCGCCGGAAGAAAGCCGCGGGGAGCACTCACGGCGAGTAGAACCGGCATCGCGACCTCAATGAGGGGGCTCACCGGCGCACACCCCGCGTCGGGGGGTCAAGGAGGGTGGTACCGCGGGAGCGCGCCGCAGACGGCGCCGGAAGACACAGCTCTCGTCCCTCCGACGGAAGGCAGCAAGTCCGTTGGAGGAAGCTCGCAGATGACAGAGCCGACGTACCGCCAGGTGCCCGCCCAGGTCGACCTGCCCGCCCTCGAGCACGCCGTGCTCGACTTCTGGCGCGAGCAGAAGATCTTCGCCAAGAGCCTGGAGCAGTCCGAGGGCCGCCCCGAGTGGGTGTTCTACGAGGGTCCGCCCACCGCCAACGGCATGCCCGGCGCCCACCACATCGAGGCGCGCGTCTTCAAGGACGTCTTCCCTCGTTTCCGCACCATGCGCGGCTACCACGTGGCCCGCAAGGCCGGCTGGGACTGCCACGGCCTGCCCGTGGAGCTCGCGGTGGAGAAGGAGCTCGGCTTCTCCGGCAAGAAGGACATCGAGGCGTACGGCATCGCCGAGTTCAACGCCAAGTGCCGCGAGTCCGTGCTCCGCCACACCGACGCCTTCTCCGAGCTGACGACCCGCATGGGCTACTGGGTCGACCTCGACGAGGCGTACGTCACCATGAGGCCCGAGTACATCGAGTCCGTCTGGTGGTCGCTGAAGGAGATCTTCAACAAGGGGCTGCTGGTCCAGGACCACCGCGTCGCCCCCTGGTGCCCCCGCTGCGGCACCGGCCTGTCCGACCACGAGCTGGCGCAGGGCTACGAGACGGTCGTCGACCCGTCGGTGTACGTCCGTTTCCCCCTCACCTCCGGCCCGCTCGCCGGCCAGGCCGCCCTCCTGGTGTGGACGACCACGCCGTGGACGCTGGTCTCCAACACCGCGGTCGCCGCGCACCCCGAGGTCACCTACGTCGTCGCGACCAACGGCGAGGAGCAGCTCGTCGTGGCCGAACCGCTCCTGGCCAAGGCGCTCGGCGAGGGCTGGGAGGCCACCGGGCGGACCTTCACCGGCGCCGAGATGGAGCGCTGGACCTACCGGCGCCCGTTCGAGCTGGTGGAGTTCCCGGAGCCGGCCCACTTCGTGGTGAACGCCGAGTACGTCACCACCGAGGACGGCACCGGCCTGGTCCACCAGTCCCCCGCCTTCGGCGAGGACGACCTGAGGGTCTGCCGCTCCTACGGCCTGCCGGTGGTGAACCCGATCCGCCCGGACGGCACCTTCGCCGAGGACGTCCCCCTGGTCGGCGGCGTCTTCTTCAAGAAGGCGGACGAGAAGCTCACCGAGGACCTCCAGCAGCGCGGCCTGCTCTTCAAGCACCTCCCGTACGAGCACAGCTACCCGCACTGCTGGCGCTGCCACACCGCGCTCCTCTACTACGCGCAGCCGTCCTGGTACATCCGCACCACCGCCGTCAAGGACCGCCTCCTGGCGGAGAACGAGAAGACCAACTGGTTCCCGGAGACGGTCAAGCACGGCCGGTACGGCGACTGGCTGAACAACAACATCGACTGGGCGCTGTCCCGCAACCGCTACTGGGGCACCCCGCTGCCGATCTGGCGCTGCGCGGACGACCACCTCACCTGCGTCGGCTCGCTCGCGGAACTCACCGAGCTGACCGGCACCGACCAGTCGGACCTCGACCCGCACCGTCCCTACATCGACGAGGTCGCCTTCGCCTGCCCGCACGAGGGCTGCGGAAAGACCGCCACGCGCGTGCCGGAGGTCATCGACGCCTGGTACGACTCGGGCTCGATGCCGTTCGCGCAGTGGGGCTACCCCTACAAGAACAAGGAACTCTTCGAGTCCCGCTACCCGGCCCAGTTCATCAGCGAGGCCATCGACCAGACCCGCGGCTGGTTCTACACGCTGATGGCGATCGGCACGCTCGTCTTCGACAAATCGCCGTACGAGAACGTGGTCTGCCTCGGTCACATCCTCGCCGAGGACGGCCGGAAGATGTCCAAGCACCTGGGCAACATCCTCCAGCCGATCCCGCTCATGGACCAGCACGGCGCCGACGCGGTCCGCTGGTTCATGGCGGCCGGCGGCTCCCCCTGGGCGGCCCGCCGCGTCGGCCACAACACCATCCAGGAAGTGGTCCGCAAGACGCTCCTCACCTACTGGAACACGGTCGCCTTCCAGGCCCTGTACGCCCGTACCGCGGGCTGGGCGCCGGGCGAGGACGACCCGGCCCCGGCCGACCGCCCGCTGCTGGACCGCTGGCTGCTGTCCGAGCTGCACGCGCTCACCGACCAGGTCACCCAGTCCCTGGAGGGGTACGACACCCAGCGCGCCGGCAAGCTGCTGTCCGCGTTCGTCGACGACCTGTCCAACTGGTACGTGCGCCGCTCCCGGCGCCGCTTCTGGCAGGGCGACCGGGCCGCGCTGCGCACGCTGCACGAGGTGCTGGAGACCGTCACCAGGCTGATGGCGCCGATCACCCCGTTCATCACCGAGCGGGTGTGGCAGGACCTGGTCGTCCCGGTCACCCCGGGCGCCCCGGAGTCGGTGCACCTGTCCTCCTGGCCGGAAGCCGACCTGACCGCCATCGACCCGGAGCTGTCGCGGCAGATGGTGCTGGTCCGCCGGCTGGTCGAGCTGGGCCGTGCCACCCGCGCGGAGTCCGGCGTCAAGACGCGCCAGCCGCTGCGGCGCGCCCTGATCGCGGCCACCGGCTTCGACTCCCTCGACCCCGAGCTGCACACGCAGATCACCGAGGAGCTGAACGTCGAGTCCCTGGCGTCGCTGAGCGAGGTGGGCGGCTCCCTGGTGGACACCACCGCCAAGGCCAACTTCCGCGCGCTCGGCAAGCGGTTCGGCAAGCGCGTCCAGGACGTGGCCAAGGCCATCGCGAACGCCGACGCGGCCGCCCTGTCCCTGGCCCTGCGCGAGGGCACGGCGTCGGTCGAGGTCGACGGCGAGACGATCGCCCTGGCCCCCGACGAGGTCATCATCACCGAGACCCCGCGCGAGGGCTGGTCGGTGGCCTCCGACGCGGGCGCCACGGTCGCCCTCGACCTGGAGATCACCGAGGAACTGCGCCGGGCGGGCCTCGCCCGTGACGCGATCCGGCTGATCCAGGAGGCCCGCAAGAACAGCGGCCTCGACGTCGCCGACCGCATCGCCCTGCGCTGGACGGCCACGGACCCGGCGACCGTCGACGCCCTGACCGGCCACTCCGCCCTGATCGCCGACGAGGTCCTCGCCACCGACTTCGCCCAGGGCGAGGCGGACGACACGTACGGGGACCCGTTCACGGACGAGGGCCTGACGCTGACCTTCCGCCTGCGCAAGGCGTGACCGCGCGCGGCGCCGCCGCACACGTGCGGTTGCGCACGGCGTGACCGCGCACCCACCGAGGCCCGGGACCACCGCAAGAAAGCGGTGGTCCCGGGCCTTCCGCGTCGCCTCCGTGCGCCCCCTCCCGCCCCCGGACGGACCGTCCGCGGCCCCCGAACACGCGCGGCAAAGGGCGGGGCCCCGGACCGAAGTCCGGGGCCCCGCCCTGAACGCTGCCGACGTCTACGTCGTCCTACGACCCGTCAGTTGTCGTCCTCGTCGATCAGGAACCCGCGCATCGGCGAGGGGGCCTGACCCATCGGGGACGGGCTCTGCGGCCGGACCGGAGCCATCGGCTGGGTCATCGCCGGAGACATCTGCTGCTGACCGCCGTAGGACGGAGCGGACGGCGAGGGGCCGCCGCCCATGCCCTGGTTGCCGCCGTACGACGGGGCGCTCGCGCCGGCCGGGGCCATGGAGGGCGCCGGGGACGGCGGGAGGGAGGCCGTCGCGGGCGTGCGCGGCGGGGCGAGCGAGTCGTCGGCCTGGGTCTCCAGCTGGCGCAGCTGCGACTCCAGGTAGGACTTCAGCCGCGTGCGGTACTCGCGCTCGAAGCCGCGCAGGTCCTCGACCTTGCGCTCCAGCGTGGCGCGGGCGGACTCCAGGGAGCCCATCGCGACGCGGTGCTTCTCCTGCGCGTCCCGCTCCAGGGCGTCGGCCTTGGCACGAGCGTCCCGCTCCAGACCCTCGGCGCGCGAACGGGCCTCGCCGACGATCTTGTTCGCCTCGGAGCGGGCCTCGGCGATCGCCTGGTCGGCGGTCTGCTGGGCCAGCGAGAGGACACGGGCGGCGCTGTCGCCACCGGGACCCTGCCCCATCGGGCCGGGACCCATGGGTCCGCCCATCGGGCCGGGGCCCATCTGGCCCTGCATCGGACCCTGACCCATCGGACCAGGACCCTGGCCCATCGGGCCGGGACCCTGCGGGCCACCCTGACCGCCGGGACCGGCGGGCAGCTGAGGAGCACCGCTCGGCAGCTGGGGGGGACCACCCATGGGGCCGCCCATCTGCTGCTGCGGCGGGCCCGATATGCCGGCGGGGACGGGAGCGCCGGGACCTCGCATGCCCTGCTGAGGCATGCCCTGCTGCTGGGGCATACCCTGCTGCTGGTCCTGCTGCTGCTGCTCCGGAGGCTTGCGCATGTTCTGCTGGTTCTGCGCGGCGGCGCGCGTGGCGGCGGCCAGCTTGGCGCGCAGGTCCTCGTTCTCGCGGAGCAGGCGGGTCAGTTCGGCTTCGACCTCGTCGAGGAAGGCATCGACCTCGTCCTCGTCATAGCCTTCTCGGAGGCGGACGGTCGTGAACTGCTTGTTCCGCACGTCCTCGGGGGTCAACGGCATCTCTTCACCTCAACGTAGTCGTCGGCATTCGGCAAGCCCGTATCTCTCTCATCGCTCACAGCCGGCTCACGATCGAGATCAGGATGTAGACGATGATCATCAGTACGAAGAAGGACAGGTCGAGCGCCACGCCCCCGAGACGCAGCGGCGGGATGAACCGCCGCAGAAGCTTCAGCGGTGGATCGGTGACAGTGTAGGTGGCCTCCAGGACGACCACCATCGCCTTGCCGGGTTGCCACGAGCGGGCGAACTGGAAGACGTAGTCCATGACCAACCGGAAGATGAGCACGATGAGGAAGCACATCAGCGCGATGTAGACGACGTCCAGGACCACGCTCATGACCTGTACTTCCCTCTCCCCTGTGCCGTGCTGCTGGGTGCTGCTGTGTACTGCTGTTTCCGGTGGTGCGTCTCAGCTCTGGTTGAAGAACCCGCCCTCTGCGATGCGGGCCTTGTCCTCCGCCGTGACATCGACGTTAGCAGGCGACAACAGAAACACCTTCTGCGTCACCCGCTCGATACTGCCGTGAAGACCAAACACCAAACCGGCCGCAAAGTCGACAAGTCGCTTCGCGTCTGTGTCATCCATCTCAGTCAGATTCATGATCACCGGAGTGCCCTCACGGAAGTGTTCCCCGATGGTACGGGCCTCGTTGTAGGTCCGGGGGTGAAGCGTGGTGATCCGGTAAGGCTCTCGTTCGGACACGACCTTGGGCATGATGACCGGTGCGCTCTTTTCCAGGCTCGCGCGTTCTTGTGTGATGGATGCCACGGGCGCGATGCGCGCCGGACGGCTGGATTCCGCGGGTAGCGAAGCGGAGCGTGCGACCGGCTCGCGCGGCGCGGGCGGCTGTACGACTCGTGCCTCTTCGTCCCTTTGGGGCTGATGTGAACCGTGGGACTGGTGCGACGGCTCGTGCCGCCGGTGGTCCCGCTCGGGTTCCGGGTCCAGTTCAGGCTCGAAGTCGTCGTCGGGGTCGAACCCCCGGCCGTCGTACCCATCGTCCTCCACGAGGCCGAGGTAGACCGCCATCTTGCGCATCGCGCCGGCCATTCTCTGAGTCCTCCGCTCTGTGGTGGATCGGCTGACGACTGCCAAGTCCTGCGATCCACGTGGTCGTTACGTCCGCTGTTCGGCGGTAATGACCATATTTTCTGCTGTGGTCCGACTTCCTGGCGACGTTACCCGAGCCTGGAGCGGACTCCGAGTACCGCGCTGCCGACGCGCACATGTGTCGCACCAGCCGTCACGGCCTGCTCGAGGTCCGCACTCATCCCTGCCGAGACCATGGTGGCAGCCGGATGGCTCCGACGCAGGTCGGTCGACAAATCCATCAACCGATCGAACGCCGCCTGTTCGCGTCCCGCGTATTCCCCGGTGAGCGGGGCTACGGTCATCAGTCCGTCGAGCCGCAGTCCCGGAGCCCCGGCGACGAGATCGGCCAACTCCTCGATGCCCTCGGGCGCCACCCCGCCCCGCTCACCCCGTCCGCCCTCCCCCGCGTCGAGCGCGACCTGGACGAGGCATCCGATCTCCCGCCCGGCCCGCACCGCCTCCCGGGAGAGGGCCGTGACGAGCTTGGCGCGATCGACGGACTGCACGAAGTCCGCATAACCGGCCACGGAGCGAACTTTGTTGGTCTGCAACTGCCCCACGAAGTGCCAGGTAAGAGGCAGATCCGAGCAGGCGGCGGCCTTGGGCGCGGCGTCCTGGTCGCGGTTCTCGGCGACGTGGCGCACGCCGAGCTCCGCCAGGATCCGCACGTCGCTGGCGGGATAGGTCTTGGTGACCACGATCAGGGTCACCTCCTCGCGCTCCCGCCCGGCGGCGGCGCAGGCAGCCGCGATGCGCCTTTCGACTTTCGCCAGGTTTGCGGCGAGCTCGTCCCTACGGTCCGTCATCTCTCATCAGTCCAGCCACACATAGCCCGCGAGCCGCCCGGTGGTGCGGTCGCGGCGGTACGAGAAGTGGTCGCGCGACTCCCGCGTGCACACCGGCGACTGCGCCTGGTCGCGCACCCCGAGCCGGTCGAGCTGCGCGCGCACCCCGGCGCTCACGTCGACCGCCGGCGTGCCCCAGCTCGTCTCGGCGTACGCCGCCGGCTCGACGGCGGCCACCTCGGCGCGCATCTCCTCCGGCACCTCGTAGCACCGGCCGCAGACGGCGGGCCCGGTGCGGGCGACGATCCGGTCCGGCTCGGCACCGAGTTCGATCATGGCCCGCACGGCGGCGGGGACGACCCCGGCGATCATGCCGGGCCGGCCGGCGTGGGCCGCGGCGGCGACCCCGGCCACGGGGTCGGCGAGCAGCACCGGGGTGCAGTCGGCGGTGAGCACGGCGAGGGCGAGGCCCCGCTCGGCCGTGACGACCGCGTCGACCTCCGGCACGGGGCGGTCCCCCCAGGGGCCGTCGACCACCGCCACGTCCGGCCCGTGCACCTGGTTCATCCAGACCACCCGGCCCGGGTCGAGGCCCAGGGACTCGGCCGCCAGCTTCCGGTTGGCACGCACGGCGCCGGGGTCGTCACCGACCGCTCCGCCGAGATTGAGCTCCTCATACGGAGCGGCGCTCACTCCGCCCCACCGGTCGGTGAAGGCGAAGTGCGCGCCGCTCACGTTCTCGCGCTGTCCTATCACGTCAGGAGGATCACTTGAGGAAGTCCGGTACGTCCAGCTCCTCGGCCGCGCTGTCCGCGTAGGTCCGGGACGGCGGGACCGGCGGGGCGACCGGCGGGAGGTCGACGACCGGCTCCGGGGCGGGCTCGGGTTCCTCCTTCGGCTTGACGCTGCCGAGCGAGCCGAAGGACGGGCGGCTCTCGGGCTGCCGCACCGGAGCGGGCTCCTCGCGCTTGGCCGAGGACGAGCCGAGGACGTTGTCCCGGCGGGCCGGGGGCTGGCCCCCGTCGAAGCCGGCCGCGATCACGGTGACCCGGACCTCGTCGCCGAGGGCGTCGTCGATCACCGCGCCGAAGATGATGTTGGCTTCGGGGTGGGCGGCCTCACTGACCAGCTGGGCCGCCTCGTTGATCTCGAACAGGCCGAGGTCGGAGCCGCCGGAGATGGAGAGCAGCACACCGCGGGCGCCGTCGATGGAGGCCTCCAGCAGCGGCGAGGAGATCGCCATCTCGGCCGCGGCCACCGCGCGGTCGTCGCCGCGGGCCGAGCCGATGCCCATGAGGGCCGAACCGGCCTCGGACATGACCGACTTGACGTCGGCGAAGTCGAGGTTGATCAGGCCGGGGGTGGTGATGAGGTCGGTGATGCCCTGCACACCGGAGAGCAGGACCTGGTCGGCCGACTTGAAGGCGTCCAGGACCGAGACCTGGCGGTCCGAGATGGACAGCAGCCGGTCGTTCGGGATGACGATGAGGGTGTCGACCTCTTCGCGGAGTTCGGCGATGCCGTCCTCGGCCTGGTTGGCGCGGCGCCGCCCCTCGAAGGTGAACGGGCGCGTCACCACACCGATGGTGAGGGCGCCGAGGGAGCGGGCGATGTTGGCCACGACGGGCGCGCCGCCGGTGCCGGTGCCGCCGCCTTCACCGGCTGTCACAAAGACCATGTCGGCCCCCTTGAGGACCTCCTCGATCTCCTCGCGGTGGTCCTCGGCTGCCTTGCGGCCGACGGCCGGGTTGGCTCCGGCGCCGAGTCCGCGGGTGAGTTCACGGCCGACGTCCAGCTTGACGTCGGCGTCGCTCATCAACAGAGCTTGCGCGTCGGTGTTGATGGCGATGAACTCGACGCCCTTGAGACCGACCTCGATCATCCGGTTGATGGCATTGACACCACCGCCGCCGACACCGATGACTTTGATGACTGCGAGGTAGTTCTGCGGTGCTGCCACGTCGAAGGCCTCTCGCCTCGAGTTACGTGTCGCCGACCCGTCGAAGCACTGCTGCCCCGCGATCCGACGACTGATGCCGAATGGGACGGTCCGTTTCGCCGACCCGAACCCTAACGTTGAAGTTTAGGGTTACCAGTGTGTCTGTTCCCTGGAGTCTTCTGAACAGGACACTAAGTCGACAAGTGGCGCGCGTTCAACGAACACGCCGAACCTCCCGTTTTTCTTTTCACCCTATGTGATCAGCCGTAGCGCTGCCCAGCCAGGGTGCTGGCCTGCGCGGATGTACGTCAACTCCCCGATGACGCGGGCGCGGTGGGGACACTGACGTCGAAGTGCCGCGCGCCGGGCGCGCCTTTCATCAGGGCGGTGAGCGCGCGCGCCTTGCGCGCCCCCTTCTCGCCGCTCCCCCACGCCACGGTCCGGCCGCCGTCCAGCTCCAGGGAGATGTCGTCGTAGGAACGGACCTTGACGGCCCGGGTGTCGCGGGCGACCGCGGCCGGAAGGTGTCCGGCGACCCGCACGGCCTCCCGGACGAGCCGCCCCTCGCCGAAGCGGCGCAGGCTCGCGGCGGCGGAGCCGGACCGGGACACCGACAATTCCAGTCGGGGCACGCCTTTCGGCGCCTGGGAAACCGTGGCGAAATGGACGCCCTCTCTGTCCACTTCGATGAAGTTTCGCCCCTTTTGGACAATGAGAACCGGAGTACGCTCAGTCACTTTCAGCTCGATTCCGTGGGGCCAGGAACGAACCACGTCCACCGCGCCAATTCGGGACAATTTCTGACGCAGTCGTGTCTCGATCCCTTCGGTGTCCACGGAAATCAACGGCTCTCCGACGGGAACGTCGGCGGTCCGGCGCACCTGCTCGGGCGTCAGGACACGGGTCCCGGAGACGGACACCCGCTCCACGCGCAGCCACCCGGAGCCGTAGAACACCCAGCCCAGTCCGGCGGCGAGGAGCAGCAGGACGACGGCCAGGGCGACCGCCGTACGAAGACGGGGCGGCCGCAGCCGCCGCGCGGGGGGCGGCGGCGGGCCGGACGACCCCTGCTGGCGTTCACCGCGCTCGGCGGTGGTCGGTCCGGCCACGCTCCCTGCCTTCCGTCACCCGTGCCTAGCGATGCGCGCGGCCGGCGGCGACCGCCTCGTACACCATGCCGACGAGCAGGTCGTCGGCGTCCCGGCGGCCGAACTCGCTCGCGGCGCGGGACATCTCGTACAGCCGGTGCGGGTCGGCGAGCACGGGCAGGACGTTCTGCTGCACCCACTCGGGGGTGAGGTCCGCGTCGTCGACCAGCAGGCCGCCGCCGGCCTTGACCACCGGCTGGGCGTTCAGCCGCTGCTCGCCGTTGCCGATGGGCAGCGGGACGTAGGCGGCCGGCAGCCCGACGGCGGAGAGCTCGGCGACGGTCATCGCGCCGGCGCGGCAGAGCATCATGTCGGCCGCGGCGTACGCGAGGTCCATCCGGTCCAGGTAGCTCACCGGGATGTACGGCGGCATGCCCGGCATCTGGTGGACCTGCGGCAGCTCGTTCTTCGGGCCGACCGCGTGCAGGATCTGGATGCCGGCCTGCTGGAGGTAGGGCGCGACCGCCTGCGTCACCTCGTTGAGCCGGCGGGCGCCCTGGGAGCCGCCGGAGACCAGCAGCGTGGGCAGGTTGGGGTCGAGCCCGAACATCGCGCGGGCCTCGGGGCGCACCGCGGCGCGGTCCAGGGTCGCGATGGAGCGGCGCAGCGGGATGCCGATGTAGCGGGCGCCCCGCAGCTTGCTGTCCGGCGTGGAGACGGCGACCTGGGAGGCGTACCGGGAGCCGATCTTGTTGGCCAGGCCCGGACGGGCGTTGGCCTCGTGGATGACGATCGGCACGCCGAGCCGCTTGGCCGCGAGGTAGCCGGGCAGGGCGACGTAGCCGCCGAAGCCGACCACGACGTCCGCCTTGGTACGCTCCAGGATCTGCTCGGTCGCCTTGATCGTGCCGCGCAGCCGGCCCGGGACGGTGATCAGCTCGGGGGTGGGCTTGCGCGGCAGCGGCACCGCGGGGATCAGCGCGAGCTCGTAACCGCGCTCGGGCACCAGCCGGGTCTCCAGGCCGCGCTCCGTGCCCAGGGCCGTGATCCCCACCGTCGGGTCCTGCCTGCGCAGGGCGTCCGCGAGGGCGAGCGCGGGCTCGATGTGGCCGGCGGTCCCTCCACCGGCGAGGACGACATGCACCGAAATTCACCGCTCTCCGGACGTGCGCGCCGCCGAGGCGCGCCGTCGCATCGTGTTCCATCTCCGGGGGCTTCGGATCGAGCCGCCTCCCCCAGCCCCCCGCTTTCTACCAAAGCGAGGTTGCCGCATCGCAAGCGCCGCCCGCGCAGCGGGCTCGTCACGCGCGAAGGCGATCAGCAGCCCGATGGCGAACATGGTCGGCAGCAGGGCGGATCCCCCGTAGGAGAACAGCGGGAGGGGGACGCCGGCGATCGGCAGCAGACCGAGCACCGCACCGATGTTGATCACGGCCTGGGCCGTGATCCAGGTGGTCACGCCTCCCGCGGCATACCTGACGAAGGGGTCCTCCGTGCGTCCGGCCACGCGGATACCCGCATAGCCTAGAGCCGCGAAGAGGGCGAGCACCGACAGCGTGCCCGCCAGACCCAGTTCCTCACCGGTGACGGCGAAGATGAAGTCGGTGTGGGCTTCGGGCAGTTGTCCCCATTTTTCCACACTGGCGCCCAGGCCGGAGCCGAACAGTCCGCCGGAGGCCAGCGCGTAGATGCCGTGCACGGCCTGCCAGCAGGTGTCGTTGGGGCCGGGCTCGGTGGCGCCGATGCACGAGAGGCGGGCCATCCGGTTGGGGCTGGTCCTGATCAGGATCAGCCCGAGGACCGCGGCGACCGACAGCACCCCGGTGAACAGCCGGGTGGGCGCGCCCGCCACCCACAGCAGGCCGAACAGGATCGCCGTCAGGATGATCGCGGTCCCCATGTCGCCGCCGATCATGATCAGTCCGAGCAGCATGAAGGCGACCGGCACGAGCGGCATCAGCATGTGCTTCCACTGCGTCAGCATCTTCCTGTCCTGCTTGCGGGCGAGCAGGTCGGCGCCCCACAGGACGAGGGCGAGCTTGCCGAACTCGCTGGGCTGGATCTGGAAGGAGCCGCCGAGGGAGATCCAGTTCTGGTTGCCGTTGACCGCCACCCCTATGCCCGGGACCTGCACCAGGACCATCAGGAAGACGGCGCCGGCGAGGATCGGGTAGGCCAGCGCCCGGTGCAGCTTCACCGGCATGCGCGAGGCCGCGAACAGCAGTCCGGCGCCGATCACGGCGGCCAGGAACTGCTTGCGGAAGAAGTACGACCCCGGCAGCGACAGCTGCAGCGCGGTGATCTGGGAGGCCGAGTAGACCATCACCAGGCCGAGCCCGGTGATCAGCAGACTGCCGCCGAGGATGAGGTAGTACGCGGTCAGCGGCCGGTCCCAGCCCTTGCGCGCGCGGGCGCGGAGGCGGGCGACGGGGTTGTCGCGCGGGGGCCGGGACGCCGCGGGCCCGCGCACGGCCCGCTGGGCGGGCGGCCGCCCGGTACGGCTACCGGGCACCGGCGCACACCGCCCCGCCGCGCGGGAACGCCCCGCGCGTGCCCCTCCCGGACGACCGGGGCACGAGGGGAGCGACGGGCCGCCACAGCGCCGTGCCACCGGTTCGGAACCACCGACGAGGTCCCCGCCGCATCCGACTCACGCATCCCTCCAAGGGTCCCGGGGCACTCGCCGTGGCCGGGACCCGCCGTCAGGCGCCCGCGGCGAGTTCGCGGACCGCTTCCGCGAACGCGTCGCCGCGCTCGTTGTAGTTGGCGAACATGTCCATGGAGGCACAGGCGGGGGCCAGCAGCACCGTGTCGCCGGGCTCGGCGAGCCGCTTCGCCTCCTGGACGGCCCGGAGCATCGCCCCAGTGTCGGTCCGGTCGAGGTCGACGACGGGTACCCCGGGCGCGTGTCGCGCGAGGGCTTCACGGATCAGCGCGCGGTCGGCGCCGATCAGCACGGCCCCGCGCAGCCGCCCGGCCGACTTGGCGACCAGTTCGTCGAAGGTCGCGCCCTTCGCGAGCCCGCCCGCGATCCACACGACGGACTCGTACGCCGCCAACGAGGCCTCGGCCGCGTGGGTGTTGGTGGCCTTGGAGTCGTCGACGTACGCCACACCGTCCACGTCGGCCACGTGCGCGATGCGGTGGGCGTCCGGGCGGAAGGCCCGCAGCCCGTCCCGTACGGCCGCCGCGGGCACGCCGAAGGCGCGGGCGAGGGCCGCCGCGGCAAGGGCGTTGGCAATGTTGTGCGGGGCCGGCGGGTCGACGTCACCGACCTCGGCGAGCTCCTGGGCGTTCTTCTGCCGGTTCTCGACGAAGGCCCGGTCGACCAGGATGCCGTCCACGACGCCGAGTTGGGACGGGGCGGGCGTGCCCAGGGTGAAGCCGACGGCCCGGCAGCCCTCCTCGACGTCCGCCGCGCGCACCAGGTCCTCGGTGGCCCGGTCGGCGGCGTTGTAGACGCAGGCGATGCGATTGCCCTCGTAGATGCGGCCCTTGTCGCGCGCGTACGCCTCCATGGAGCCGTGCCAGTCGAGGTGGTCGGGGGCGAGGTTGAGCACGGCGGCCGAGTGGGCGCGCAGGGAGGGCGCCCAGTGGAGCTGGTAGCTGGACAGCTCCACGGCCAGGACGTCGTACTTCTCCTCGCCGAGCACCGCGTCCAGCAGCGAGACGCCGATGTTGCCGACGGCGGCCGTGCGCAGGCCCGCCGCCTTCAGGATGGCGGCGAGCATCTGGACGGTGGTGGTCTTGCCGTTGGTGCCCGTGACGGCCAGCCAGGGGGCGGCGCCGGGGCCGCGGAGCCGCCAGGCGAGCTCCACGTCGCCCCAGACCGGGACCCCGGCCTGCCCGGCCGCCGCGAACAGCGGCTTGTCGGGCTTCCAGCCGGGCGCGGTGACGACGAGCTCGGTGCCCTCGGGCAGGGTCGCGCCGTCGCCGAGGCGGACGGTGACGCCGAGCGCCTCCAACTCGGCGGCCTGGGCGCGGGCGCGCTCGTCGTCGCCGTCGTTGACGACCGTGACGTGCGCGCCCAGGCCGTGCAGCACCCTGGCCGCCGGGACGCCGGAGACGCCGAGCCCGGCGACGGTGACGTGCTTGCCCTGGAAGTCGGGGCGTTCCGAAGACACCGAGGAGGTCACTTGTGCGCTGCCCATCCCGCGTAGAAGAGGCCCAGTCCGACGATCACACAGATGCCCTGGATGATCCAGAAGCGGACCACCACCAGGACCTCGGACCAGCCCTTGAGTTCGAAGTGGTGCTGGAGTGGCGCCATCCGGAAGACCCGCTTGCCGGTGAGCCGGAAGGAGCCGACCTGGATGACGACCGACATGGTGATCAGGACGAACAGGCCGCCGAGGATGGCGAGCAGCAGCTCGGTGCGGGAGCAGATCGCGAGCCCCGCGAGCACGCCGCCGAGCGCCAGCGAACCGGTGTCGCCCATGAAGATCTTGGCCGGCGAGGTGTTCCACCACAGGAAGCCCAGGCAGGCCCCCATGAGGGCGGAGGCGACCACCGCGAGGTCGAGGGGGTCGCGCACCTCGTAGCAGGCGTTGGGGTTGGTCAGCGTCTGGGCGTTGGCGCAGGACTCCTGGAACTGCCAGACGCCGATGAAGGTGTAGGCGCCGAAGACGAGGACGGAGGCGCCGGTGGCCAGGCCGTCCAGGCCGTCGGTCAGGTTCACGCCGTTCGACATCGCGAGGATCATGAACAGCGCCCAGACCACGAACAGCACCGGGCCGATCGACCAGCCGAAGTCCGTGATGAACGACAGCTTCGTGGAGGCGGGCGTGTTGCCGCGGTTGTCCGCGAACTGCAGCGAGAGCACCGCGAAGGCGACGCCGACGATCAGCTGGCCGGCCATCTTCGCCTTGGCCCGCAGGCCCAGCGAACGCCGCTTGACGATCTTGATGTAGTCGTCGAGGAAGCCGACCAGGCCCATGCCCACCATCAGGCCGAGCACCAGCAGGCCCGAGAAGGTCGGCGCCGTGTCGACGTCGGGGTCCTCCAGGTAGGCCGTGATCGCCTTGGCCAGGAAGTACGCGGCGACCGTCGCCAGGATGAAGGCGATGCCGCCCATGGTCGGCGTACCGCGCTTGCTGTGGTGCTCGCGCGGGCCGTCGTCGCGGATGTACTGCCCGTAGCCCTTGCGGGCCAGCAGCTTGATCAGCAGCGGGGTGCCGACGAGGCTGAGGAACAGACCAATGACTCCTGCGAACAGGATCTGCTTCATCATCGGGCGGCAACCTCACCCTCGGCACCGGTCTCGAGCAGCGCCTGCGCCACGCTCTCGAGCCCCACCGAACGGGACGCCTTCACGAGCACGACGTCCCCCGGGCGCAACTCGCTGCGCAACAGGTCGATCGCCGCCTGTGCGTCGGACACGTGCACCGACTCCTCACCCCACGAACCCTCGTTATATGCGCCCAGTTGCAGCCAGGCGGCTTCCCTGCCGCCGACCGCGACGAGCTTGCTGACGTTGAGCCGGACGGCGAGCCGTCCGACCGCGTCGTGCTCGGCGAGCGCCTCGTCCCCGAGCTCGGCCATCTTGCCGAGCACCGCCCACGTACGACGCCCCTTGCCCATGGCCGCGAGCGCGCGCAGGGCGGCCCGCATGGACTCGGGGTTCGCGTTGTAGGCGTCGTTGACGACCGTCACGCCGTCCGGGCGCTCGGTGACCTCCATCCGCCAGCGGGAGAGGGAGCCCGCCTCGGAGAGCGCGACGGCGATCTCGTCTGCGGACATGCCCAGCTCGTGGGCGACGGCGGCCGCGGCGAGCGCGTTCGACACGTGATGCTCACCGTACAGGCGCATGGTCACATCACTTGCACCGGAGGGTGTGTGAAGCCTGAAGGAGGGCTGTCCGCTGTCCGTGAGTCGCACGTTCTCGGCGCGAACGTCCGCTTCGTCGGACTCTCCGAAAAAGATCACCTTCGCCTTCGTACGGGAGGCCATGGCCCGGACGAACGGGTCGTCCGCGTTGAGGACCGCGACACCGCCGTCGGCCTCGGGGGGCAGCGCCTCCACGAGTTCGCCCTTGGCCTGCGCGATCTGCTCGCGCCCGCCGAACTCGCCGATGTGGGCGGAGCCGACGTTGAGCACCAGGCCGATCCTGGGCGGGGTGAGTTCGGTGAGGTACCGGATGTGGCCGATGCCGCGGGCGCCCATCTCCAGCACCAGGAAGCGGGTGTCCTCGGTGGCGTTGAGGGCGGTCAGCGGCAGCCCGATCTCGTTGTTGAGCGAGCCCGGCGTGAACACCGTCGGCGCCTTGCGCTGCAGCACCTGCGCGATGAGGTCCTTGGTGCTGGTCTTGCCCGCCGAGCCGGTGAGGGCCACGAGGGTGGCGCCGAGGCGCCGTACGACGTGGCGGGCGAGGGCGCCGAGGGCCGCCTGCACGTCGTCCACGACGATCGCGGGCACGCCGACCGGGCGGGAGCCGAGCACGGCCACCGCGCCCGCGCCGACGACCGTCTGCGCGAAGTCGTGGCCGTCCACGCGCTCGCCCACGAAGGCGACGAAGAGGCTGCCGGGCTCCACCTCACGGGAGTCCCGGACGACCGGTCCGGTGACCTGCACCGACGGGTCCGGTATGTCGTGCGTCTGCCCGCCGACGACTTCTGCGATCTCGGCGAGGGAGAGGGCGATCACAAGTTCATCCCCTGGGTCTTCTGGATTTTCATCCCTGGGTCTTCCGGATTGCTTCGCGAAGCACCTGGCGGTCGTCGAAGGGACGGACCACCCCGGCGATGTCCTGGCCCTGCTCGTGGCCCTTGCCCGCGACCAGCACGGTGTCGCCGGGCTCGGCCCGGGCGACGGCGGCGGCGATGGCCGCGGCCCGGTCCTCGAAGACCTGGACCTCGCCGCGCTCGTGCGCGGGCACGGAGGCCGCGCCCTGGAGCATGGTGGCGAGGATCGCGAGGGGGTCCTCGGAGCGGGGGTTGTCGGAGGTCAGCACGGCCGTGTCGGCGAGCCGGGCCGCGGCGGCGCCCATCGGGGCGCGCTTGGTGGTGTCGCGGTCGCCGCCGCAGCCGAGGACGACGTGCAGCCGTCCCTCGGTGACCTTGCGCAGCGCGCGCAGGACCGATTCGACGGCGTCCGTCTTGTGGGCGTAGTCGACCACCGCGAGATACGGCTGCCCGGCGTCCACCCGCTCCAGCCGGCCCGGCACGCCCGGTACGGCGGCCACACCGTCGGCGGCGGCCTGCGGGTCGAGGCCGGCGGCGGCCAGGGCGACGATCGCGGCGAGGGTGTTCGCCACGTTGAAGGGGCCCGGCAGCGGCGACCTGGCGGCGATCCGCCGCCCGTCGGGGCCGACCACGGTGAACGTCGAGTCCAGCTGGCCGATCCGGACGTCCTCGGCGCGCCAGTCGGCGTCGGGGCGGCCCTCGGCGGAGTAGGTGACGACCGGGACGCCGGCCTCCCCGACGAGCCGGCGGCCGTACTCGTCGTCGGCGTTGACCACGCCGAGGCGGCTGCGCTCCGGGGTGAACAGCTGCGCCTTGGCCCGGAAGTAGTCCTCCATGCCGGAGTGGAACTCCATGTGCTCCGGGCTGAGGTTGGTGAACACCGCGACGTCGAAGACGCAGCCGTCGACCCGGCCGAGCACCAGGGCGTGGCTGGAGACCTCCATGGCGACCGCCTCGACGCCGCGTTCGCGCATGACCGCGAACAGGGCCTGGAGGTCGGTGGCCTCGGGGGTGGTGCGCTCGGACTTGATGCGCTCGTCGCCGACGCGCATCTCGACCGTGCCGATCAGTCCGGTGGTGCGGGCCGTCCGCAGGCCGCCCTCGACGAGGTAGGCGGTGGTGGTCTTGCCGGAGGTGCCGGTGATGCCGATCTGGAGCAGATCGCGGCCGGGGTGGCCGTAGATCGCGGCCGCCAGTTCGCCCATCCGCGCGCGCGGGTCGTCGGTCACCAGGACCGGCAGGCCGGTCGCGGCGGCGCGCCCGGCGCCGGCCGGGTCGGTCAGCACGGCGGCCGCGCCGAGACCGGCGGCCTGGGCGGCGAAGTCGGCGCCGTGCGCGCGGGCGCCGGGCAGGGCGGCGTACAGGTCGCCGGGGCGGACGGCGCGCGAGTCGTGGGTGATGCCCGTGATCCCGGCGGTGCTCTCCGGCGCGGTGATCCCCAGCCGGCCGGCGAGGTCCGCGAGAGGTGTGGCGGAGACCTGTACCGGCCTGGGCGGTCCCGGGTATGTCACGGGTTGGCCCTTTGGGGTGGTTTGGGACTGATCAGCGTGTGGCACGGCGGTGAGCGTACCGGGCGCACCCGCCTGGGAGCTAAAAAGGGGCCCGCGCGCAGCGTGGGCCGGCGCGGAGGACGGGGGGAGACGGGCGGGCGAGGGGCCGGGGGTGTTCTGGTTCCCGGGGTCGGGGGTGATCGTCGTCACGGAGGTGGTCCTGGTTGCTCGATGGTGCTCGGTGCCGGTCAGGGCTTGAAGGTGACGGGCAGGTTCGCGGGCTTGGCGCCGGTCGGCGGGACCTGGAGGGTCTTCAGGGCGAACTCCATCACCTGCTTGTAGACGGGCCCGCAGATCTGGCCGCCGAAGTAGCTGCCCTCGGTGGCGTTCTGGATGGCGCAGTAGACCGTGACGCGGGGCTTGTCGGCGGGCGCGAACCCGGCGAACGACGAGGTGTAGCCCTTGTACTTGCCGGTGGCCGGATCCACGCGGTTGGCCGTGCCCGTCTTGCCCGCCACACGGTAGCCGGGGATGCGCGCCTTGGTGCCGGTGCCCTCCTCGTCGTCCACGACGGACTCCAGCATCCGGGCGAGGGTCTTCGCCGTCTTCTCGCTGACGACCCGCGTCCGCTCGGGCTCGGGGGCGGGGGTGAAGCGCCCGTCGGGTCCCTTCGTGCCGCGTACGAGCGTGGGTTCGACGCGGACGCCGCCGTTGGCGATGGTCGAGTAGACGGACGCCGCCTGCATCGCGTTGACGGACACGCCCTGGCCGAAAGGAATCGTGTACTGCTGCGAGGTGGACCACTGGTCGGGCGGTGCGAGGATGCCCTTGGTCTCGCCGGGAAAGCCGAGGCCGGTGTAGCTGCCGAGGCCGAACCTGCGCAGGTAGTCGTAGAGGACCCGGTTGGCCTCGGCCTGCGTCCTGCCGAGCTGGCCGGTGGCCAGGATGGTGCCGATGTTGCTGGACTTGGCGAGCACGCCGTTGAGCGTGAGGTACCAGGTCGGGTGGTCGACGTCGTCCTTGAAGAGCCGGTCGCCGCGGTGCAGCCGGTTGGGCACGACGACGTGCGTCGTCGGCGTGGCGGCGTTCTCCTCCAGCACGGCGGCCATCGACAGCACCTTGGCGGTGGAGCCGGGCTCGTAGGCGTCCTGGAGGGCCGCGTTGCCGAGCGCCTCCGGGTCCGCGTCGGAGAGGTCGCCCGGGTCGAAGCCGGGCGCGTTGGCCATGGCGAGGATCTGGCCGGTCCGGGTGTCCTGCACGATCACGTAGCCGCGGTCCGCCTTCGACTTCTCGACCTGCTCGGTGATCGCGTCCTGCGCGGCCCACTGGATGTCCCGGTCGATGGTCAGCTCGACGTCGCTGCCGGGCACGGCGGGCGTCTCGTTGGAGCCGGCCGTGGGCACCTGGCGGCCGCCGGACTGGGCGTAGCGGATCTCGCCGTCCTTGCCGGACAGCACCTTGTCCAGCTGCCGCTCGACGCCTCCGCCGCCCTCGCCCTCGGCGTTGACCCAGCCCAGTATCCCGGCGGCGAGGTCGCCGTTGGGGTACACGCGCTTGCTGCTGGGATCGGCGAAGACGCCCGCGAGGACGTTGGCCGTGGACGGGTCCTCCTCCGCCTTCTTGGCCAGCGCGGTCTTCAGGTCCTTGATCTGGTTCCAGACCTGGGGGGTCTGGCGGCGGGACAGCAGGACGTACTGCGTGTCCGGCGTGCGCAGCTTCTCGGCGAGGTCGTCCTGGTCCTCGCCGAGGATCGGCGCGAGGAGCGCCGCGGCCTGCTCGGGCCCGTCGTCGGCCTTCAGCAGCTTGCGGGTGAACATCGTGGGGTCGGCCGTGATGTCGTAGGCGTCCACGCTGGTGGCGAGGGCCACGCCGGTGCGGTCGGTGATCCGGCCGCGCTCGGCGGCCAGGGTGTGGACGACGTACCGGTTCTTCTCCGCCTTGGCGGCGTACGTGCTCGCGTCGACGGCCTGCACCTGGAACAGGCGCACGACGAAGGCGGTCAGCACCAGGGTCAGCGCGAGGCTGATCATGCGCAGGCGGGGGCGGGGGCTGCCCAGCCGGATGGTGCGCGGCGCGGCCGTCGCACGGGGCCGGCCCGGGCGGCGGGCCGGACGGGCGCCGGGGCCCGGCCGACGGCGTCG
>NZ_BAAATK010000008.1:0-201083 GCF_039533365.1 Streptomyces glaucus
CGCGGCGTCCCCCGCGCGCCGGCGGCCGCCGGCCCGCGGTCCGGCGGGCGCTCAGCCGCCGCGCGCGAACCACCGGGCCAGCCGCTCCCCGGTCAGCACGGCGGCGGCCCGGTCCTCGACGGGGTCGACCCGGCTGCCCTTGAAGACGATGTAGGTGACCCCGGAGGGTGTGCCGCCGGTGCGCGGGTCGGGGTCGACGCCCAGGGCCTCGGCCGTGGCGTAGGAGGCCTCGCCGATGATGTCGCGCGGGCCCACGTCGCCGACCACCGCGTACTGCACCCGGCCGGCGTGGACGACGGCCGCGACCGACCCGCCGCGCACGCCGTGGTCCCGGTGGTCCCAGATGCCGCTGGGGGCGGGGACGACGACGAAGGGCAGTTCCTCGGCGCTGAGCGGGCGGCCGTCGGACTGCGCGTAGGCGGTCGCCGCGAGGAAGGCGGGGTCGGTGTGCGGGTTGCAGCGGGGACCGGGCCGCCCGTCGCAGTCGATGTCCATGTCGGCCTCCCAGAAGACGGCCTCGCGCAGGCCGCAGACCGGGATGTCCGCGGGCGCCCCGGCGTCGCTGCGGTAGCGGCCGCGGGAGACGGGGACGCAGTCCCGCACCCGGGCGAGGAGTTCGGCCGCGCTCACGGGGCGGTCGTCGCGCCGGACCGGCGGTTCGTGGCGGGGTACGGCGGGCGCGGCGGGGACGGTCGTGGCGGCGAGCAGGGCGGCGCCGGCCGCGGCGAGGGTCAGCAACCGGACACGCACGATGCGGGAGCCTCTCGTCGGGAACGTGGACGGGCACCCGGTCCATCCTGCCCGGGATCGATCGCACGGCCACCGCAGGAGGACCGGACGGGTACGTGCCGGGAGGCCGGACAGGGGCCGGAGCCGGCACGGGCGCACGGGCCCCGGCCCCCCGCGGCGCGGGAGCAGCGACGACAGCAGTCCGCGCCGCGGGCATGAACTCCTCACCCGTGGTGGGGACTTCAGCCGTGAGGGATCTCAGCATACGTAACCCCCCGGGACGGTCGCCGACGACACCCTCTTGATGTGACCTCGCCAATGGCGTCATATTGGTCCGGACCATTTCCGGCGTGTCGTCCCGGGGAGGCAGCGTCGTGCCCAGCGTTCCCGCTCCCGTTCCCGCTCTCCTGCGCCGCTGCGCCGTGCTCTGCGGCGCTCTCGCCCTGGTCGCGGCCTGCGGCCGGGGGGCGGCGAACAGCGACAGCGGCGGGGACGGCCGGCCGCCGGCGGTGCCGACGGGCGTCACGGCCGTGGCCGCAAGCGCGACGAGCGTGCACGTGATGTGGAACGCGATCGCCGGCGCCGAGGGCTACGCGGTGTACCGCGGCGCCACGAAGGTGCGGGACGTCCCCGGTGCGGAGCACATGGTGGACGTCACCGGGCTCCGGCCGTCCACCGCGTACGTCTTCGCCGTGCGGGCGCGGGACGCCGAGGGGCGGCTCGGACCGCGCAGCCGCGAGATCCGGGCGACGACGCCCGCGGCGGCCGCGGCCGACCGCTCGGCCCCGACCCGTCCGCCGGCCACGCGCGGCAGAGCGGCCGGCGGCCGGGCGGTCCAGCTGTCCTGGTCCGCCTCGACGGACGACCGGGGCGTGGTGTCGTACGACGTCTACCAGGGCGGCGCCAAGGTCCACAGCGTGGGCGGGAACCAGCGGGCCGCCGTGGTCACGGGCCTGCGGCCGGGCACCCGCTACGCCTTCACCGTCCGGGCCCGGGACGCGGCCGGCCGCCTCTCCCCCGCCGGGGACACCGTCCGCCTCACCACCCCGGGCAGCGACGACGGCCGCGCCACCGCCCCCACCGGGCTGCGGGCGAGGAGCCACCACGCCGACGGGGCGTACTACATCGACCTCAGCTGGGTCCCGCCCCGCACGGACGGGGTGATCACGGAGTACCAGGTGCACCTCGACGGCCGTCCCGCCACGTCACTGGTGTACGGCGGGAAGGCGCCGCGCGACCGGGCGACGTACAGCTTCTACGCGGGAGCGGACGCCGGTGTCACGCACCGGGTGCGCCTGCGGGCCAGGCTGCCGGACGGCACCTGGGGCGGGTTCTCGGCGGAGCGGACGGTGACGACCGGGGCGCGCGGACGGTGAGGGCGGGGAGCGGGGCACGGCGGTGAGCATCCGGGGAATGCCCGGAGGCGCACCGGGCGCCCCTCCGGGCATTCCCCGGACGGCGCAGTGCGTCACCTGCCCGGCCGCGTCCGGCATGCGGACCGGGCCGGGACCGCATTGGCTGACCCCGAGGCAGCACGGGCGTTCCCCGATCCTCGGCGGCGCAAGGGATGTACCGCCAACCGTGCCGCCGGAGGACAGTCCACATGCGCAACTCATCGCCACACCTCCGCACCGCCCTGACCGCGGCAGCCGCCGCCGCGCTACCGCTCGCCCTGGCCGCCGGGCCGGCCACCGCCGCCACGGGGATCTCCGTGAGCACCACGGGATCCACGGTCTCGGTGACGACGAGCGCCTGCACCCAGATCAACGGGAGCTGGGGCACCGCCTCGCTGCTCAACAGCGGCCAGGCGAACTTCGCCCAGGGGCGCCAGGCGGCCCTGTCGGGGACCAGCGCGGCCCAGTCCGCCGCCTGGTCGAACGTCAGCCCGGGCACCTACACGGTCATCGTCATGTGCTCGAACGGCAACACCGCGGGCACCCAGACCGTCATCGTCTCCACGGCGACCCCCACGGCCAGGCCGACGGTCTCCGCCACGGCGTCGCCGTCGCGCGGCGTCATGGGCGGAGCGGGCGGGTCCGTCGAGGACTACGGCACCGTCACGCTCGTGGCGGGCGGCGCCCTGGTCGGGACGGGCGTCATCGCGGCGGCATGGTTCCTGCGCCGCCGGTCGAAGCCGTACCGGTGCTGAGGCCGGCGCCGCCGGTTCCGCGGCCGTACCGGTTCCGGAACCGCGCCGCGGGCCCGCCGGTTCCGGCGCCCGTGCGTTGCCGCGGCGGCCTCCGGCAGGCGCCGGCCGCCCGTCCCGGTGTCCCGGCGCCGGGGACGGGCGGCCGGTGTCAGGCCGGCTCGTGGCCGGGCAGCTCGGCGAACTCCTCGAGCGCGTGCCGCAGCCACTGTGTCCAGAAGGTCTCCAGATCGATGCCGGCCCGCAGGACCAGGTGCCTCAGCCGGTCCTGGGGGCTGTCCCTGCCGGGCGGGAAGTCGCGCCTCTCGATCTCCTCGTACTCGGCCAACTGCCGCTGGTGCAGCTCCAGATGGCGCCGCAGATCGGCTTCCAGTCCGGCGGTGCCGACCACGGCCGCGGCGCGCAGCCGCAGCAGCAGCGCGTCCCGCAGGGGCTTGGGGTCCTGGGACGCGGCGCTCCAGCGGGCCAGTTCGGCGCGGCCCGCCGGCAGGACCTCGTAGTTCTTCTTCTGCCCGCGGGCCGGCTGCTCGGCGGGCAGGGCGCGGATGTACCCCTCGGCCTCCAGTTTTCCCAGCTCGCGATAGATCTGCTGGTGCGTCGCCGACCAGAAGTAGCCGATCGACCGGTCGAACCGGCGGGTCAGCTCCAGCCCCGACGACGGCTTCTCGAGCAGGGCGGTGAGGATCGCGTGCGGGAGTGACATGGGGTCATCCTAGGGACGCGCCCGGGCCGGTCTACAGCGCCGCCGCCAGCTCCGTGCCCTGTTTGACGGCCCGCTCGGCGTCCAGTTCGGCCGCCACGTCGGCGCCGCCGATCAGGTGCGCGGCGCGTCCGGCGGCGGTCAGGTCCTCGTACAGGCCGCGGCGCGGCTCCTGCCCGGTGCACAGCACGATCGTGTCGACCTCCAGCACCGTGCTCTCCTCGCCGATCGTGAGGTGCAGCCCCGCGTCGTCGATCCGGTCGTAGCGCACGCCCGGGACCATGGTCACGCCGCGGTGCCTGAGCTCGGTGCGGTGGATCCAGCCGGTGGTCCTGCCGAGGCCGGCGCCGACCTTGGACGTCTTGCGCTGGAGCAGGTGGACGGTGCGCGGCGGGGCGGGCCGTTCGGGCGCGGTGAGGCCGCCGGGGGTGCGGTAGCGGGTGTCGACGCCCCAGCGCCGGAAGTACGTCTCGGGGTCCTCGTGCGCCTGGTCGCCGGCGTCGGTGAGGTATTCGGCGACGTCGAAGCCGATGCCGCCCGCGCCGAGGATCGCGACGCGGTCTCCGACGGGGGCGCCGTCGCGCAGGACGTCGAGGTAGCCGAGGACGCTCGGGTGGTCGACGCCGGGGATGTCGGGGACGCGCGGGGTGACGCCGGTGGCGACGACGACCTCGTCGTAGCCGTCCAGGTCCGCGGCGGTGACCGGGGTGCCCAGCCGTACGTCCACGCCCTGCTCGTCGAGCCGGGTGCGGAAGTAGCGCAGCGTCTCGTCGAACTCCTGCTTGCCGGGGACCCTGCGGGCGACGTTGAGCTGGCCGCCGATCTCGGGCGCGGCGTCGAACAGCGTGACGGCGTGGCCGCGTTCGGCCGCGGTGACCGCGCAGGCGAGCCCGGCCGGGCCCGCGCCGACGACGGCGACCCGCTTGCGGGTGCGGGCCGGGGACAGCACGAGCTCGGTCTCGTGGCAGGCGCGCGGGTTGACCAGGCAGGAGGTGATCCGCCCGCTGAAGGCGTGGTCCAGGCAGGCCTGGTTGCAGCCGATGCAGGTGTTGATGGCCTCGGGGCGCCCGGCGGCGGCCTTGGCGACGAAGTCGGGGTCGGCGAGCAGGGGCCGGGCCATGGACACCAGGTCGGCGTGGCCCTCGGCGAGCAACCGCTCGGCGAGTTCGGGGGTGTTGATGCGGTTGGTGGTGACGAGCGGCACCGTCACCTCGCCCATCAGCCGCTTCGTCACCCAGGTGTACGCGCCGCGCGGCACGGACGTGGCGATGGTGGGGATGCGGGCCTCGTGCCAGCCGATGCCGGTGTTGATGATCGTCGCGCCGGCGGCCTCGACCGCCCGGGCGAGCGTGATCACCTCGTCCAGCGAGGAGCCGCCGGGCACGAGGTCCAGCATGGACAGCCGGTAGACGACGATGAAGTCCTCGCCGACCGCCTCGCGCACTCGGCGGACGATCTCGACGGGGAAGCGCATGCGGTTCTCGTACGAGCCGCCCCAGCGGTCGGTGCGGTGGTTGGTGCGGGCGGCGGTGAACTCGTTGATCAGGTAGCCCTCGGAGCCCATGATCTCCACGCCGTCGTAGCCGGCCCGCCGGGCGAGCCGGGCGGTCCGGGCGTAGTCGTCGACGGTCCGCTCGACCTCGGCGTCGGTGAGCTCGCGGGGCGGGTGGGGGCTGATCGGCGCCTGGAGCGGGCTGGGCGCCACCAGGTCCCGGTGGGAGGCGTAGCGGCCGAAGTGCAGGATCTGCAGGGCGATCCGGCCGCCCTCGCGGTGCACGGCCTCGGTGACGGTCCGGTGCCGCTCGGCCTCCGCCTCGGTGGTGAGCTTGGCGCCGTCCTCGTGGGACCGCCCCTCCTCGTTGGGCGCGATGCCGCCGGTGACGATCAGGCCCGCTCCCCCGCGGGCCCGGGCGGCGTAGAACGCGGCCATGCGCTCGAAGCCGCGCTCCGCCTCCTCCAGGCCGACGTGCATGGAGCCCATGAGGACGCGGTTGGGCAGGGTGGTGAAGCCCAGGTCGAGCGGGCTCAGCAGGTGGGGGTAGCGGCTCATCGGGCCCTCCGTGCGCGGGGTGGTGCCCTCCGTTGTAGAGGACCCCCGACCAGTTGTGCAACTAGTTGCACAAGGAGGTGGCGGAGGGCACAGGCGTACGCGCAGGGTCCGGGCGCGGCGGGGCGCGGGCGGGGCCCGGAGGCACGGGGCGGTGCGGGCGGGCCTCGCCCGCACCGCCCGCCCGCACCGCCTGTCGGCGGGCCGTGGCCGTCCTTTCCGGCGCCGGAGAGCTCACCGGCTCTCCAGCCGTACGTGCAGGTCCCGCTCCTGGTCCCCGGACGCGGCGGACAGGTCCTGCACGGTGAACAGGTCGTCCAGCGTGGCGCGGAGCCGTTCGATCGCCCAGTAGCCGCCCTGCGCGTCGGCGGTGACGGACCCCTTCAGCCGGGCGGGGCCGCAGTCGCCCCGGTGGGCGTCGGCGACGTCGAAGGTGCCGAGCCACACGGTCGGACGCACCTCGTGGTACTCCCGGGGCACGTCGTCGGCGCACCGGTCGGACGCGAAGCACGCGCACAGGGTGTCGAACACGACCTGGGCGTCGTCCTTGTCGCATCCGCTGATCTCGACCGAGACGGATTCCGGGTGCGTTCGCTCGCCGTCCATCGTGATCGCTCCTCTCGTGGCCGCGATGCGGCACCGCGGACGAGGTCCGCGGACCGCGCCCCCCCCCCCCAAGAAAACCCCCGCCGCGGGAAAAGCACCACCCGCGCCGGAGCACGGCCGGCGCGGGTGGCGCGGTGCGGGGCTCAGCCCCGGGTGAAGCGGTAGGTCCTGCTGTCGGTCAGCAGGCAGAAGCCGGGCGACAGCACGATCACGCGCAGGGTGCCGGTGCGGCGGTCGTAGTCGACGCCCTCGGCCTCGAAGGTGCCCGAGCAGCCGCTGCGCAGCGGGAGCCGGCGCAGCGCGGTGACGTGACCGGTCACGTCCGCCGTGCCCGGTTCGGCCGACAGGTCGATCTGGAGGAGCGGCTTGGTGACGCCGAACAGGGTGCCCGCCGGGTCGTCGGAGGAGCACAGCAGCCGGGTGGGCCCGGTGAAGTCGCAGCCCTGCACGTCGCGCACGGGGTGGTCGAGGACGACCGTGGACACCTGCGGGAGGTTCGCCGCGGGCGAGGTGTCCGGGTTGACGCCGGGGGTGGGGAAGACCAGCAGCCGGCTCATGGTGCCCCACTCGCCCGCCAGCATCCACTGGCCGTCCGGCGCGATCGCGACCCAGGAGTTGTTCGGGGCCTCCCCGGCGCCGAGGGCGTGGACGTACTCCGACCAGCCGCCGCCCGGCGCCTGCACCCGGAACATCTTGGCGGCGCCGTCGTCGCGCTGGTACGGCTCGACGTAGTGGCCGTCGTAGGAGGCGTCGGGGTCACCGACGTGGTTCCAGCCGCGGCTGCTCACGCCGATGGGGATGGTGCCGATGCCGGTGTACCGGTTGGGGCTGCCGGCCGGGACCTCGACCGAGGTCAGTCCCTGGCTCTCGGTCAGCGGGTCGGCCCGGTCGGAGCCCGTCTCGGTCCAGGTGTCGGCGGCCGAGGCCGGCGGGGCGGCCGACAGGACGGCGGCGGTGGCGAGAGCGGCGAGTCCGGCCAGGACCGCGTGACGACGTCGCCGGGCGCGCAGGGGCATGGATCGGCTCCTTCGTGGGGGGGGGACACGCACTCGGCGCACAGTGTGGCGGGCCAAGGAGGTCATGTACACACCAGATTTATGGACGGTCCGGGTCCGTTCCGCCCCGCCCCGGTGAACATCCGCGAGGCGGCGGGCGTCCTGCGGACGGAGGAAGATGGAAGGAATCAGCAGGGACGTCCGGGAATCGGCCCTGTGTGCGGTGGGACAGGGAGCCGGCACCGGGAAGGGCGTGCCGCGCGAGACGGCGAAGGCAGGGCGTGGGATGAGTGCAGCCGGGTCACCCGTGGTCGGGGCCGACGAGCCGCCCCGCGGTCCGGTGCGCCCGAGCGGGCTGCTCGACGTGCTGGGCGTGGCCTCGGTGGTCCTGGACACCCGGGGACGGATCGTGCTGTGGAGCCCGCAGGCCGAGGAGCTGTTCGGCTACACCGCGCAGGAGGCGCTCGGCCAGTACGCCGCCCGGATCATGGTCCACGAACAGCACCTCGACGTGGTCGTCGAACTGTTCTCGGAGGTCATGGACACCGGCCGGAGCTGGGCCGGGGCCTTCCCGGTCCGGCGCAAGGACGGCACCACGCGGCTGGTGGAGTTCCGCAACATGCGGCTCCTGGACGACCGGGGCGACGTGTACGCGCTGGGCCTGTGCGCGGACCAGTCGACCGTGCGCCAGGTGGAGCGGGACGTGGCGCTGTCGACGCGGATCATCGCGCAGTCGCCGATCGGGCTGGCCGTCCTGGACACGGAGCTGCGGTACGTCTCGGTCAACCCGGCGCTGGAGCGGATCGACGGCCTCCCCGCCGAGGAACACCTCGGCCACACGGTCCGCGAGGTGCTGCCCCAGCTGGACACGGACATGCTGGAGTCCGCGGCGCGCCAGGTCCTGGAGACCGGCCGACCGCTCGTCGACCGGCCCACGACCGGCCGGACCCCGGCCGATCCGCGGGAGGACCACACCTGGTCGGTCTCGCTCTACCGGCTGGAGGACGCGTTCGGCCACGTGCTGGGCGTGGCCGTGTCGGTCGTGGACGTCACCGAACAGCACCGGGCCGGCGTCGAGGCGGAGACCGCCCGCCGGCGTCTGGCCCTCATCGCGGACGCCTCGACCCGCATCGGCACCACCCTGGACCTGGACCGCACCGCCCGTGAGCTGACCGACGTGGCGGTGCCGGAGCTCGCCGACGTCGCGGCGGTGGATCTGCTGGACGCGGTGGTGAAGGGCCGCCGCAGCAGTCTGGACCCGGCCGAGCCCGCGCTGATCCGCTCCCTGGCCGTCCGGGCGTACGAATCCCCGGAGGCGCTGGGAGCGGCCGATCCGCCCGGCCAGGTCGCCCGGTACGCGCCCGACCGTCTCGTCACCGAGTGCGTGCGCACCGGCCGCCCGGTGATGGTGCCGCGGGTGAAGGACGTCGACCTGCTCCGCATCGCCCGCTCCCCGCTGGCGGCCGAGCTGCTGGGCCGGGCGGGCCTGCACTCCTACCTGGCCGTACCGCTGATCGCGCGCGGCGAGGTGCTCGGCGCGCTCGACCTGAAGCGGACGCACAACCCGCTGCCGTTCGGCGAGGACGACCTGCTGCTGGCCCGGGAGCTGGCCGCCCGCGCGGCCGTGCAGATCGACAACGCCCGCTGGTACCAGAACGCCCGCAACACCGCCCTCACCCTGCAGCGCAGCCTGCTGCCCAGCCATCCGTCGGTGACGGGCGGGCTGGAGGTCGCCTCCCGCTACCAGCCGGCGGAGGCCACCAGTGAGATCGGCGGCGACTGGTTCGACGTGATCCCGCTGGAGGGCTGCAAGACGGCGCTGGTGGTGGGCGACGTGATGGGCAGCGGCATCACGGCGGCGGCGACCATGGGCCGGCTGCGCACGGCGACGAACACCCTGGCCTCCCTGGACCTGGACCCGGCCCGGGTGCTGGAGCACCTGGACCGCGGCACCACGGGCCCGGACCAGGCCATCGCCACCTGCGTCTACGCCGTCCACGACCCGCATCTGCGGCAGTGCCGGATCGCCGTCGCCGGGCACCTGCCGCCGGTCCGGGTCCGCACCGGGCACCCCCCGGAACTGCTCGACCTGCCCACGGGGGTGCCGCTGGGCGTGGGCGGCGTCTCCTTCTCCACCACCACCGTCGGCCTGGAGCCCGGTGACCGGCTGGTGTTCTACACCGACGGCCTGGTCGAGACGCGGCGGCACTCGCTGGACGAGCGGCTGGACCGGCTGCTGTCCCTGCTCGACGGTCCGGACCGCCCGCTGGAGGAGGTCTGCGACCTGCTGCTGCGCGCTCTGCACGAGCCGGACAACGCCGACGACGTGGCGCTGCTCATCGCGCGGGCGACGGCACCGGCGTAGGCGGGCCGGGCGCGCGGGGGCGGCGCCCGGCCCGTCGTACCGCCATCGGCGGGCCGGGCCGCCGGGCTTACGGCCGGACGCCGGTCACGACGTGGGCGTACAGCTCCTCGGAGACGGCCAGACGGGTCGTCAGGCCACTGCGGGCGAAGGCGTCGACGGCCGCCGGCGCCTGGCGTTCGCTCGTCTCGACCAGGACGCAGCCGCCGGGCGCGAGCCACCGGGGCGCCTCGGCGGCGACCCGGCGCAGCACGTCGAGGCCGTCCGCACCGCCGTCGAGGGCGACCAGCGGCTCGTGCTCCCGGGCCTCCGCGGGCAGCAGGCCGACCTCGCCGGTGGGGACGTACGGCACGTTGGCCACGAGGACGCCGACGCGTCCGCGCAGTTCGCCGGGCAGCGCCTCGAACAGGTCGCCCGTGTGCACCCGGCCGCCGGCGGCGGCGACGTTGCGGCGGGCGCAGCGCACCGCGGCGGGGTCGATGTCGGCGGCGTGCAGCTCGACCGGGCCGAGCGCGTCGGCCAGGGCCGCGCCGAGGGCTCCCGAGCCGCAGCACAGGTCCACGACGACGGTCGCGCCGGGCGCCTGGGCGAGGGCCTGTTCCACGAGGAACTCGGTGCGGCGGCGGGGTACGAAGACGCCGGGTTCCACGGCGATGCGCAGCCCCCGGAACTCGGCCCAGCCGAGGACGAGTTCGAGGGGCTCGCCGGTGACGCGGCGGTCCACCAGGGCGGTGAGCTCGTCCGGGGTGCGGGCGGCGGCCAGGAGCAACTCCGCCTCGTCCTCGGCGAAGACGCAGCCGGCGGCGCGGAGCGCGGCGACGACCGGGGCGCGGGACGGCGGTGGCACGGACGGCGGTGGCACGGACGGCGGTGACGCAGAGGAGGACGGGGACGGAGAGGACGCAGCAGGCATGGAGCCGGGGGCCTTTCGGGAACAAGGGCGCTCTCGCGGTCGCCTACCGGCGATCCGCGCGGTCCTGGGACGGGAGCACCCGGGCCGACACAGCGGTGATGGGTCCCACCTCCTCGCCGTACGACGGCCGGGACGGTCCGCGGCCGGACCGCAACCCTATCCGAAACGACCGGCCCCGGGCCGTCCCCGCGGACGCCTTCGCCCCGGGAGCGGCGGGCGGACCGGCCGGAGGAGGACCCGACGCGGTGCGCCGCCTGTCCGAGGCGGTACAACGCGTGGCCGGGGACAGCCGACGGCCGAGGGCGCACCGACGCGGACGGCCGCCCGCGGCGCCCGCGGTCAGTGCGCCCGGTGCGGCACCGGCGCGGCCCGTCCGTCCGCGCGCCGCTCGGGGGCGCGGACGGTGAGGAACGCCGTGGTGCGGCGCAGCCGGAAGCCGAGCGCCTCGTACAGGCGGATGGCCGGGGTGTTGTCGGCGCCGGTGTGCAGGAACGGGGTCTCGCCCCGGGCGCGGATGCCGTGGGCGACGGCGGCGATCAGCCGGGCGGCCAGGCCCCGGCCGCGGAAGGCGGGGTCGGTGCAGACCGCGCTGATCTCGGTCCACCCCGGCGGGCGCAGCCGCTCCCCCGCCATGGCGACGAGGGCGCCGCCGCGGCGTATGCCCAGGTAGGTGCCGAGCTCGATGGTGCGGGGCAGGAAGGGGCCGGGGCGGGTGCGGGCGACCAGGTCGAGCATCTCGGGCACGTCGGCGGGGCCGAGGCGGACCGCCTCCGGGTCCGGTGCGGCGGCCAGGCCCTCGTCCACCATCTGCACGCCCCCGATCCGCCAGGTGACCTGCCAGCCGGCCGGGACGTCCCCGGTGAAACCGAGCAGCGGGACCTCGGCCCCCGGGCCGGCGAGTGCCGCGAGGTCCGCCCAGTCCCCGGCGTCCGGCTCGTCGGGCAGCGCCAGCCAGGGCGTCACGTCGACGGGGTAGCGCAGCACCCGTCCGCGCCGCTCGGCGAACCGGGCGTGCGGACCGGTGAGGGCGGCGCGGGCCGGATGGTCCAGGACGTGCGGACGGGAGAGGGGCGGCCCGGCCGCCTCCGACTGGTACTGCCTGACCGTGTCCACCTGCGCGTACGCTCCTTCCCGTGACCGGCACACCCGGTGCCGCCGGGCACACCGGGCCCGGCACCGGGCGGCAAGGAGGATCGGCGAGCGGCTATTCCCGCGGCGCCGCGGAGTTCACACGGCCTTCACGGTCGGGGCCCGGTCGGCCGGGATCCCGACGGCCGACGCCGCGTCGGCGGCTGTCCCGGCGATCACGCTCCCACCCGGCGGGAGGGGGCCGCCCCGGAGCACGTACGGTTGAATGCGTAAGCATCGTCCACGCCCGACCCGCGGACCACCGCTCGCCGCGCGACCCGGAGAACGAACACCCGTATGAACATCACCCGAGGTTTCACCGGACGCCGTGCCCCCGATCCCGGGCTGCCGCCCGGCCAGTACGACGCGGGCGACGACTGGCCCGTGCTGTCCGCCGAGGTCACGCCCGATCTGGCGCCCGCCGACTGGACCTTCCGCATCGACGGCCTGGTCGAGGAGGCCCGCACCTGGACCTGGGAGCAGGCGCACGCGCTGCCGGCGACGGCGTACGAGGGCGCCATCCACTGCGTGACGGGCTGGTCGAAGTTCGGGACGCGGTTCGGGGGCGTGTCCCTGGACGCCTTCCTGGAGGCGGTCCGCCCGCACGCGTCCGCCACCCACGCCCTCGCCCGCGCGCACACCGGCTACACCACCAACCTGCCGCTCGCCGACCTGACCGGCGGGCGCGCCTGGATCGCCTGGGAGTACGACGGCGAGCCGCTCGCCCCCGAGCACGGCGGCCCGGCGCGGCTGCTGGTGCCGCACCTGTACTTCTGGAAGAGCGCCAAGTGGATCGCGGGCCTGACCCTCCTCGACCACGACGAGCCGGGTTTCTGGGAGCGGAACGGCTACCACGCCCGCGGCAACCCCTGGGAGGAGCAGCGGTACTCCGGTGACTGACATCTCCCCTCCCCCGGCGCGGTTCGCCGTGCCCGGACGCATCGCCGTGGACGGCGGGACCGCCGGGACGTGGCGGACCGCCACCCTCACCGGGATCCGCCGTGAGACCCCCCGCGCGGCCACCTTCCGGTTCGCCGTGCCCGGCTGGCCGGGGCATCTGCCCGGCCAGCACCTGCTGCTGCGGCTGACCGCCGAGGACGGGTACGTGGCCCAGCGGCACTACTCGATCGCCTCCGCGCCCGACGACTCCGGCCACCTCGAGCTGACCCTCGACCACCTCGAGGACGGCGAGGTCTCCGGCTGGTTCCACACCGTGGCCCGGCCCGGTGACCGGGTCGAGGTGCGGGGCCCGCTCAGCGGCTTCTTCGCCTGGCCGGGCGACCGGCCCGCGCTGCTGATCGGCGCCGGTTCCGGGGTCGTACCGCTGATGTCGATGGTGCGGTACCACCGGGCGCGGCGGCTCGCGGTGCCGCTGCGGCTGCTGGTGTCCGCCCGCAGTCCCGAAGAGCTCCTCTACGCGCGGGAGCTGGGCGCGGAGACGACGCCGGTGTTCACGCGGAGCGCGCCGGAGGGCGTGCCGGTGGGACGGCTGTCGGCCGCCCATGTGGCGCCGCTCATGGCCGAGGCGCCGCCCGGCGGGTGGGAGGCGTACGTGTGCGGCTCCAACTCCTTCGCCGAACACGCCGCCCGGCTGCTGGTGGCGGCCGGGCAGCCCGTGGACCGCATCCGCATCGAGCGCTTCGGCTGACCGGCGCGGCGCCCGGGCGCCCGTGCGGCGGCACGGCCGGTCGTCCGGCCCCGGCGGGGCGCCCGCCGTGCCGGTCGTGGCCCTCCTCGCACGCGGCGCCGGCTCGCCGGGCGGAGCGGGGACGGGCCCGCACCGGGCCGCGATGGGCGACGCGCCGCCGGGGACGGGGCCGCCCCGCCCGCACGGTGACCCGACCACCTCCCCGGGAACCGTCCGCCGGGCGCCTCCCGTCCGCCGTCCCCCCGCGACGCCTCCACCCCACCGACCAGCGGCTCACCGCCGGCCGCGGGGCCTTCCGCGCCACCGGACCGCCGTGCGGGCCTGGCGAGTCCTCCGACCACCCGCGTACGGTGTGATCATCGGTACTGTCCCTTCGCGAAGGCGGTTCCCCATGGCCCTGTTCGACCTTCCCCTCGACGAACTCCGCGCGTACCGCAGTTCCTCCACCGAGCCCGAGGACTTCGACGCCTTCTGGTCCAAGACCCTCCAGGAGGCCCGCGAGCACGACCTGGACGCCCGTTTCGAACCGGTCGACACGGGCCTGGCCACGGTGCGGGTGTACGACGTGACGTTCGCCGGGTTCGGCGGTCACCCCGTCAAGGGCTGGCTGACGCTGCCCGCCGGGGCCGAGGAGCCGCTGCCGCTGGTGGTCGAGTTCATCGGCTACGGCGGCGGCCGCGGCCTGCCCCACGAGCACCTGCTGTGGGCGTCCACGGGCCGGGCGCACTTCGTCATGGACACCCGCGGACAGGGCAGCGCCTGGGGCGCCGGAGGCGGGACCGCGGACCCTATGGGCGGCGCGCCCGCCTACCCCGGATTCATGACCCGCGGCATCGACGCGCCCGAGAACTACTACTACCGCCGCGTGTTCACGGACGCGGTGCGGGCCGTCGAGGCGGCCCGCTCGCACCCGCTGACCGACCCGGCCCGCACCGTCGCCGTCGGCGGCAGCCAGGGCGGCGGGATCACGATCGCGGTGGGCGGCCTGGTCCCGGACCTCGCGGCGATCGCGCCGGACGTGCCGTTCCTGTGCGACTTCCCGCGCGCGGCCACGCTGACGGACCGTCACCCCTACCGGGAGATCGGCCTCTACCTCAAGACCCACCGCGGCCGCACCGACGACGCCCTGCGCACCCTCTCCTACTTCGACGGCGTGCACTTCGCCGCCCGCGGCCGGGCCCCGGCGCTGTTCTCGGCGGCCCTGGAGGACCAGACCTGCCCGCCGTCGACCGTCTTCGCGGCGTTCAACGCCTGGGCGCACGACGACAAGACGATCGAGGTCTACGACTTCAACGACCACGAGGGCGGCGGCCCGTTCCAGGAGGCGGCCAAGCTGCGCTGGCTGCGCTCGTACGCCTGACCCCCGGCCCTTCGCACGGGCCGGGTTCCGCCCGGCCGGCCGGTCATGGCCCCCGGGCCGCGGCGGCGCGTGATGGCCTGCCGGCGGACCGCCGGCAGGCCCTGCCCGAGCGCCGTGCGGCGCCGGCTCGCGGTCGCCGCGGCCGGGCCGGTGGGCGCGGGCCGGGCCTGGTGGGCGGAGCGGGCAAGGGCGCCCGTCAGTCCGGGCGGCGGGCCACGACCAGCCGGACGCGGGGACTGCCGTCACCGCGCCGTCCGAACTCGGGCAGGGCGTACAGCTCCACCCCGAATCCCGCGCGCAGCAGCTCCCGCCGCACGTCCCCGAAGCGGAACGTGCGGTAGTACATGACGAACGGCGGCCGCCACAGCGCGTTGCGCACCCGCATCACCGTGTCGAAGCCCAGCAGCCCCCAGTACGCCGGGGATCCGGGACGGGGCGGGGCGACGACCGGGAAGGCGAAGCGGCCGCCCGGCCGCAGCACGGAGCGCACCTGGGCGAACAGCCCGGGCCGTTCGCGGGGCAGGAAGTGCCCGAACGCGCCGAAGCTCACCACGAGGTCGAAGGCGGACGCGAACGGCAGCGCGCGGGCGTCCGCGCGGACCCAGGCGACCGGTACCCCGGCGGGCCGGGTCCGCTCACGGGCGACGGCGAGCATGCCCGCGCTGAAGTCGACCCCGGTGACGCTCCGCCGGCACACCCGTGCCAGCACCCCGACGCCCGCGCCGGTGCCGCAGCACAGGTCGAGCCCGGTCTCGAAGGGCCCCGTCCGCGCCAGCGCCGAGGCGACGGCGTCCAGTACGGGACCCGGCGTCCGGAACGGGGTGTGGTCGAACTTCGGCGCGAGCAGGTCGTAGCCGCGCTCCACGGACGACAGCGCCTGGACGGCGAGTTCGCGCGGGCCGGGGCCTCGGGGGCTGAACACCCGACCAGCCTACGGGGAGGACCCCTTCGCGCGGAGCCGCTGCCGCGGCGTCACGGGCCGCGCGCACCGGAGGATCCGGCCGGCGCCCGCGCGCCGACGGCCCGGGCCGCATCCACCGTCCGGGTGCCGGCGGACGCCGTTCGGCCCGGGCAGCGCGGCGTCCCGAGGCGCTGTTCCTACGTTTGCGACATGAAGATCGGATCGACTTCCCGGGGCGTCGCGTCCGCCTGCGCGCTCGGCGTGGCGGGTCTGCTGGCGCTCACGCCCGCCGCGGTGGCGGGGGGCGGTGCGGGGGCGGAGCCCGGCGCGCCGGGCGGTCCGCGCGCGAGGGTGCCGGGACCGGCCCTGCTGTACCGCTCCGGGACGCAGGTCCGGCCGCGTCCCGGAGCGCCCGGGGTCCCGGACGTCTCCGCCCGGTCGTGGCTGGTGGCCGACGCCCGCACCGGCGAGGTGCTCGCCGCGCACGACGCGCACCGCAGGCTGCCGCCCGCCAGCACCCTGAAGACGCTGTTCGCCCTCACGGTGCTGCCGGTGCTGCCCGGCGGCCTCAGGCACCGGGTCGACGAGCGGGAGCTGCGGGGCATCGGGCCGGGCAGCAGCCTGGTCGGGGTCGCCGAGGGCCGCACCTACCGGGTGTCCGACCTGTGGCACGGAGTCTTCCTCAGCTCCGGCAACGACGCCGTGCGCGTCCTGGCCGCGCTCACCGGCGGCTGGCGGTCCGCGGCCGAGCGGATGCAGGCCAGGGCCCGGGCCCTGGGCGCCCACGACACACGGGTCCTCTCGCCCGACGGCTACGACACCCCGGGCCAGGTGTCGTCGGCGTACGACCTGGCGGTCTTCGGCCGGGCGGGGCTGCGCAGCCGGGAGTTCGCGCGGTACAGCGCCACGGTGCAGGCCGTCTTCCCGGGCCGCGGCAGCGGGCAGTCGTACCCGATCCGCAACACCAACCGGCTGCTGACCGGCGCGGACGGCGTCGAGCGGTACCCGGGGCTGGTCGGGATCAAGAACGGCTACACCAGCCGCGCGGGCCACACCCTCGTCGCCGCCGCCCGCCGGGGCGGGCGCACCCTCGTGGTGACGGTGCTGAACCCCCGGGCGGGCGGCGGCCTCGCCGTCTACGAGGAGGCCCGCTCGCTGCTCGACTGGGGATTCGGGGCGGCCGGCCGGGTCGATCCGGTGGGTTCGCTGGACGCGCTGCGTCCCCGGCCGTGGCCGGGCCCGGAGGCCGGGGGGGCCGCGGCGGCGACCGTGGCGGCGTCGGCGGGCCGGTCCGAGCGCCCCGGCCGGTCCGGCGGTGCGGGGACGATCGCGGGCGCCGTCGGGCTGGGCGTCAGCGCGGTGGCGCTGCTGCTGCTGCTCGCGCTCAGCCGCCTTCCGCGGGAGTGACCGGCCGGCAGCCACAGCAGCAGGCCGAGGGCGACCCAGGTGTAGGCGTTGCTCCCCAGGAAGCCGTCGACGCCGGACGGGTCGTCGGACCACAGCCACACCACACTGGTGCACAGCACCGCGTACAGGCCGCCCGCGACCCGCGGGCGGCCGGCCCGGACCAGGACGGCGAAGGACGGCAGCAGCCACACCAGGTGGTGCACCCAGGTGATCGGACTGACCAGGCACGCGGCGAGCCCGGTCAGGGCGAACGCGGCCGTCCAGTCCCCGGCGGCGGCCGCCCGCCGCGCCCGCCACGCCCACACGCCGAGGACCGGCAGCACGACGGCCGCCCAGACGGCGTGGTCCGTCTCGCCGAGCCGGGCCAGCACGCCCTGCAGGGACTGGTTGGAGACGTAGTCGAGACGGCCGATCCGGGTGGTGTCCCACATCGCCTCGGTCCAGTAGAAGCGCGAGGCGTCCGGGGCGATCCGGGCCGCGAGCGCGGTGGCCCCGGCGGCCACGGCCGTCGCGACGGCCGCCGCGCGCCACCGCCGGGCCACCAGCAGCAGGCCGATGAACAGCGCGGGCGTGAGCTTGACCGCCGCCGCCAGCCCGATGCCGGCGCCCGCCCACCGGGCCCGCCCGGTGGTGAGCAGCCACGCGTCGGCGAGGACCAGGGCCAGCAGCAGGACGTTCACCTGGCCGAAGCTGACGGTGTCGCGCAGCGGTTCGAACAGGGCGAGCGCGCAGGCGACGAGCGCCCAGCCGTACCAGCCGTGGCGGGGCCGGGCCGGTCCGGCCAGGACGCGCAGGACCAGCGCCAGGGCCGCCAGGTCGAGCAGCAGGGCGACGGCGATCGCGGTGCGCAGGTCGAGCAGGGCCATCGGCGCCATGGCGACGGCGGCGAACGGCGGGTAGGTGAAGCCGTACGGCGTGCCGGGCACCCGGTAGTCGTAGAGCCGGCCGCCGCGGTGGACCCAGTTGTCGAGGGCGCCGTGGTAGACGCGCAGGTCGAACCAGTCGCGCAGCAGCGGCACGGTCGCCGTGAAGACGGTCACGGCGGCCGCCAGGACGAACACCAGCAGCAGCCGGCCGCGGTCGGTGCGGGGCGCTCTCACGCGGTCCGCCCCGGGACCGGGACCGGTTCGGCCTGGTGGGCCTGGTGGGCCTGGAACAGCACGACCATCGCGAGCACACCGCCGGAGACGGCCGACACCAGCTGCCCGGCGTCCGCCGGGCCGCCGCCGGGCAGCACCGCCAGCGCGAGCACGCCGGTCACGGCCGCCGTCCGGTGCCGTACGGAGGCGCTGGGCGCGGCGGCGGCGATCAGGAACAGGCCCCACAGGGCGTACCAGGGGCGGATCGCCGGCCCGAGGGCGGCCACCGCGGCCAGGCTCAGACCGAGCGCGTAGAGGGGGCGGGGGCGCAGCCGCAGCCAGATGACGGCGGTCGCGGCCACGGCCAGGGCGATGCCGAGGGTGTGCCAGGCGGGGACGGCGAGCGGCGCCAGATCGCTGCCGAGGTGTTCCAGCAGGGACCGGGTGGCGCGGCCGAGGAGGCTGGTGAGGGCCCAGTTCTGCGGGGAGACGGGGGTGTCGAGGGCGCCGATCCAGCCGTATCCCGTGCCGGCCGCCGCCGTCGCGGCGACCGTGGTGACCGCCGCGGCGGCGGCGGTCGTCGCCGCGGCCCGTACCGGGGGGCGGCCCGCGCGCGCCTGGAGCACCACGACCGCGGCGAGCCCCAGCGCGGCGGGCGCCTTGACCAGGGCGGCGAGGGTGACGAGGACGGCGCCCGCCACCGGCCACCGGCCCAGCGCCGCGACCAGTCCGGCGCCGAGCAGGCCGAGCATGACCGCGTCGTTGTGGGCGCCCGCGACCAGGTGGAGCAGGACGAGCGGGTTGAGCGCGCCGAGCCACAGCGCGGCGGCCGGGTCGGCGCCGCTGTGCCGGGCGAGGCGGGGCAGCGCCGCCGCCATCAGCGCGACGCCGGCCAGCGCGACCAGCCGCATCCCGAACACGCCCGCCGGGATCTGGCCGTGGGTCAGCCCGGACAGGGCGGAGGCCACGGCGAGGAACACCGGCCCGTAGGGGGCGCCGGTGTGCCGCCACAGCGGGGCGACCTCGGCCGCGAGCGGGCCGCCGAGCCGGGACGGGCCGTGTGCGTACACGTCGATGTGCGCCTCCACCATGGCGCCCTGGGCGAGGTAGCTGTAGACGTCCCGGCTGAACAGCGGCGGTGCGAGCAGCAGGGGCGCCGCCCAGACGGCGAGGACGAGCAGCAGGGCGCGCGGCGCCGGCGGTTCGGGCCCGCGGACCGCCCGGCCCAGCGACACCCAGGCCGCGATCAGCAGGACGATGCCGAAGTAGACGCCGACGACGCCCAGGGCGGCGCGGCCGGAAGCCGGGTGCAGGAGTTCCCGGACCGGCAGGGCCCCGGCCGTCTCACCGCCCAGCGCGAGCACGGCGGTACCGGCCAGGCCGAGTATCTGGCAGCGGCGGAGATCGACGGGAAAAGCCATGGCCAACACTCGGCAAGGGTGTCGGTGCCGGGTGGCCGGGAACTGACACGCCGCTCGCCGGGGGGCGGCCTGCGGGTGACCGGCTCGCGATCGGCGCACGGGCACGCGGGCGACGGCACCCGCGGGCGGCGCCCCCGTCGCCCGCCGGTCCCGTCCCCGGTGTCCCGTCCCCGGTGTCGCGGCCTCGGGCGGTCGGGGCCGGGACCGGGGTCCCGGCCCCGCGCCGCGTGCGGGACCGGGACCCGGGTCTCAGGGCGCGGTGGGGGCGAGGTGGGCGAGCGGGTCGAGCGCGCGCACCGGCCGGACGGCGCCGACCGGCCGCCCGCCGCCGAGCAGCGGCTCCCCCGCGAACCCGGCGAGCGCCGCAGGATGTTCGTCGGCGAGGGCGAGAGCGGCCGCCGCGACCGGGATCCGCGCCCGGTCGGCGCCGTCCGCGATCTTCACGGCGACGGCCCGGCCGTCGGGCAGCGCGGCGACCTGGACGCCCTCGAAGCCGTCCTTGGTGAGCAGTCCGGGCACGGCCCGCATCAGCGCGGCCACGTCCCGGCCGGCGCCGGAGGCCATCTCGGCGTGCGCGCGCATCGCGTCCGCCACGCGCGCCTCGGGTGTGCCGGGCGCGGCGGTGACGATGCGGGCGGCGGCGCGGGCGAGGCCGCGCAGGGAGACGGCGAACAGGGGCGCGCCGCAGCCGTCGACGGTCACCCGGGCGATGCGCTGCCCGGTGAGGTCCTCGACGGCCTCGGCGACGGCCCGCTGGAGGGGATGGGCGGGGTCGAGGTAGTCGTCCAGGGACCAGCCGTTGAGCCTGCAGGTGTGGAGCATGGCCGCGTGCTTGCCGGAGCAGTTCTGGGCGAGCCGGGAGGGCGGGCGGCCCGCGCGCACCCAGGTGTCCCGGACGGCCGGGCCGAACGGCAGGTCCGGGACGTTGCGCAGGTCGTCCTCGGTGAGCCCGGCGAGCTCGAGGATGCGCCGGGCGCCGGCGAGGTGGCGTTCCTCGCCGGAGTGGCTGGCCGCGGCCAGCGACAGCAGCTCGCCGTCGAGCGGGAGTCCGGCCCGCACCATGGCGACGGCCTGGACGGGCTTGAGCGCCGAACGGGGGTAGAAGGCGGCCTCGACGTCGCCGAGCCGGAACCGGGTGTCCCCGTCGGGGCCGAGGACGACGACGGAGCCGTGGTGGACGCCCTCCACCACCCCGCCGCGGACGAGGTGGGCGACGGGGGCGTGGAGGGGGTCACGGACGAGGGGTGCGTCCGCGGGGGAACTGGTGCGCATCATTGCCTGGGGGTCGTGGGTCGGTGGAAGGACGTGGCTGCCGCCGGTGGGCGGGGTGCCGCCGTACGGGACAGGATGTCGGTGAGGGTCGTCTCGACGCGGTCGAGGTGGTGGGTCATGGCCTCGGTGGCGTCGCGCTCGGAGCCGTCGATCAGCGCCTCGACGATCGCCCGGTGCTCCCGGTCGGACTGCTCGCGGCGTCCGCCCAGCTCGTTGAGGAAGGCGGACTGGCGGGCCAGCGCGTCCCGGATCTCCTCGATGACCCGGCGGAAGACCGGGTTCTGGGTGGCCTCGGCCACGGCGAGGTGGAAGAGCGTGTCCATCGCGACCCACGCGGTGGTGTCCGTCTCCCGTTCCATGCGGTTCAGCAGACGGGTCAGGTGGTCGAGGTCCTCCGGGGTGCGGCGCAGCGCCGCGTATCCGGCGACCGGGATCTCGACGTGGCGGCGCACCTCCAGCAGATCGCCGGCCGCGTAGTCGCCGAAGGTGGGTTCCTCGACGGTGTCCGCGACGACGAAGGTGCCCTTGCCGGTCCTGGAGACGGTCAGGCCCATGGTCTGCAGGGCCCGCAGCGCCTCGCGCAGCACCGGCCGGGAGACCTCCAGGGTGCGGCACAGCTCCGCCTCGGAGGGGAGCTTGTCGCCGATCGCGTACTCGCCGCGCTCGATGGCGCCGCGGAGGTGGCCGAGCACCGCTTCCATGGCACTGACACGTCGCGGAGCCGGGCCACCTGTCTGGCTGTCTGACAGGTTCACGGAGGTGATCCTGCGGGTGCCGGGAGGCGCCTGTCAAGGAACGGAAGAAACGATTCCGGGCCGGGAGGCCCGCCCGGACTCCTCCCGGCCCCGGATTCGCCGCGCGGCGTCCCGTGGCCGGCGGCCCGGGCGACGGCGATCCGGCGGGGCCCGAAGACGCCGCCGAAGTGCCCGCCGGCGGCCCCCGGCGGCCGGCAGGGGCGGTGCCTACGTCCAGATCGCGCGGGCGAGCGCCACGCCGGCGTACGCCGCCCCCAGACCGGTCGCCACGCTCGCCGCCACGTTGACGGCGGCACGGCGGCCGGCGCCCGTCTCGGCCAGCCGCAGCGTCTCGTAGGAGAAGGTCGAGTACGTCGTCAGCGCCCCGCACAGCCCCGTGCCGAGCAGGAGCCGCAGGGAGGAGCCCGCGGCTCCGGCGATCGTCGCGCCGGTGAGCAGGCCGAGGACGAGGCAGCCGACGACGTTCACCGTGAAGGTGCCCCAGGGGAAGTCCGAGCCGTGGCGGGACCGCACCGCCCGGTCGGTGAGATGGCGCAGCGGAGCGCCGATCATGGCACCCACGATCACCAGCAGCCAGTTCACGCCGGCCCCCCGCCTCGCGTGTCCCCTCGCCCCGGTGCGCCCGGGGCGCCGTCGCGGGCGGCGGACCGGCGTCCCAGGACGCGGCGGGTCCCGGCGGCTGCCAGCGACACCGCCGCGAGGGCCGCGAGCGGGGTCGCGGCGAGGCAGGCCAGGCCCGTGCGGAGGTGTCCGGTGTCGATCAGCTGCTGGACGTCGACGGCGTAGGCGGAGAAGGTGGTGAACGCGCCGAGCACGCCGGTGCCGAAGAACGGGCGCACGAGGCGGTGCGCGGCCCACGCCTCGGTGACGGCCACCAGGAACACGCCGATCACGGCGCAGCCGGCGACGTTGACCCAGAAGGTCGTCCAGGGGAAGCCACCGGCCTGCGCGGGCCACCGCAGGGAGACCGCGTACCGGAGCGCGGCGCCGAGGCCGCCGCCGAGCGCGACCGCCGCGACGACGGGCCCCTGCGAGCGCGGGACGGTCCGGCGGGGGGTGCGGGTCCGGGGGCGGGGGGTCCGGGCGTCCCGGGCTGTCATGTCGTACCTCTCCTACTCGCTCAGGGGGCCCGGACATGCGGGCGCGCGCCTTCAACAAGCAGGGACCGTCGGCGGCGGCACTGCCGCGGTTCGGGGGCGGCGGGCCCCACCGCCGCGCCGCGAGCGGTGGTCGCGGCGCGGTCCAGGGTAACGCGGGCCGCCCGCCGGGTCGTGTCCGGACGAGCCGGGGCCCGGCCGCGGGTGTGCGGCCGGGCCCCGGTGCCGGGGGCTCAGCGGTGGCCGAACCAGGACATCGCCGGCAGTGCCCGGTCGTCGTAGCCGAACAGGGCCTGGTTCTCCCAGCCGTTGCCGGAGGAGGGGTCGGCCGGGTCCCAGCCGTTGCCGGGAACCGCGGTCCAGGTGGCCTCCCAGTAGAAGACGCCGAGGCCGCGGCCGTCCGGGACGGCCTCCACGATGCTCGCCACGTCGTTCATCCAGCGGGTCTGCCCGGCGGTGGACGCCGGGTAGCCGGCCACCAGCTCGTCGGCGGTGTCGATGATGTTCTCGTGCGCGTCCTTGCTGTCCAGCCGGAACGGGTAGGCCGTCTCCGCGACGAAGACCGGCTTGCCGTAGCGGGCGGCCGCGTCGTCCAGGGTCGTCTGGAAGTCGTGGAGCGTGCCGTGCCAGTAGCCGTAGTAGGACAGGCCGATCGCGTCGAACCGCACGCCGTGGGAGACGGCGTTGTCGAACCACCAGCGGGTGCCGGCCAGGTCACCGCCCTTGGCGAGGTGCAGGGCGACGGCGGTGGACGGGCTGACCGCCTTGACCGCGTCGTAGCCGGAGTTGAGCAGGCCGGCGAGCCGCGTCCAGTCGGAGGTGGATCCCTCGTCCCACAGCATGCCGCCGTTGATCTCGTTGCCGACCTGGACCATGTCGGCGGTGGTGCCCTGGGCCTTCAGGGCGTTCAGCACGTCGTACGTGTGCTGGTGGACGTCGGTCTTCAGCTGGTCGTAGGAGTGCCCCGTCCAGGCGGCCGGCTTGGCCTGGGCGCCCGGGTCGGCCCACGTGTCGGAGTAGTGGAAGTCGACCAGCAGCTTCATGCCCTGCGCCTTGATGCGCTTGGCCGTCGCCAGGACGTGGGTCTTGTCGTTGTAGCCGTCGGCCGGGTTCACCCACACCTTCAGCCGGGCGTAGTTCATGCCGGCGGACTTCAGGATGGCGAGCGCGTCGCCGGTGCGGCCCGAGGCGGTCCGGTAGACGCCGCCCCTGGCCTCGCTCTTGGCGAGGGAGGAGATGTCGGCGCCCTTGACGGACAGGCCGGAGGTGCCCGGCGCGAAGCTCAGGTCGTCGACGTTGATCCAGTTGCCGGCGTTCGCGTCGCTGGTGACGCTGATCGTGCACTGGTTGTTCGTCACCTTGACCGGCACGACGATCCGGATCCACCCGTCGGCGGAGACCGGCAGGTCGGTGCGTCGCTCGGCGCCGCCGCAGTTCCTCAGCGCCAGGTACGCCGCGTTCTGCCCGCCGCCGGAGCGGACCCACGCGGTGAGCGTGTAGGGGCCGTTGGCCAGCCCGGACAGGTGCTGGCGGGTCTCCACCTCGTACGCGGAGGACGCCCAGTGGCTCAGGCGGTGGCTTCCGCTGCGGCCGCCGGCCTCGACGTACGAGGCGCCGGTCGCGCCGGACTCCGACCAGCCGGCGGGGGTGGCCGCGCCCGCGCCGTCCGCCTCGAAGCCTCCGTTGACGAGGGTGCTCGCGGCGTGTGCGGCCTGGGCGGGCAGGGCGGTGAGGGCGAGCCCGGCCGCGAGGGGGAGCAGCAGGGCCCTGAGGGTGCGTCTGGGATGGAACATCGTCGTCCGTCGTCCCTTCGACGTGATGGGTTGGGGGATGCCCTCCTGATGGCGCCGGAGGGTTCCCCTCCGCCCGCGGCTCGCGGCTCGCACGGGCGGAGGGGAGTCGGCTCAGCCGTCGAGTCGTACGACCCGGACGGCTCCCGCGGGGACCGTCAGGCGGTCCGCGGCGCGCTCACCGGTCAGCAGCTCGGTGCCGTGCGCCGCCAGCGGCACCTCGGCGTCCGACGCGGTGTGGTTGATCGCGAAGAGGTAGGTGCCCGACTCGCCGGTGCGGCGCACCACTTCGACGTCGCGGGGCAGGCCGGCGCGCGGCGCGACCCGCGCGTCCGCCAGCGCCCGGCCGAGCAGCGCGTCGAGGCCGTCGGCGCCCAGGCGCGTGGAGACGTACCAGGCGGTGCCCTCGCCGAGGCGGTGCCGGGTGACGGCGGGACGGCCCGCGGGCAGGCCGTCGGCGTAGCTCCAGACGGTCTCGGCGCCGCGCGGCACCACGAACTCCGTCCACACGTCGCCGTCGAGCTCGCAGCCGTCCGGGCCGGTGAGGCGCACCCGCTCGCCCGGCAGCAGCGGTGAGAACTCCTCGACGGTCAGGCCGAGCACGTCCCTGAGGGGGCCCGGGTGGGCGCCCTCGTGCACGGCGTCGTGCTCGTCGACGATGCCCGAGAAGTACGACACGACGAGGGTGCCGCCCCCCTCGACGTAGGCCCTGAGGTTGCGCCCGGCCGCCTCGGTCGTCAGGTACAGGGCCGGCACGACGACCAGGGGGTAGGCCGACAGGTCGGCCTCCGGGTGGGCGAAGTCGACCGTGAGGTGGCGGTCGTAGAGGACCTCGTAGAAGGTGTCGGCGCGCTCGCGCGGGTCGTGGTCCTCGCTGGGGCGCCACTGGAGGGTCTGCGCCCACCAGGAGTGCCAGTCCCACAGCACGGCCACGTCGGCCTCGGTGCGGGTGCCGCGCACGGCGGCCAGGGCGTCGACGGCGGCGCCGAGTTCGACCACCTCGCGCCAGACGCGGGTGTCGGTGCCGCCGTGCGGGACCATCGCCGAGTGGAACTTCTCGGCGCCGCGCCGCGACTGCCGCCACTGGAAGAACATCGCGCCCTCGGAGCCGCGCGCCACGTGGGCGAGGGAGTTGCGGGCCATCTGGCCGGGGGCCTTGGCGGGGTTGCGGGGCTGCCAGTTGACGCCCGAGGTGGAGTGCTCCAGCAGCAGCCAGGGCGCGCCCCCGGCCACCGAGCGGGTGAGGTCGGCGGCCATCGCCAGGTTGACGTGGGTGCGGCGGCCGTCGGTGATCAGGTAGTGGTCGTTGGTGACGAGGTCGACCTCGCGGCCCCAGGCCCAGTAGTCGACCGAGTCGCACTGGCTGAGCGCGGTCATGAAGTTGGTGGTGACCGGGACGCCGGGGGACAGGCGGTGCAGGATGTCCCGCTCCATGCGGAAGTTCTCGCGCATGGTGGCGTCGGCGAACCGCCGGTAGTCCAGCGCCTGGGCCGGGTTGCCGACCGTCGGCGTGGTCCGCGGCGGGTTGATCTGCTCCAGGTCCGCGTAGCGCTGGCCCCAGAAGGCGGTGCCCCAGGCCTCGTTGACGGCGTCCACCGTGCCGTACGTCGCCGCGAGCCAGCGGCGGAAGTGGGCGGCGCAGGAGTCGCAGTAGCAGGCCGAGACGGGGACGCCGTACTCGTTGTGCACGTGCCACAGCGCCAGGGCGGGGTGGTCGCCGTAGCGCTCGGCGAGCCGCGTGGTGATGTCCGCGGCGGCGGCGCGGTAGTGCGCGTTGCTGTGGCAGATGGCCGCGCGGGAGCCGAACTCGTAGCGCACGCCCTCGGCGGTCACCGGCAGCGCCTCGGGGTGGGCGCGGTAGAACCAGGCCGGCGGGGCCACGGTCGGGGTGCCGAGGTCGACACGGATGCCGTTGGCGTGCAGCAGGTCCAGGATCCGGTCGAGCCAGCCGAAGTCGTACTCCCCCGGCGCGGGCTCCAGCAGCGCCCAGGAGAAGATCCCGACGCTCACCATGGTGACGCCGGCCTCCCGCATCAGCCGGACGTCCTCGTGCCAGACGCTTTCCGGCCACTGCTCGGGGTTGTAGTCCCCACCGAAGGCGAGCCTGGTCAGGCCCTTGGGGGTGGTCTCCGGCATGGATTCTCTCCCGGGTGATCGATCGATTGGGAACGTGCACACACAACCGCTGCGGCGCGAGGGCAACATAACCGCACAGCAACAACCATTGACAAGTGTCCGGGACGTTTCTCTACTGTGAACGCTCACAGAAGCGTGGCAGGGACTCGCGGCAGGCGGGGACCCGGGCCGGCTCGCATCTGCATGGCAGGTTCCCGCAGCGGGCGGGGACCCAGGTCAGGGGAGATATCCATGCCGTACACGAAGCACCGTCGCCTCGTGACTTCCGCCGTCGCCGTCGCGCTCGGCGCCACCGCACTCGTCGCCTGCGGCTCGTCCGAGGAGGAAGGCGGGGCCCGGTCGGGCCCGGTCTCGCTGACGTACTGGGCCTGGGCGCCCGGCATGGACAAGGTCGTCGACCTGTGGAACAAGGGCCCGGGCAAGAAGGAGCAGATCACCGTCACGGTGAAGAAGCAGGCGTCCGGCGACACGCTGGTCACCAAGATCCTCACCGCGCACAAGGCGGGCGAGGCGCCCGACCTGGTCCAGGCCGAGTACCAGGCGATCCCGACGCTGGTCAGCAATGACGCGCTCGCCGACATAGCGGGCGAGGTCGACGACGTGAAGGGCAGGTTCGCCGACGGGGTCTGGCAGCAGACCACGCTGGGCACGGACGCGGTCTACGCGGTCCCGCAGGACATCGGGCCGATGATGTTCTACTACCGCGAGGACCTGTTCGAGGAGTACGGCCTGAAGGTCCCCACCACCTGGGACGAGTTCGCCGAGACCGCCCGGCAGCTGAAGAAGAAGGCCCCGGACAAGGACCTCACCACCTTCTCCGCCAACGACTCCGGCCTGTTCGCGGGCCTCGCCCAGCAGGCCGGCGCCAAGTGGTGGACGGTCCAGGGCGAGAAGTGGAAGGTCGGCATCGACGACGACGCCACCCGGAAGGTCGCCGAGTTCTGGGGCGGTCTGGTCGAGGAGGGCGTCATCGACAACCAGCCGATGTACACCCCGGCGTGGAACAAGGCCCTCAACACCGGCAAGCAGATCGCCTGGGTCAGCGCCGTGTGGGCGCCGGGCACGCTGACCACGGCCGCGCCCGACACCAAGGGCAAGTGGGCCATGGCCCCGCTCCCCCAGTGGTCCAAGAGCGAGAACCGCACCGGCAGCTGGGGCGGCTCCTCCACCGGCGTCACCACCGACTCCGAGCACAAGGAGGCCGCCGCGAAGTTCGCCGCCTGGCTGAACACCGACCGCGACGCCCTCAACGCGCTGGCGAAGGAGAGCGGCATCTACCCGGCCTCCAGCTCGGCCCAGCTCAGCGGCGCCTTCACCAACCCGCCGGAGTACTTCTCCAACCAGCCCGACTTCTACACCAAGGCCGCCGAGATCGCGAAGACCACCGCGCCGGCCGCCTGGGGCCCGAACGTCAACGTCGCCTACACGTCGTTCAAGGACGCGTTCGGCGCCGCCGCCAAGAACAGGTCGGACTTCGCCGCCGCGCTGGACACGATGCAGGACGACACCGTGGCCGACCTGGAGAAGCAGGGCTTCGAGGTCGCTCGGTGACCAGCACCACGACACGCCGGAGGCCGTACGGGGCCGGGAGGGCCCCGGACACCCGCCCCTCCCCCACCGCCCGCGGCCGGGGGCGGAGCGCCCCCTACTTCTTCCTGTTCCCCGCGACCGCCCTGTTCCTGCTGTTCTTCGCCCTGCCCATCGGGTACGCCGTCTGGCTCAGCTTCCGCAAGGTGCAGGTCTCCGGGCTCGGCCTGGGCGCCGGCGCCCGCAAGGAGGTCTGGGCCGGGCTGGAGAACTACACCGACGCCCTCTCCGACAGCGAACTGCTGGACGGGGCGCTGCGCGTGCTGGGCTACGGCGGCATCGTCGTCCCGGTCATGCTGGGGCTCGCCCTGCTGTTCGCGCTGATGCTGGACTCCGAGAGGGTCCGCCTCGCCCCCTTCACCCGGCTCGCGATCTTCCTGCCGTACGCCATCCCCGGCGTGGTGGCGGCGCTGCTGTGGGGCTTCCTCTACCTGCCGGACGTCAGTCCCTTCTACTTCGTGCTCGACCGGCTGGGCCTGCCGCAGCCCGACCTGCTGGACGGCGGTCCGCTCTACCTGGCCCTGTCGAACATCGCCGTCTGGGGCGGCACCGGCTTCAACATGATCGTCATCTACACCTCGCTGCGGGCCGTCCCGGCCGAGGTGTACGAGGCGGCGAAGCTGGACGGCGCCACGCCGCTGCAGATCGCGCTCCGGATCAAGATCCCGATGGTGGCGCCCTCGCTGGTGCTGACCTTCTTCTTCTCGATCATCGCGACGCTCCAGGTGTTCAGCGAGCCGACCACCCTCAAACCGCTCACCAACTCCGTGTCCACCACCTGGAGTCCGCTGATGAAGGTCTACCAGGACGCCTTCGGCAAGGGCGACGTGCACGCGGCGGCCGCCCAGGCCACGGTCATCGCCCTGGTCACGCTGCTGCTGTCCTTCGGCTTCCTGCGGGCCGCGAACCGCCGGAACAAGCAGGACGCCGGTCGAGGAGCCGCCCGATGAGTTCTCTCGCCATCCGCAAGGCCCAGCCGGCGGCGGGCACCACGCCCGGCGCCGCCCAGGGGCCCCCGCTGCGCCGCCGGATCGCGTTCGTCCCGACGGTGACGCTGCTGCTCGGCGCGGTCTACTGCCTGCTGCCGGTCGCCTGGGTGGTCATCGCGGCCACCAAGTCCGGCCAGGAGCTGTTCTCCACCTTCACCTTCCTGCCGGGCACGGGCTTCACCCGGAACGTCTCGGACCTGAGCGCCTACCGCGACGGCGTCTACTGGCAGTGGATGGGCAACTCCGCCCTCTACGCCGGCCTGGGCGCCCTGCTGTCCACGGCCGTGTCGGCGGTCAGCGGCTACGCGCTCGCGACCTACCGCTTCCGCGGCCGGGAGACCCTGTTCAACGTGGTGCTGGCGGGCGTGCTGATGCCGCCGGTGATCCTCGCCGTCCCGCAGTACCTGCTGCTGGCCCAGGCCGACCTGACGGACTCGTACCTGTCCGTGCTGCTCCCGCAGATCCTCTCCCCGTACGGCGTCTACCTGGCGCGGATCTACGCCGCCGCGGCGGTGCCCGCGGACGTGGTGGAGGCCGGGCGGATGGACGGCGCGGGCGAGTGGCGGATCTTCACGCGTCTGGCGCTGCCGATGATGGTGCCCGGCCTGGTGACGGTGTTCCTGTTCCAGTTCGTGGCCGTGTGGAACAACTTCCTGCTGCCGTACATCATGCTCAGCGACGACGAGAAGTTCCCGATCACGCTGGGTCTGCACACCCTGCTCGAACAGGGCGCCAACACGCCCGCGCTGTACACGCTGGTGATCACCGGCGCGTTCCTCGCGGTGCTGCCGCTGGTCGCGCTGTTCCTGGTCGTCCAGCGGTTCTGGAGCCTCGACCTGCTCTCCGGGGCCGTAAAGTCATGAGCATGAGCAACACGGGGGGCCGACGCAGGGCGCCGACGATCCACGACGTGGCGCGCGAGGCGGGAGTCTCGCGCGGCACCGTCTCACGGGTGCTCAACGGCGGCCACTACGTCAGCCCGGCCGCGCAGGAGGCGGTCAACGCGGCGATCCGCAGGACGGGTTACGTCGTCAACCGGCACGCCCGCTCGCTGATCACCGGACGTTCGGACTCCGTGGGCTTCCTGCTGACCGAGCCGCAGGAGCGGTTCTTCGAGGACCCCAACTTCAACGTCCTGCTGCGCGGCTGCACCCAGGCGCTGGCCGCGCACGACATCGCGCTGCTGCTGATGCTGGCGGGCACGCCGGACGAACGGCGGCGGATCACGCGCTACATCACCGCCGGGCACGTCGACGGGGTGCTGCTGGTCTCCAGCCACTCCGGCGATCCGGTCGCCGAGGAACTGCGCGCGGCCGGGGTGCCGCTGGTGGCGTGCGGCAAGCCGATCGGGCTGGGTTCGAAGGTGAGTTACGTGGCCGCCGACGACCGGGACGGCGCCCGGGACATGGTGCGGCACCTGCTCTCGCTGGGCCGGCGGCGGATCGGCGTGGTCACCGGCCCGCTGGACACGCCGGGCGGTGTCGAACGCCTCGCCGGCTACCGGGAGGTGCTCGCCGAGGCGGGCATCGCCCTCGACGAGAAGCTGATCGTCGAGGGCGACTACAGCCGGGCCGGCGGCGAGGCGGGCGCCGAGCGGCTGCTCGCCCGGGCGCCGGACATGGACGCGGTGTTCGTCGCGTCCGACCTGATGGCGCAGGGCGTGCTGACGGCGCTGCAGCGGGCGGGGCGGCGGGTGCCGCAGGACGTCGCGGTCGGCGGCTTCGACGACTCCCCCGCCGCCGTCGCCGCCAGTCCCGAGCTGACCACCATCCGCCAGCCCTGGGACCGCATCAGCACCGAGATGGTCCGGGTCCTGCTGGCCCAGATGAGCGGCGAGGACCCGGCGGCGGTGATCCTGCCGACGGAGCTGGTGAAGCGGGGGTCGGCCTAGAAATCCCGACGACGGGGCCTGGCGGGGCGGGCCGTCCGGCCGGCGTCCCGGTCATGGGGACGGGTCCGCGACTCGACGTCCCGACGTCGGCACGGAACCGGGCGCGCGGGGCGGGACCTGGAGACCGCCGCCTCGGCGGAGCGTTTCGGCCCGGCATCGCACGTGCCCCGGCACGGGGAGCCGGCCGGGTCGCCGGTCCCGGCTCGTAACGCGGCGGGCCGGGGTCGCCCGCCCGCTCCCGCTCCTCCCCCGCTGTCCTTGCGCATGCACTAATTGCACGCTCAAAGAAGGTGCGGCGCGGTGTTACCGTGCAGGTATGGCAGCGAAAACGGCCAGCGCGCGGCTGGAGGAACGGTGGCGGAACATCCTGTCGGTGCATGCGCGCACGATGTGCGAGATCGATCGGGTGCTGCACCCGCACGGCCTGGGCGCCAGCGACTTCGAGGTTCTCGACGTCCTCGCGTCCGCCACGCCCGAGGAGGAGCGGCAGTGCCGGGTGCAGAACCTGGTCGGCCGGGTCCACCTCAGTCAGAGCGCGCTGTCCCGGCTCATCGCCCGGCTGGAGAAGGACGGCCTGGTGGAGCGGTCGGTCTGCGCGGAGGACCGGCGCGGGGTGTGGGTCGCCCTGACCCGCAAGGGCCGTGACCTGCACGCGCAGGTGCTGCCACTGCAACGGGCCGTGCTGGCGCGCATGCTGGACGAGTAGGCGCCGCGGGCGCAGCGCCTGATGGGTGCCTTCCGGCTGTACGCCTCCCGGCGGGACGGAACGGTCAGCCCTGCGGGCGGGCCAGCAGGGTGCGCACCCCCTCCGAGGTGAGGGTGAGCCGGTGGTCGGAGTTGCCGTCTATGGACAGCGAGAGGTCGTCCGCGGGCCATTGCGCGGCGAGCGCGCCCAGCGGCACCAGACGGTAGCGGGAGACGAACGGCAGCAGCTCCGTCATCTCCAGCTCCGAGGTGAACACGGGCACCACCGGTGTGCCGCCCGGCTGCTCCAGGACGGGCAGCGCCACGGCCGTGGGGTCGGCGGCTTCCGCGTCGTCGGCGTCGTCGGGCACGGGGACGAGCACGTCGCTGCTCGCGAGCGCGTCCAGCGCCGCCCGGTCCTCGGTGTTCTCGACAAGCGCGTCCAGGGCCCGCTGGGCGGGCGTGGCGGTGTTGTCGTTCGCGGGTGTGTCCATGGCAGGTTCCCTGATAGCGACGGTCGTGCGGCCCGCCCGGGACGCGCTCGCCCCGGGGCGCGGTCCAGCCCCGCGTACCCGGTCGCGTCCGGGGCAATCCTGCGCGGTCCGCGCGGGTTCGTCCGCGCCGTGCCCGCGCCGCCCGGAGCGCCGGGGCCCGCGGCGCGTACCGGGCCGTGCGGGACGTCAGCTCTCCCCACCGACCAGCCCGGCGACGGTCGTGACGCGGATCAGCGGCCGGTACAGGTCCATGACGTGCAGCGCCCGGGCGTGGGAGGTGTCGTCCGCGCCCGCGCAGGCGTCGGCGGCGACCAGCACCTCCACCCCGGCGTCGGCGGCGGCGAGGGTGGTGGACAGCACGCAGCAGTCGGTGCTGACGCCGGCCAGGACCAGGCGGCCGTCCGGGCCGACGCGTTCGGCCAGTTCCGGGGTCCACTTGCCGAAGGTCGCGGCGTCCACGACGTCCCCGGCGCGGGCGGCGAACTCGTCCGTCAGCCGCCACAGCGGGGCGTGCGGCGGCTGCCGTGCGAAGGGCCACCGCTCGTAGTAGGCGCGCCAGGCGCCCTCGGGTTCCTCCGGCGCCAGGAAGCGGGTGAAGGTCACCCGGTCGCCGAAGGCGGGCAGCAGACGCCGCACCCCGGCCGCGGCCTCGGCGAAGCGGGGCGCGGCCCACGGGCTGCCGGGGTCGGCGAAGACGCGCTGCATGTCGATGACGGCGAGCCGTCCGCCGGGGCCGGTCACGGCAGCGGCACCCCCTCGCCGGCCGGGCTCGGCGCCTGCGCCTCCTGCCGCCGTACCCGTCCGCGGCCGAACGCCAGGGTGCCGAGAAAGCCGAGGGCGAGGGCGGCCAGGACGCCCAGGTTGGCGTACGCCCAGTCGCCGGTACGGCCGCCCAGGCCGAGCGGGCCGAGCAGATAGCCCTGCCAGTCGAGCCAGTCGGCCGCCGCGTTGGTGACCAGGCCCCAGCCGAGCGCGGTGGCGGCGAGGGTGAGCACCAGCGGGGTGAGGGGTACGTCGCCGTAGCGGCCGGACGGGCGGTAGAGGTCGGGCTCGTCGTAGCCGCGGCGGCGCAGGGCCAGGTCGGCGAGCATGACGCCGCACCAGGCGGCGACGGGGACGCCCAGCGTGGTCAGGAAACCCGTGAACGGGCCGAGGAAGTCGTCGGCGAAGAACACGATGTACACCGAGCCCGCGATCATCAGGAGGCCGTCGACGAGCGCGGCCAGGTAGCGGGGGACCCGCAGGCCCGCCGCGAGCAGGGCCAGGCCGGAGGAGTAGATGTCGAGGACCGCGCCGCCGACCAGGCCCGCCACCGCGACCACGGCGAACGGGACCAGGAACCAGGTGGGCAGGAGCGTCGTCAGCGCACCGATCGGATCGGCGGCGACGGCCGTGCTCAGCTCGCTGGAGGAGCCGGCCAGCAGCAGCCCGAAGACCAGCAGGAGCAGCGGTGCCGACGACGCGCCGAAGGCGGTCCAGCCGACGACGCCCCGGCCCGGCGCGGTGCGCGGCAGGTAGCGCGCGTAGTCGGCGGCGGCGTTGACCCAGCCCAGGCCGAACCCGGTCATCATGAACACCAGCGCGCCGACGAACTCCTGCGCGGAGCCCGCCGGGACGGCGCCGACGGCGTCCCAGCGCACGTGGTCGGCGACGAGCCCGACGTAGACCAGGGTGAGCACGCCGGTGACCACGGTGATCGCCGTCTGCAGGCGCATGATCAGGTCGAAGCCCGCCACGCCGACGACCACGACCAGCGCGCCGACCACGACGAGCGCGACCGCCTTGGTCCCGGTGCCGCCGCCCCAGCCGAGCCGTCCGAGGACGGTCGCCGTGGCCAGGGCGGCGAGCGCGCACAGCACGGTCTCCCAGCCGACGGTGAGCAGCCACGAGACGGCGGACGGCAGCCGGTTGCCGCGCACCCCGTACGCGGCGCGGCTGAGCACCATCGTCGGCGCGGAGCCGCGCTTGCCGGCGACCGCGACGAAGCCGCACAGCAGGAACGAGAAGACGATGCCGAGCGCCCCGGCGGCCAGGGCCTGCCCGAAGGAGATGCCGAAGCCCAGCACGAAGGAGCCGTAGCTCAGGCCGAGGACGGAGACGTTGGCGCCGAACCAGGGCCAGAACAGGGTGCGCGGAGCGCCCTTGCGTTCGGCGTCGCCGATCACGTCCAGGCCGTGCGTCTCCACCGGGAGCCGCCGGGCCGCCGCGCCCGTCCCGGGGGGACCGGGGGAGCCGGAAGCGCCCCGGGAACCGGGGAAACGGGAGGAACCCGGGGAACCGGGGGAATCCGAGGAGCCCGCCATCGTCGACCTGTCTGTTCGGACGTGTTCCGCGCAGGCTAGGCGGGCCGGCCGTGAGGATCAAGGGCGCGCCCGCGGCCGACGCGCACGGGTGCGGTCGCCCGGCCCGCAGGTGCCCGCCGCGGCGACGGGGTTGCCCGGGAGGCCCGGGGGGTGTCGAGCCGCGGACCGGAGAAGCGCTCATGGCCCCGCGCGGGCCCGCCGGTACGGCTGCCGCCCCCTCACGCCGGGCGGGACCGGACGACCGCGACCGGGCACTGCGCGTGGTGCAGGACGGCCTGGCTGACCGACCCCAGCAGCAGCCCGGTGAAACCGCCCCGGCCGCGCGCGCCGACCACGACGAGCTGGGCCCGGGCGCTGGCGTCGATCAGCGTGGGCCTCACCCGGCCCCGCACCAGCCGGCGGTGCACGGCGACGTCCGGATGCGCCCGCGCGGGGCCGGACAGCGCCCCGGCGAGCACGCGCTCCTCCTCGTCGCGCAGGTGGTCCTCGTCGTACGTGACGAAGGGCGGGTCGGCCGGGCCGTCGTAGGCGCGTCCGGTGCGGGTGGTCCACACGTGCAGGGCGACCAGGTCCGCGCCGCGCAGGGACGCCTCGGCGAAGGCGAACTCGACGGCTCCCCGGGCCGCCGGCGAGCCGTCCGTCGCCAGCAGGACGGGGCCCGTCGGATCGGGCCGTCCGCGCACCACCAGGACCGGGCAGCGGGCGTGGGCCGCCAGGTGCACGGCCGTCGAGCCGAGCAGCAGGCTGCCGAAGGCGCTCAGCCCCCGGCTGCCGATCACCACCAGCGAGGCGGTGCGCGACTCGATCTCCAGAACCGTCACCGGCTCGCCCACGACGACCTCCCGCGCGACCTCCACCCGCGGAGCGGCCGCGCGGGCCCGCCGTTCCGCCCCGGCCAGGGTGCCGTCCACCATCTCCCGCAGCCCCGGCGGGCCGTGGCGCCACGGCGGCACCCCCGGCGGCACGTGCACCGACGGCCAGCCGAAGGCGTGCACCAGCCGCAGCCCCGTCCCGCGCAGACCGGCCTCACGCGCCGCGACCTCCACCGCCTCCAGGCTGGAGGGCGACCCGTCCACCCCGGCCACCACCGGATCCACCATGCCGGCACCTCCTCGTCCCCACGGCCCCGGGTTCCCCCTTTCCAGCCTCCACCGGCACGCGGCCGAGCGCGCGGGGGTCAGTCGGGCAGGACCAGGCGGCAGATCTCGCCCGGCTGGACGCGGAACGCGCGGTCGGGCAGGTGGACGTCGACCGGGAGGCCGTCGGAGGAGGAGACGGCGATGTCCAGGTGCCGGTGCTCCAGCCGCAGCCGTACGCCCCAGTTGCCGTGGTAGCGGAGGGGGAAGCCGTACGAGGACAGCTCCGGCAGGGGGACGGGGTCCAGCCGGAGGGCGCCCGCGCGGGTCTCCAGGCCGGTCAGGCCGCGCTGGACGAGGTCGAGCGTGCCGGCCATGGCGCCGAGGTGGATGCCCTCGCCGGTGGTGCCGCCCTGGAGGTCGGCGACGTCGCCCTTGAGGGCCTCCTGGCAGAACGCCCACGCCTCGGCGCGCCGGCACCGGGCCAGGATCCAGCCGTGGACCAGGCCGCTGAGGGTGGAGCCGTGGCTGGTGCGGCCCAGGTAGTAGTCGACGGTGCGCCGCCAGGTCTCCTCGTCCAGCCGGTGTCCCAGCCGGGCGAACAGGCCCTGGAGCTCGGTCGGCGAGAAGAGGTAGCCGAGCATCAGGGCGTCGGCCTGCTTGGACGCCTGGTAGCGGTTGACGGTGTCGCCCTCCGCCTCCAGGATCCGGTCCAGGCGGCGGATGTCGCCGTACCGCCCGCGGTAGCCGTCCCAGTCGAGCTCGGCCAGGTCGCCGTACCCCTCGAACTGGCTGATGACCCCGTCGTGGAAGGGCACGTGCAGCGTGCGCGAGACCTCCTCCCACCGCTCCAGCTCGCCGCCGTCCAGCCCGGTGCGTTCGACGAGTTCGCGGCGGCGGGGCTCGGGCAGCGTCCGCAGCACCTGGAGCGTGCGGGCCAGCACCCAGGCGGCGGTGACGTTGGTGTACGCGTTGTCGTCCAGGCCGGGCAGGACCGCCCCGGGGTAGGCGTCGTGGTACTCGTCGGGGCCGACCACGCCCCGGATCCGGTGCCGCCCCAGAAAGCCGTCCCAGACGGCCGAGTCCGCCCAGAAGCGCGCGATCTGCAGCAGCATCTCGGCGCCCTTGGTGTGCAGGAACTCGGCGTCGCCGCCGGCCTCGCAGTACTGCCACACGTTGTACGCGATCGCCGACCCGACGTGGTGCTGGAGGTGGGAGTGGTCCGGCAGCCAGCGTCCCGAGCGGGGGTTGAGGTGCAGTTGCTGCGTCTCCTCGCGTCCGTCGCTGCCGCTCTGCCACGGATACAGCGCGCCCCGCCGGCCGATCGCCCGGGCCGCGGCGCAGGCCCGCTCCAGACGCCGGTGCCGGTAGTGCAGCAGGGCGCGGGACACCTCGGGGAAGTGCAGGTTGAGGTAGGGCAGGACGAACAGCTCGTCCCAGAAGACGTGGCCGCGGTAGGCCTCGCCGTGCAGCCCCCGGGCCGGTACGCCCACGTCCAGGTCGGCGGTGTGCGGGGAGAGCGTCTGCAGCACGTGGAACAGGTGCAGGCGCAGGATGTGGCCCGCCTCGCCGGGGACCTCCAGCTCGGCCCGGCGCCACAGCTGGGCCCAGGCCGTCAGGTGCGGTCCCAGCAGCTCGTCGAAGCCGGGGGCGGCGCCCACCCGGTCGAGGGCGGCCTGCAGCGGGCTGCTGATGGCCGGGTCGCGCGAGGTGTGCAGGGCCACGGTCTTGTCGACGGTGACGGTGGTGCCGGGCTCCAGGCGCAGCCGGGTCCGCTGGACGGCGCGCGGGGGTTCGTGCGCGTCCAGGACGGGCGCGCCGGCCGTCACGCGCGACGCCATGCCGATGCGGATGTCCGAGGTGCGGGTGCGGCAGCGCAGCCACACCGTGCCGGGTGCGGCGGTGCCGGAGTGCACGTGGGTGAGGTGGCGGCCCTCCAGGTCGCGGTAGCGGGGCACCCCGGCGTTGGTGACGCCCCCGTCGAGCGCGGCCGTCACGACCAGCTCCGCCGGGCCGGGGCCGTGCAGCGTGAACTCGGTGCGCAGGGCGGCCAGGTGCGGGTCGGCCATGTGGACCAGGCGCTGCTGCCGCACGGACAGCTCCCGGTCCCCGCCGAGCCCGTACCGGGTGGCGCGTTCCAGCAGGCCGCTGTCCAGGTGCAGGACCTGGCGGTGGTGGAGGACCGGCGCCGTCTCCGGCGTGAGCCACTGGCCGTCCGCGAGGCGGAAGGCCAGCGGCAGCCAGTTGGGCAGGTTGACCAGGTCCTCGTTCTCCACCCGGCGGCCCGCGACGAGCGAGGTCAGCCGGTTGTAGCAGCCGGCCGCGTAGGTGGCCGGGTAGTGCACGTCGTCCGCGGCGCACTCGGGCAGCGCCCCGCGGGTGGCGAAGTAGCCGTTGCCGAGGGTGCACAGCGATTCCCTCAGGCGCTCGTCCGAGGCGTCGTACCCCTCGTACTCCCAGGTCCGGTCCGTCACCGCGGTGGTCCCCCTTCGAGCGGTCTCCGTCCGCCGGGTACCCCGGATCCCGGTGCCGTGCCGCACCGGTCCCGCCCGGCTCCCGCGGCGGCCGGGTCCGCCCGGGCCGGCGTCCCGGCCGGCCGGGGCGCCTGCCCCGGCCGGCCGCCGGGCGGCCCGGGTGTTTGTCCGGCCGGCGGGACGGTCACCCGGGGCCCCATCCGTGAGCGAGCGACGGGCCCTGCGGGAGTCGGACGGAAGATGGTCGTCAGCGGATCACCGTGGCCGCCCGCCCACGCGGGCCGGCGGCGCCCGCCCGCCCGGCGGACGGGGCGCCGGCCGTGAACCGGCTGGCCGGCCTGGTCCACCGGGGCTGGAACCGGCTGGGCGCCTACGACCTGGTCCGGCGCGGCCGTGATCTGGAGCTGATGCACCGGGCCCTGGGCTTCGCCACGCTGGCCCTGGTCACCCTGGCCCCGCTGCTGATCGTGGTCGCCGCCGCCGATCCCCTGGGACGTGGCGGCTTCGCGTCCTGGCTGGTCGACGGCATGGGGCTGTCCGGCCGTTCGGCGCAGGTCCTGACGGACGTCATCAGCCCGCCGCGCACGGTGATCGGCACCACGAGCGTGCTGGGCGGGGTCGCGCTCGTCGTGTTCGGGGTGACGTTCGCGGGCAGCGTGCAGAACGGCTACGAACGGATCTGGGACCTGCCCGCCGGTCCGTGGCACCGCGTCTGGCGGCAGGCGGTGTGGCTGCTCGCGCTGACCGCGTACCTCTACCAGGAGGTGCAGACCCGGGCCCTGCTGCCCGGGCCGCTGCGGATCGCGCTGACCTCGACGACCGGCGTCCTGTTCTTCTGGTGGGGCCAGTCCTTCCTGCTGGGCGGCCAGGTCCGCCCGCGGGACCTGTTGCCGGGCGCGCTCGCCACCATGGCGGGGCTGATCGGACTGCGGGGTTTCTCCTACTTCGTCTTCACCCCGCTGATCGTCACCAACGCGATCAGCTACGGCGCCGTCGGCATCGTCCTCGTGGTGGAGTCCTGGCTGATCGGCGTCGGGTTCGTCGTGCACGGCGGCGCCCTCCTCGGCCGCTGGCTGCTGGACCACCACGGGTGGCCGCGCACCGGCGGCTGACCGTCGCCGGGCCGCCGCCGATGCCGCGCGCTACTCTGCGCCCATCGAACCATTTGCCCGTTATGGGAGGTTTCATGGCCGTGCGTCTCAATCCCTATCTCAGTTTCGCCGGTGACGCCCGGCAGGCTCTGGAGTTCTACCAGGAGGTCTTCGGCGGCACGCTCAGGTTCAGCACCTATGCCGAGTTCGGCCCGCCGGACGCCCCGGGCGCCGACAGGATCATGCACGGCATGCTGGAGACCCCGGACGGCCTGGTCCTGATGGGCGCCGACGCCCCGCCCGGCACGGACCACATCCCGGGCAACAACTTCGCCGTGAGCCTGAGCGGCGACGACGACGCCGGACTGCGCGGCTGCTGGCAGCGGCTGTCCGCCGGCGGCGAGGTGGTGATACCGCTGGAGAAGCAGGTGTGGGGCGACGTGTTCGGCATGTGCACGGACCGTTTCGGCGTCCCCTGGATGGTGGCCATCGGCCGGCCGAGGAGCTGACCCCGGCCGCCCCGCCGGCCCCGGCGGCTTCCGTCGGCGGGACCAGGGTGCGGGCCGCGTCGGCCGGCGGCGCACGCACGGGGCGTCCCTCCTCCTCGTCCGCTCGCCGCGGGCGGGTGGACGCCGCGCGAAGGCCGCGCGGATGTCCCCTCGGGGATGGTCCGCGCGGCCTTCGCCTGCGGTGGTGTCATGCCCGCCGTCGTACGGTGACCACCGTGACCAGGCCTCCCAGGAGCGCACCGGCGACGAGCGCGGGTGCCGGGATGGCGCGTGAGGCGGTCGGCGCAGGCGGCCGGGCCCGCTCCCTCGGCGGTGGCCGAAGCGAGGATCAGGTAGTGGCCGTAGGCCCGGGTGAACCGCCTGCGGTGAGCCCGGTGCGTCGTGGCGAGCAGCGCGTGCGCGGGCGGTGGCCGTCAGCGCGGACGCGTGACGAGGACCTGCCGGTCGCCGGCGGCGGACGGCTCCCCCAGCAGATCGCGCGGCACCGCGTCGTACGCCACCGTGCGGCCGTGCGCGTCGAGGGTCGGGGCGGACGCCGGCCTCTGGTTGGCGGTGCCGTCGGGCCGGGCGGTGATCCTGTCCGTGCGGCCGGTGCGCAGGTCCATCAGGTAGATCACCTGGAGCGGGCCGCGCGGCTCCCGCTCCTCGGCCGCCACGAAGACGAGGTGCCGGCCGTGCGCGCTCAGGCGGCCGGTGTGCGTGGCGGACTGCGGCTGCGGGCCCAGGACGTGGCGCAGCGCTCCGCTCCTCAGGTCCCTGAGGAAGACGTCACCGGTGTCGCTGGTGCCTGCGGGCCGCAAGGTGCGGCACTTGAAACGGAACACGACGTGGCGGCCGTCCGGACCCATCACCGGGTCGTCGACGCCGTACTCGGCCGGGTCGTCCTCGCACTCGGGGTCGATCCGGGTCCGCTCGCCCGTGCGGCGGTCGAGTGCGTAGACGTGGGTCCCGCCGTCCTCGGGGTCGTCCGCCCCGGGGTCCGACGCCAGGTAGGCGATGCGCCGGCCGTCATGGCTCAGGGACACCATCGCGACCTGCTGCTCGTCGCCGGCCGCCGGGTCGTCGAGCCACTCGCCGGTGCCCCGCCCGAGGTCGCGCAGGCGGATGCGGGAGCGTCCCGCCGGGTCCTCCGCCGACCGGGCCGTGAAGGTCACGTACCGTCCGTTTCCGCTGATGGCGGGCGCGTTCGCACCGCTGAACCGGGCGTGGGTGCCGTCACTGACCAGTTCGGTGCGGCCGGTGCGCACGTCGTACACGTAGGCCCGCGTCCCGTCCAGGGTGGGGAAGGCCACCCGCATGCCGTCGGCGCTGATGGCCGGGGCGGTGTACGGCGCTCCTGCGGCCATGCCGTCGGTCAGGTCGCTGGCCCAGTGCACCCGCCCGGTCCGCAGGTCCTTCACATAGACGTCGTGGGCGTCGTCGGTGTCGCCGGGCGCCAGGTTCGAGGCCTGTGACCAGAAGGCCACGAAGCGGCCGCCGGCGCTGATCGCGGCGTACCGGCTCGGTCCGTTCCCCATCACGTCGTCGGACGTGACGTTCGCGTAAGCGGTGCCCGGCTTCAGTTCCAACGCCCCTGCGGGCGTCGTCTGCACGGCCGCGCACACCGTCGCCACGGCGGCGACGGCGGCCGCTCTCCCCCGAAGACGCATTCTTCCCCCCGGTCGACACGTCTCCCCGGCTTCGCGGCCAGGGCTCATGTTCATGCAACCGGCTCGCACCTGCCCGGTCAATGCGCTCATCGCCGTACAACCCGGATGTCCGGTCGGCTGTCCGCGCCCGCGCGTCCGTGGGGGCCGGCCCTCTCGGGGCCGCCGCAGGACCGGGCGAGCGGACCGGGGGCTTCCCGGTGGACGGGCGGCCGCTGCGCCCGGGAGGCCGGCGGCTCTCCGGGAGGAACGGGTCGCGGCGGCGGGGCGCGGACAGCCGGAGACGTGCCGGTCCCGCTTGACCTTGACACGGTGGCAAGGCCTTCACTGCGACCGAGGAGGTGGTCCGGATGACCATGCCGGAACAGGACACGAACAGGACGCGGGTTCTCCGGGGGCTGGAGAACGGCGACTCGTCGGTGCGGCTGCGGGCGGCGCTGCTGGCCGGCACGGCCCCGGACCCCGGGTTCGTCGACGGGCTCGTCGAACGGTGCGCGGTCGAGCCCGAGTTCCATGTGCGTGACATGCTCACATGGGCGCTCACCCGCCACTCGCCGTCGGTGACGGTCCCCAGGCTCGTCGCCGAGCTCCGCTCGGAGCGTGCGCAGGCACGAAGCCAGGCGCTGCACACGTTGTCCAAGGTCGGGGACCGGCGGGCATGGCCCGCGATCACCCGGGCGCTGCTGACCGATGCCGACGACGAGGTGGCGCGGAGCGCCTGGCGGGCGGCGGTCGTCCTGGTACCCGAGGGTGAGGAGGCGGAATTGGCCGAAGTACTGGCGACACAGCTCGGGCGCGGCGAGCGGGAGACCCGGCTGAGCCTCAGCCGGGCGCTGGTCGCGCTCGGCGAGGTGATCGTGCCGGCCCTGCGCGCCGCGGCGGCCGGTCCCGGCCCCGATGTGCGCCGGCACGCGGCCGCGGCGGAACGGATGCTGCGCGCCCCGGACGCCGGCCTCGGGTTCGCGGTCGAGGAGGCGAAGCGCATCGTGGCTCTCGGCACGAACGGACCGGGGAGGTGACAAGCGGTGCTGATCGGTGAGGTGGCGCGGTGGTCCGGGGTCAGCGCCCGCATGCTCAGGCATTACGAATCGCTCGGCCTGGTGCGGCCGACGGGCCGTACCGGGGCCGGCTACCGGGAGTACTCCGGCGAGGACATCCGGCGGATCTTCCACATCGAGAGCCTGCGGTCCCTGGGGCTGTCACTGCGTGAGGTCGGGCGCGCGCTGGACGATCCCGGCTTCACGCCCGCGGAACTCGTCGGCGACCTGATCCGCCGGACGCGGGAGCGCATCGCGGACGAGACGGAGCTGCTCGGGCGGCTCCGCCGGATCGGTGCCGCGGAACCCGACGGCTGGGAGGACGTCCTCCGGATCGTCGCGCTCCTGCAGGACCTGGGATCGGAGAGCGCCAGGAAGCGCCAGCGCGCGGCCCTGTCCCCGGCCGAGAGGGTTCCGGTGCCGGTGGAGGCTCTGGTCGAGGCGGTGCTGGGCGAGACGGACCCGAACGTCGCCGGAGCGCTCCGATGGGCTCTGGCGCGATCGGGCGGTGACGGACTGGCGCTGCTGGCGGAGGGCCTCGGCTCACCCGTGGCCGAGGTGCGCGAACGTGCCGTCCGGTCCATCGCCGAGATTCCGGACGGTGCGGCGACCGCCCTGCTGCGGGACGCCCTGACGCACTCCGACATCGCGGTCCGCAGGTGCGCGGCCCTGGCGCTCGGGGCACGGGGAGGGGCCGACGCGGTCCCGACGCTCATCGACATGATCGTCGAGGGTACGAACGACGTCGACGCGGCCGACGCGCTGAGCGCACTGGCGAGCGACTCCGCGTCGGCGGACCGGATCGCCACCGGGCTCGTCGGCCGCCTCGCCCACGGCACCGTCGAGCCGTCCGCGCGCCGACGGCTGACCCAGGCGCTCGCCGGGGTCCCGGGGACCACGACGTCACGGGCGCTCGCGGATCTGTCCCACGACGAGGACCGTGCCGTCGCGCTCACCGCGGCGTACGTTCTCGGGCTGCGCACCGCGCGGTGAGGGACCTCTCCGGGGTCACCGGACGCCCGGGCCGCCCGCCGGCGGACGAGCGTGCGCCGACGCCCGCGCGGCGGGTGCGGGCGGGCTTCGCGGAGGGCGGCGGAGCCGGCCCCGGCACCGGCACACCAAAGCCCCGCATTGAAAAAATCAAAAGCACCCACGTTGACTCCTCAATAATCTCAAGGTAGACATGAATTATGAAGAGGTCGCCCAGAGCAGGGAGTCGACGGTGGACTGGCAGGACCTGACGGACCTGACGCGCGGCCGGCCGTTCGTGGTCGAGCGGGTCCGCCTCGCCGACAACGGCGTCGCGATCGAGGGGCGGTTCGAGCCGCCGCAACTGGCCCGGCTCAGCACCGACGACCAGGTGTTCGTCGCCGCGTTCGTCCGGGCGCACGGCTCCATCAAGGAGATGGAGCGGGTCTTCGGGGTGAGCTACCCGACGGTCAAGTCCCGCCTGAAGCGGATCGCCGAGCAGCTCGACTTCGTCGACGCCGACCCGGCGCCCACCGGCGCCGCGGACGTCGTCGACCGCCTGCGCCGAGGAGAGATCAGCACCGAGGACGCCCTGGCCGAGCTGGACGGGCGATGATCCCGCAGCTGGTCACGGTGCGCGTGCACCGGTCCGACGGCCGCCGGGTGCGGCTGCACCTCCCCGTCGTGCCGGTGGCACTGGTGCTGTCGCCGCTGCTGCTGCTCGCCGTGCTGGGGGGATGCGTCGCCTGCCGCGTCTTCCGCGTCAGCCCGGCGGGGGCGCTGCGCGGGGCCGCACGGGTGCTGTGGGCGTTGCCCGGCACCCGGTTCGAGATGGCGCAGGGCCGGACGGCCCTGCTGGTCAGCGTCAGATGACTCGGGAGAAGCAGGAGCACACCATGAAGGAACAGCGCCGCCAGGTCCTGGAGATGCTGGCCGATGGCAAACTCACCGCGGACGAGGCCGAGCGGCTGATCGAGGCTCTTGAGCGGGAGCGGCCCGAGGCGCCGGGAGCGCCGTCCCGCCCGAAGGCCCGCCCCAAGTACCTGCGCGTGGTGATGGACGCCGAGGACGGCACGGGCGGCGACGGCGCCAGCCGGATGAACATCCGCATCCCGCTGCAGCTGCTGCGCGCCGGCGTCCGGCTCACCGCCCTCCTCCCGCCGGCGGCCGTCACCAAGGTCAACGCGGAGCTGGACAAGGCCGGCGTGCCCATCGACCTGGCCGAACTCAAGCCGCAGCACCTGGAGGACCTCATCGAGCACCTCGACGACATGGTCATCGACCTCGACGAGCCCGGCTCCCAGATGCGGGTCTACTGCGAGTGACACGTCCCGCCGGGGCCCGGCCCACCGGAACCGGCCCCGGCTCCCCCCATGACCCGAGCCTCCGAGGAGGAGGCCCCGCGCCGTCGTCTGCCGTGCCGCATCCGGCCGGACCGTGGTCACGGACCGCCGGGACCACCGGACGGTCGTCGATCGGGGCACGCGTCCCGGCGGCTTCCCGATCCGCGGGGTCGTCCGCCGGCCGTGTCGCTCCTCGGGGATGCCGTCCCGGCGGGGTTCCGGGAGTCGTCGACATCTGTTTTCGGATCGATTCCGGCGAGAACCGGTGTCGCCCGGTCGCCGCGACAGGCTGCCGGGGCCGCCGCGGCGTGCGGGACGGCGCGGCGAGGACGCTCCTCGCATCCGGCTCTGCCCGGAGTTCCATGAACGATCTTGAATTTGGTGTAATGCCGGGGTGGTACCGGATGCCGGGTGCCGGAACCGGCACAGGACTCGGCGTGCGGCAGCAGAGGACGGGTGGGTGGATGGCGGCAGCGGAGCCTCGGGGTGCCGTGAAGAGGCCGGCGCGGCCGGACTGGGAGCTGATGCCCTTGGAAGGCGTCGGGCCGCTGTGTTTCGGCATGCGCACCACCGACGTCGCCGCAGCGCTGCCGGGCATGGCCGAGCTGCGCCGGTTCCCGGCCGACCCCTCGTTTCCGGACATCCTCGGCGTGGAGTTCGGCACGAGCCGTGCGGAGCCCGCCGTGTACGCCTACTTCATCGACGGCCGGTTGTTCTGCGTCGCGGTCGACGCGGCCCATGGACCGCAGGTGACGCTCTGGGGGCGGGAATTGACCGCCTGCGTCCCGGCCGATCTGGAACGGTTCCTCCTGCACGCGCACGGATGCGAAGTGCTCGATGTGTCCTACGGTCCACGGGGAAACCCCGGAGTCGACGGGCTCGGTCTGGTGCTGCGGGTGCAGGAGGTCGCCGGCGGCGTGGTGACCCGGCCGGTCATGGTGGCCCGGGCCTGGGCCGACCGGTGCACCGACGACTGGGAGGGCGCGATCCCGGAATGTGAATGGGCGGGCCGCCAGTGGCCCCGTCCAGGTGGCACGGAATCCTGGCCCCCGCCCGGCCACAAGCCGTACCGGGGCGGCTGGGAGCCTCCCTTCCAGGGCTCCGAGCCGGTCGGTCCCGACCCGCCGAGCCGGCCCGCATCGCCGGCTCCCGCTGGGCCATCGAGGAGTGCTGCCGGGCCGCGAGGAACGAGCACGGCCCGGGCCGGTAGGGGACCCGCCGCTCCGCCGGCTGGTACCGGCACATCACCCTGGCCATGCCCGCCCACGCCGTCCTCACCGCCCCGGCCGCCCGGGCAGGCCGCCGGAAAACAGCAGAAACGAACCCAGCAGCCCCCTCCCCCCTCACCGTGACGGAGACCGGACGCCTGCCGGCCACCCTCCTGCCCCGCCCCCCCACCCCATCAGGACAGACCCCCGCACGTCCTGAACCGGTCCCGCTGGCCGCAGACGCTGGTGCGGATGTCCCCGGCCCGGCCGGGCCGGGGGGAACGCCGACAGTATTTGACTGATCATTCCACAACATGTCACGCTCGAACCATGGCCCGTCCGAAGCAGTTCGATCCCGACCGCGCACTCGACGCCGCGATGGACGCCTTCTGGCGCAAGGGGTACGCGGCGACGTCCGCCCAGGACCTGGTGGACAGCACCGGGCTGGGGCGCGGCAGCCTGTACAACGCCTTCACCAGCAAGCACCGCCTCTTCCAGGAGGTGCTGCGGCGGTACGAGGACCGGTGGACGACCCGCCAGGAAGCCGTCCTGGAAGGGCCGGAGGGGATCCGGGAGCGGATCCGCGCGGTGATGATGACCGTCGTCGAGGAGGAGGTCGCCGCACAGGACGGCCGCCGGGGCTGCCTCGCGGTCAACGCCGCGGTGGAGCTGGCCGGCCTCGACCCGGACGTCACCGCCCGGGTCCGGCACATCTTCGGCCGCGTGGAGGAGGCGCTGTACGGCGCGCTCGCCCGGGCGCAGCGGGACGGCGAGATCGGCGCGGACAAGGACCCGCGCGCCCTCGCGCAGTTCGTCCTCAACGCCCTGTACGGCCTGCGGGTCCTGGGCAAGACAGCCGACCGCCGCACCCTGACCGGCATCGTCGACACGACGCTGGCGGCCCTCTGAGCCGCCGGCGTCGCGCGGCGGCCGCCTCGGGCTGCCCGAATTCTTTAATGAACATTCCAAAATGATCGTCCCCGACCGTTCCCTGCAAGGAGTGGCGATGCCCGTCGCGGTCTACATCCTCGGCCTGACCGTGTTCTGCATCGGAACGACCGAGTTCATGATCTCCGGACTGCTCCCGGACCTGGCCGGCGACCTGTCGGTGTCCATCCCGGCCGTGGGCTGGCTGATCTCCGGCTACGCCCTCGGCGTGGTGATCGGCGGCCCCGCCCTGACCGTGGCCACCCTGCGGATCAACCGCAAGACCTCACTGCTCGCCCTGCTGGCCCTGTTCGTCGCCGGCCAGACGGTCTGCGCGCTGGCCCCCGGCTACGGCGTGCTCATGGCCGGCCGGGTGATCGCCGCCCTCGCCCAGGGCGCCTTCTTCGGCATCGGCTCCGTCGTCGCCGTCGACCTCGCCGGTCCCGAACGCCGCGGCCGTGCCCTGGCCATCATGTTCGCCGGGCTCACCGTCGCCAACGTGGTCGGCGTCCCGGCCGGCACCTTCCTCAGCCAGCACGCCGGGTGGCGGCTCAGCTTCTGGGTCGTCGACGCCCTCGCCGTCGTCGCGCTGCTCGGCGTCGCCGTCCTCGTCCCGCGCCGGCCGACCGCGCCCTACACCGGACTGGGCGCGGAGTTCACCGCCTTCCGCAACCCGCGCGTCTGGGTCGCGCTCAGCACGTCCCTGCTCACCCAGGCCGCCGTCTTCTGCTGCTTCAGCTACCTGTCGCCGCTGCTGACCGACGTCACCGGGTTCTCCGAGGCCGCGGTGCCGCCGCTGCTCGCCCTGTTCGGCGCGGGCTGCTTCCTCGGCAGCCTGATCGGCGGGCGCTTCGCCGACCGGCACCTGCTGCCCAACCTGTACGCCGGCACCGCCGCGATGGGCACGGTGCTCGCCCTGTTCCCGCTCGCCGCACACGACCGGGTCGCGTGCACCGTCGCCGTCGTGGCCTTCGGCGTGGCCGCCTTCTCCATCAACCCGGCGCTCCAGGCCCAGGTGATGCGGGAGGCGGGTGACGCCCCGACGCTGGCCACCACGACCAACACCTCGGCGTTCAACGTCGGCAACACCCTCGGTCCCTGGGTCGGCGGCAGCGTCATCGACGCCGGGTGGGGCTTCACCGCGCCGCCCCGCGCCGCCGCCCTGCTCGCCGTCGCCGGCCTGCTCGCGGCCCTGACCTCGGGTGTCCTGCGCCGCCGGGCCGATGCCGACGACGGAACGCCCCACCGCGAGACCGCCCCCGAACCGTCCGCGGTCTCCTGACCCGACCCCGCCGGCCCCGGTCCGCCCCGGACCGCCGACCCCTTTCGGAGGAACACACCCCATGTCGGACACCACCGCGCCGCAGCCCACCGTCGCCGTCCTCGGCACCGGCGTCATCGGCTTCCCCGTCGCCCGCAACCTGGCCCGGGCCGGCTTCCCGGTACGGGCCTGGAACCGCACCCGCGGCAAGGCCGAGCCGCTGACCGCCCACGGTGTGCACGTCGCGGACACCGCCGCCGAGGCCGTCGACGGCGCCTCGATCGTGCTCACCGTCGTCAAGGACGGCCCCGCCGCCCTGGAGGCCGTCACCGCGGCCGCCCCCTCCCTCGCCGAGGGCACCGTCTGGGTGCAGCTGAGCACCGTGGGCGACGCCGTCGACACGCTGGCGGGCTTCGCCCGCGAGCACGGCCTGGTCTTCGTCGACGCGCCCGTGCAGGGCACCCGCCAGCCCGCCGAGCAGGGCCGCCTGATCGTCATGGCGGCCGGTGCGCCCAGCGTGCGCGACACGCTGACGCCGGTCTTCGACGCCATCGGCAAGCGGACGCTGTGGGTGGCCGACGACGGCGACAGCGGCGCCGCCAGCCGCCTGAAACTCGTCCTCAACACCTGGGTCATCGCCCTCACCCACGGGGTGGGAGAGGCCCTCGCCCTCGCCGAGGGCCTCGGCGTCGACCCCGGGCACTTCATCGAGGTCGTCAGCGGCGGCCCGATGGACAACGGCTACTTCCAGGGCAAGTCCGCCGCCGTCATCTCCGGCGACTACACCACCAGCTTCTCCGTCGACAACGCGGCGAAGGACGCCCGCCTCGTCCTCGAGGCCGCCCGGCGCGCCGGGGTCCGCATGGACACGGTGGAGGCGGGCCACGCCCGTTTCGTCCGGGCCTCCGAACTGGGCCACGGCGACAAGGACATGGCGGCGGGATACTTCGCCAGCTTCGACAAGTAACCGCAGCCGTAAGCGGGGCGGGGTCGGCAGCCACGCACGTAGTCCCGGATCCGCCGCTGCGGATCGGCCCGGGCGAACCGGCCCGCCACCCGGGCGAACACCGCCTCCCACTCGGCCTGCCCCCGTACGACTCCAGCCGTCGCCGCCGTACCCGGGCAACGACGACCACCGGCTCAGGACATGGGATCCAACCGGAACACCGACAGACAGCCGACCGCACGGGCTTCTCCGGCCTTGCGCGTGCGGAGGCGACGGTCCCAGGCGGGTCGGGCCCCGCCGAAGCTCTGGGCTTGCTCAAAGGGCGCTTCGGCTCACCGGAGCGCGGGGCATCCTGCGAGCAGTCGGTGCGCGGGCCCGGCGGAAGGGGGAACGTCATGGTGATCACGTTCGTGCTGGTGGGCGGGTGCGTACTGGCGCTCGTCACGGCGGTCACCTGGATGGTGCGCCGGGCGTGGCGCCGCGCCTGGGACGATCTGGGAATGCGGGCGACCGCGCGCGGCTGGAGTGCCGGGCCCGGCCTTGGAGCGTGGCCGATCGGAGCCGGCGCGCACGGCGGGACATCGACGCATGACGCCGACGGCTCCCTCGGCCACTCGTCCTGGTGGGAGGCGGGCGCGGACGGAGGCTCGTCGAGCGGCTGCTCCGGCGGCGGATCGTCGTCCTGCGGGAGCGGTTCGTCCTCCTGCGGCAGCTCGTCGTCGTGCGGGAGCTCGTCGTCGTGCGGGAGCAGCTCGTCGTCCTGCGGCAGTTCCTGCTGACCCTGAGGCGGGTCATCCGCTGCACCGCCCACCGGCCCGGGCTCCGCGCCGGCCACGGGTCCGGGCCGGGCTCGATGCCGGGAGAGCGTGTCACGCCGTCCCGCAGCGGCTGCGCAGGAGTTCCACACCGTCGCCTTCGAGGTCGTTGCAGTAGGTCGCGCGTCCGGTCATGGCCATCACCAGGGCCAGGGTGGGGCCGGACACGAGCTTCCCGGAACCCGTCGTGAAAGGGCCGTCGTCGGCGACGAGTCCCAGGCCGCCGACGCGTCCCTTGGCGACGACCACGAGGTCCGACCCCCGGTAGTACTCGGCCACCTGGGTGACGACCTCGATCGGGTAGTCGTGACGCATGCCCAGGGGGCGCCGGATGTCCTCCGCGTGCACGATCGTCTCGCCCAGCAGGGCGATGGCGGGCAGAGGGGGCTTGGTGGTGCTCGGGACGACGTGCCGGAATCGCTGAAGGGTCTCGGCCGGGGTCGTGCCCAGCTGCTCGGCCAGCCGCATGGCCACCTGCTTGTCGAAGTCGAACCTGCAGCGGACCACCCCCGCCAGCCAGCGCACGGCGCCGAGGCTCGCGCCCGCGGTGAGGTGCGCCAGCACCTCACGCACCGTCAGCCCGGCGCACAACGACGGCGTCGCCCACTGCTCGTCGGTCAGGTCCGCGAGATCGGCCGCCAGCGCCGCCCGCTGAGCGCGGATCAAGGGCCAGACCCCGGTCCCGCGGCCGCGGTCCGCTGTCCGTTCCGGATCGGTCATGTCGGAGGTTCTCCTGTCACTGGTCGAGCTCTGCGGTCTCTCGGGGCCGGACCGGGTGGGCGTCCGGCAAGGGCTCTCACGAGGGGGACTGCTGTTCCGGAGCGAAGTCATCGCCCGTGAGCGATCTTTCCTCGCGCCCCTCACCCCGCGGGGAGACCGGCCCGCCCACACCACCCCGACGGGGCCGGAAACGGCCTGTGGAAACCCGTGCCCCATTGAGGCCCCGGCACCTCGTGGGTTTCATGGCCCTGCCCGGCGGCGTCCGCCGCCGGTTCGATTCCAGTGGGATGGGGGGACCGTGAGTCGGTCCAGAGCGAGTTCCGGCAGACGGACGAGATCGTCCACAGCACGAAGAAGCGGCATATCCGGTGCGGCGGCGCTGATCGGCGTCGCCGCACTCGTCGTCTCGGTGGTGCCCGCCGAGGCGACGGCGGCCGAGGCGGCACCGCCGCCGCCGAGCCCGGGTCAGGTCGTGCCCGGGCAGACGACACGGACACCCGCCTTGGTGGAGGGCATCCGGGAGCCGGCTCCGGCAGCGCGGAACGCGGCGGGCGCGGCACGCGCGTACCTCGCCGCGCAGCGCGACCGCTACGGCATCACGCACGCCGAGCGCGACCTGACGCCCGCGGGGACCGTCACCGCGGACGGCGGCCAGGAGGTCGTACGGCTGCGGCAGAAGCACCGCGGTGTGCCGGTCCTGGGGGGCGAGTACATCGTGCGCATGGAGCGGGGGCGGGACGGCGGACGGGTGGTCACCGGCACCTCGGGCAAGTACTTCACCGGGCTGCGGACGGACACCGCCGCCGAGGTCGACGACGCGCTCGCCGTCGAGCGGGCGGTCGACGCCGTGGCGAGCGAACTCGGCAGGGAGGACTTCGACGCGTTCGAGGCCGCGGAGGAGGACGGGACGCCGCTCACCGGGACCTCCCACGGCCTGGTCGTCCTGCCCTCCGGTACGGGCGTGCTCACCCGGCACGTCACCGTGCGCGGCACCGATCCGGCGCTCGGCGAGCCGGTGCTGCGCGAGGTGTACGTCGACGCGCGGGCCGGGTACCCGGTGCTCCGGTACAGCGGTATCAAGACGTTCGGCGCGCCGCGGGCGGCCACCGGGGAGCGGGCGGCGAGCCGCCTCGCCGAGGAACCCGTCCCCGCCGAGGCCGGTTCCGGGGTCAAGCTGGACGGCACGGCGGTCGGCCTCCAGGTCACCCACGACGAGTCGCGCGGCGCCTATGTGCTGCGCGACCGCTCCCGCATCCCGGGCGACACGGGCGGCGCCATCGCCACCTGGGACGCGCGCGGCAAGTGGGCCGGCGACTGGACCGGCGCCTGGCCCGAGACCCTCCAGGAGTTCGCCTCGCCGACGCCCGCCTTCGGCGCCGAGGCGACCGAGGCGGGCGCGGTGGACGCGCACTGGGCCGCCGGGCAGGTCTACGACTACTACAGGAACCGGCACGGCCGGAACAGCCTCGACGGGCGGGGCATGACGATCGACTCCCTCGTCGGGGTCACCGACTACGGGCAGCCGTACGTCAACGCCTTCTGGGACGGCCGGAAGATGGTGTACGGCTCCGGCGACGACGAGTACCGTCCGCTCTCGGCCGCGCTGGACGTCACCGGCCACGAGATGACCCACGGGGTCGTCGAGCACTCCGCCGGCCTCGTCTACGCGGGCCAGTCCGGCGCGTTGAGCGAGGCGATCGCGGACTACTTCGGCAACGCCGTCGAGACGGACGTCCTCGGCATCCCCATGGACGACCCGGACTCCGGGCTCGTGGGGGAGGCGCTGTGCCGCACCAGGACCCCGCGCGCGTGCGCGCTCCGCGACCTGAACGACGGGCGGACCACCAGCGGGTCCTTCCTCGGTGTCGGATTCGGCACCGACAACGGCGGCGTCCACCTGAACTCCACCCTCTTCTCCGGTGCCCTGTGGGACGTCCGGGAGGAGCTCGGTCCCGAACTCGCCGACGCCGTCGTGTACAAGGCGCTCACCGAGTACCTCACCCCGCTCGACGGCTTCACCGAGGGGCGGGCCGCGGTGCTCGCCGCGGCCAAGGACCTGAAGGTCGGCGGGCGGGGGCTCACGGCCGTGCAGCGGGCGTTCAATGCCCACGGCATCGTCCCGAACTGGGAGCTGGCCCTGGGCGTCGACTCCGATGTGGTGCTCGAACGCGTCAACACCTACGACTCGCGGCTGGGCGCGGGCGGCGGCTGGTGGGCGGCGTCGCGCTCCGACGAGGAGGGCTCCGAGCCGTACTCGGTGTGGGCCGGGCGCACGGACGGCAAGGGCCAGATGAAGCTCATGAGCCCCAACGACGGCCGCTACCACGTGAATCCGGCCACCGACGGCAGGACGGTGGTGTGGGTGGCGTACGGGTCCGGCTCCGTGGAGGTGCTGGCGCGGCCGCTGGCCGGCGGCCCGGTCGAGCAGCTGTGGTCCGGCCGGGGCACGGGTCCCTCCGTGGCCGTCGAGGGCGACGTCGTGACCTTCGAGCACCACAACCACGGCGGACGGCGGGGGGTGACGTATCTGAGTCTGAAGGATCCGGCGAACAAGGTCTCGCTCGGCGGGGGCACCTACAGCCAGGCGTTCCTCCCGTCGCTGAGCGACGGCAGGATCGCCTACCAGACACGGCAGCGGGTGGCCCGGAGCACCTACGAGTACACGACCCGGCTGCTGGACGTGGCGACCGGTGAGAGCACGGTGGTCCAGCAGGCCGCCCCGGGGGCCGGTCTCGGCCCGACCGCCCTCACCGGCCGGCACGTCTACTGGCTGCTCGACGAGGTCGACCAGAACGGGACGACGGCCCTGCGCCGTGCCGCACTCGACGGATCGGGCGTCACGGACCTCAGTCCGGAGACCGGCCCGGCGGCGCTGAACGTCCGTGAGGTGACGGCCTCCGAGGAGGCGGTGACGATGGAGGCCCGCCTTCCGCTCCCGGAGGTCCGCAACGAGCACCTGGCCAAGCTCTGGCAGTTCTCGGCGGCGTCCGACGGCGAGGATCCGCGCCGGGTGTCCTGCAACCGGGGCGAGCAGCTGTCGGCCGCGGCGGCCGCCGGCACCCAGGTGCTGTGGCTCGACGCCACCACCGGCGTCAGCAACGTGGTGACCCGGGCCCGGCCGGCCGGCCGGTGCGGCTGAGGCCGGCCGGGAGCTGACGCGGGGGCGCCCGCGGTTCGCGCGGCGCTCGGGGCGGCCGGCGGAGGCCGGCCGCCCCGCCCGGGGTCCGGGGGCAGGCCGTCCTGCCGCCGGACCCGGGCGGGACGGGGTCAGCCGCCCGAGCAGACGGCGCCGTTGAGGCGGAAGACCGTCGGCTCCGGGTTGGGCCCGTCGTTGGCGCCGACGAAACCGAACGAGGCCGTCGACCCGCCGCCCGGGGCCAGCGGTCCCGCGCCCTCGGGGGCGGTTGCCCGTACGTGCCGGCCGGTCTGGTGGAACGTGGCGTTCCAGCCGGAGGACACCGACTGGCGGTCGGTCGGCCAGTCCCAGTCCACGGTCCAGCCGGTGACCGGGGTGTCCGAGAGGTTCCGGACGGTGACCGTGGCCACGAAGCCGTTGCCCCAGCTCGTGTCGCGGTGGTAGGTCACCGCGCAGACGGCGTCCGGCGGGGTGCCGGTGGTGAAGGTCAGCGGCGTGGACGGGGCGGAGAGCCGCCCCGAGGCGTCGGCCGCCAGCACGTTGACCGTGTGGGTGCTGCCCGGGGGCAGGTTCCGCAGGGTCACGGAGGTGCCGGTGGTCTCGCCGACCAGCCGGGTGTGGGCGCCGTCGCGCTCCTGGACCAGGTAGCGGACGGCGCCCCGCGCGCCCTCCCAGGACAGGCGCACGGTGGTGTCGGTCACCGCCTCCAGCCGCGGGGCCCCGGGGGCCTCGGCGTCGGAGGCACCGGGTCCGGTGCCCGCTCGCGGGGTGAGGGTGACGGCGAGCATCCCGTACGGCGGCACGGTGACCCGGGAGGCGGACGCCGCGCCGCCGGTGACGTCGGTGATGTCGCTGTCGCCGCGCGCGTAGCGGCTGGCCTCGGGCACGGCGGCGGACGGGGTGAAGCCCGCGTACTCGAGGTCCACGGTCCGGGCGGCGTCCGGGTCCTTGTTGACGAGCAGGACGCTCAGCCGCCCGTCGCGGCGGTGCACGGCGTGCGCGGAGACGTCCTGCGCGGAGGACGCGGCGGCGACCAGGGTGTCGCCCGCGGTGCCCAGTTCGCTGGTCATCTTCATGCCGTAGTAGGGGTGGAACGGCGTGTTCGGCGGTGGTTCGCAGACGTCGCCGGTGCAGCCGCCGCTGGACAGCATCCCCATGTCGCCGTAGTCGGTCTCGCCGTCGACGGTGGTGATCCGGCCCGGGCCGTTGTGGGTGTTCCACCAGTCGACGGTGAAGACGCCGTTCTCCAGAGCCGTCAGGAAGGCGTCGGCGGCGAACAGGCCGTTGGGGCGGGCGGTGAGCAGGGCGCCCCCGGTGTTGGTGTTGATCTCGGTGAGGGCGATGCCGATGCGCGACGAGTCGGCGCCCGCGTACCGGTCGATCTGGTTGCGCACCTCCCGCAGTTCGCCGGGCAGCCTGGTCAGCCTGGTCATGGCGTCCTCGGCGGTGGTGTCGGAGCCGCCCGCGTACCAGTGGACGCTCACGAAGTCGATGACGTCGGTGACCTCGGAGAGCACGGTGTGGTTCCAGTCGCCCGGGTCGCCCTCGCCGACGACGCCGTCCGGCCAGTGGCCCGGAGTGGTGAGGACCGCGCCGATCCTGACGGCGGGGTCGACGGCCTTCATGGCCGCGGCGTAGGCGCGGACCTGACGGGCGTACTCCCGGGGGCTCTTGTCCTCGTGCTCGTCGTGCTCCCAGCCGTTGCCGTAGTGGCCGTTGCCGTAGATCTCGTTGCCGATCTCCCAGTACCGCACGCCGTAGTCCTTGGTGACGTTCGCGTACCGGACCCAGCCGGCCGCCTCCTCGGGCGTGCCGGAGCCGTAGTTGGCGATCAGGATCGGCTGGGCGCCGGCGGCGCGGACGGTGCCCATGAAGGAGTCGAAGCCGGTGCCGGGGGCGACGTACCCGCCGGGCGCCGTGTGCGTCTCCCAGTGGTAGATGTCCGCGTACGAACCGCCGGGGTAGCGCATCGCCCCGACGTCGGCCGCCCGCATCAGGTCCGCGACCTCGGGATCGTTCATGTGCGCGTCCCAGACGGCGGCGTTGACGCCGCGCGCGGTGTCGGGCATGCGGCCCAGCGACGCCTGCGCGTTGACCCGGACGACGGCGTCCGCGGCGGGGGCCTCCTCCGGCGCGGCGGACGCGGCGCCGGCGGCGATCGGCGGGGACAGCAGGGCGAGCGCGGCGGCCAGGACGGCGGCGGCGCGGGTGCGGCGGCGGGGGCCGGTACCGGCCGGACGGCCGGGTCTGTGCGGTAAGGGCATGGGATCCTCCCTCGGGGTCCGGCGGCACGGGCGGGGCGGCGGGTGCCGGACCGTGCGGCCGGACGGGCGGGGTGCCGATGCGGCAGCAGGACGTTCCGCGCCGGCGGCACGGGGGGCGGTGCGGTCGTGCGCGGGCGGGGCGGCGGTCGGACCCGCCGGTGGGAGCGCTCCCATGATGGGAGCGGGGTGACGTCCTGTCAACGGACGGGACGGGGGGAACGCGAGGTGGGTTCCCCGACGGCTCCCCGCACGGCGTCCCGGGCCGCCGCCGCAGCGCGCGGCTGGACGTCGAGGGGATCCGGGACGTCCTGCTCCGTACGGGGAGGACGGCCGCCGCGCCGCCGCCGGTCACGACGGGGAACCGGGCCGTGCCGCGCTCCGGGAGGAGGCGGCACGGGCGGGGGTCACACGGCCGGCCGGGGTGCGGAGTGGCGGGCCATGAGGTGTTCGATCAGGGTGAGCAGGACGTTCCGGCCTTCGGCCCGTTCGCGCGCGTCGCACATCACCAGGGGGACCTGCGGGTCCAGGTCCAGGGCACTGCGGACTTCCTGGAGCGTGCGGTCGCGGACGTTGTGGAAGCAGTTGACCGCGACGACGAACGGCACACCGCGGCTCTCGAAGAAGTCGATGGAGGCGAAGCTGACCTCCAGGCGGCGGGTGTCGGCCAGCACCACCGCTCCCAGGGCGCCGTGCACCAGGTCGTTCCACATGAACCAGAAGCGTTCCTGGCCGGGGGTGCCGAACAGGTAGACCACCAGGTCGTCGCTGATGGTGATCCGCCCGAAGTCCAGGGCGACGGTGGTGGTGGTCTTGGCGTCGATGCCGACCAGGTCGTCCACGCCGACGCTGGCACGGGTCAGGTATTCCTCGGTGTGCAGGGGGGCGACCTCGCTGACCGCGCCGACCAGGGTGGTCTTGCCCACGCCGAAACCGCCGGCGATCAGGATCTTCACGGCCTGGGCCGTCTGCGCCGGATCAGAGCCCGCGAAGCCCATCTCTCACCGCCTCAAGGATCGTCATGTCGGGGAGGGCGCCGTTGTGCGCGAAGGCCAGGGGCGGCCGGGCCCGTACCCGGCCGGCGTCGATCAGGTCGCCGACGAGGATCTTGGTCACCGACACCGGCAGGTCCAGCCCGGCGGCGATCTCGGCCACCGCGACGGGCCTGCGCGCGCACAGGCGCAGGATGGTGCGGTGTTCCGGCTGCAGGGCGGACCGGCCGGCCGCGGTGTCCGTGCCGGGCGCGGTCCGTGCCGTGATCAGAGTGATCAGGGTCAGGTCGTCGCGGCCGGCGGTGGTACGGCCGCCGGTGATGGTGTAGGGACGGACCAGCGGTTCGTCGGCCTCGTCGTCCTCCAGGTCCTCCGTCCAGTGCCTCATGCGCCGGCCCCGGGGGCCGCGGGCGGGGACGGGTCGGACCGCGGGATGCGCGCGTCGGTGCCCAGCTTCTGGCCCACCTGCTGGACCAGGGTGTGCATGGCGACCGCCATCACTTCGGCGTCGACCTCCTGGGAGGCGACCACGGCCAGGTGGGTGCCTCGGCCGGCCGCGGTGACGAACAGCCACAGATCGGCCATCTCGACGATGACCTGGTGGACCGGTCCGCCCTGGAAGAGCTGTCCGACGCCACGGGCCAGGCTCTGCTGGCCGGTGGCGATCGCGGCCAGGCGCTCGGCGTCGGAGCGCTCCACGGTCCTCGAGCGGCTGATCACCAGGCCGTCGTCGGACAGCACGATGGCATGCCGGGCGCCGGCGACCTGGTCGACCAGTCCGTCGAGGAGCCAGTCCAGGTCTGCGTCGGTGGCGGTGGTTCGCTGAGTCATCCTCGGTCTTCCGTCGTGAGCGGTTCGGGCTGGTCGGTGCCGGGCGCGGGCGGCCGCGCGCCGGCGGCGCGGTTCTTGCGGGACTGCCGCTGGAAGGCGCCGATGGTGGCGCCGGAGCGGGCCGGGGCGCCGGGCGGGGCCGGGGCGGCCGTGGGGTCCGGCGGGGCCGGCGCGCGCAGTTCGGCCACCAGGCTGGCCTGGCGCGTCCGGCGGGGCAGCGGTGCGGGCCCGGTCTGCGGGTCCGGGGGGCCCGCGGGGGCCGGTGCCTGCGCGGTGACGTCGGCCATCGCCTGTCCCCGCGACCGCACCGGCAGGCCGTCCGGGCCGTCCGCGGGGCGGGGGCCGTCCGCGGGGCGGGGGCCGGCGTGCCGGTGCCGCGGGGAGGGGGGAGCGGCGTCGTCCGGCGGCGGGCCGCCGGCCGCGTCCGGCACCGGCCGGGGCCGCTCGGCCACGAGGTCCTGCGGGACGAGGACGATGACGCGGGTGCCGCCGAACGCCGACGGCCGCAGTTCCACCTGCAGGCCCAGGGTCTTCGACAGGCGGGCCACCACGTACAGGCCCAGGCGCACGTCGTCGGCGCGGGTCATCACGTCCATCTGCGGGGGCGCCTGCATCAGGGCGTTGGCGGCCTCGTACTGCTCGGCCTCCATGCCCAGCCCGCGGTCCTCTATCTCCACCGCGATGCCCCGGCTGACCGGCGTCGCCTTGATCTCGACCGGAGCCGGCGGCTTGGAGAACGCGGTCGCGTTCTCCATCAGCTCGGCCAGGATGTGGATCAGCGGTCCCACCGCCCGCTCGGAGATCCACGGCCGGCCCTCGACGTCGATCTCGATGCGCCGGTAGTCCTGGACCTCGCCCTGCGCGGCGCGCAGGACGTCCAGCAGCGGCACCGGTCTGCGCCAGCGGCGCCGGGGCTGGCCGCCTGCGAGGATCACCAGGTTCTCCTCGTAGCGGCGCAGCCGGGCGGTGAGGTGGTCCAGGTCGAACAGGCCCTCCAGCACCTGCGGGTCCTCGTGCCGGCGCTCCAGCTGGTCCAGCTTCTTCAGCTGCAGGCCGATCAGCAGCTGGGTGCGGCGCGCGATGCGCTGCAGCAGCCGCTCGAAGCCGCGGTGCTGCTCCGCCTGGCGCACCGCGGTGTGCACCGCGGTGCGGCTGGCCAGGTTCAGCGCCCGGCTCAGCTGGCCGAACTCGTCCCGGGCCGGGGACAGTTCCGGCACCTCGGCGTCCACGTCCACGTCCTCGCCCTGTTCGAGCCGGGCGACCACGCGCGGCAGCCGCTGTTCCAGGTCCTGCGCCTGGCCGTGCACGGCCAGGATGCGCCGGCGCAGGAGCGTGGTCAGCCGCCAGGTGACCAGCACGACCAAGGCGACCGCGAGCAGGCCCAGGGCGGCGGTGGAGTACAGGTACAGCCTCAGTTCCTGCACGGCGGCGGCACCGGCGGCGTTGGAGACCTGGCTGTGCACGCCGATGAGCTGTTCGAGACGGGCGAGCGAGGCGTCCGTCGCGGTCCGCCACTGCCGGGCGCGGGCCGGGGACAGCGCGATGCCGTCGCCGTCGGCGGCCTGCAGCCGCTCCTCCAGCGCGACCCGCGTCTTCCACGCCTCGCTCCGGGTCATCGCCGTGTACAGCCGGCTCTCCTCGGCGCTCAGGTTCGGCGCCACGCGCGACTTGAGCAGGTACTCGTGGGTGCCGACGGCGTCGACGACCAGGTCGTAGTCCTCGGCGGACAGCCGGCCCGAGGCCCAGCCGCGAGCCAGCACCGCGTCCTCACGGCCGATCATGTCCACGACCCCGTTCAGGTCGAGCAGGACCTCGGACAGGCCGGTCACCTCGCCGTTGGCGCCGTGGGAGATCGCCGCGAAGACCCTGGTGCCGGCTTCGATGGCCTCGGTGTAGTAGGCGAACGCCCGGTCCTCGTCGGCGGTCCCGGTGTCCACCGCGCGGCGCTCCTGCGCGAGCCGGCCGGTCACCCGCACGGTCCGGGAGATCGCGGCGGCCAGGCCGCGCTGGCCGTCCCTGGTGTCGGCGGAGGTCAGCGGCTCGAAGGCGCGCAGGGCGCGGTCGGTGACCGCGCGCTGCCGGATCAGGGCGGTCCGGGACGCCCGGGGGGAGGCCAGCGCCTCCTGGGTGAGCCGCCGTTCCCGCTCCAGGGAGTTGAACAGCGCCGCGTTCAGCGGGCCCACGGTCGTCTTCAGGTCGTGCTGGACGGACTGCTCCCGGTACTCGCCGCCCAGTTCGTACGTGGCCAGGCCCCACAGCGAGACCAGTGCCACGCTCGGCACGAGCAGCAGCACCAGCAGCACCGTGCGCAGCGGCAGACGCCGTTCGCCGGCCGGCCGCGGCCGCCTGTCCGCCGCACCCCTCCGTCGGCGGCCGGTCCGCGCACCGCCCGTTCCGCGCCGTCCGCCCCTGTTCGATCCGCTCACCCGCAGGACACTCTCCTCGTCACTGGTCAGCCGCACCTGTGACGAAAAAGCGCCAGACAGTAGCGGTTGGTGGCCTGATATTAGCCATACAGCGCACGGACGCCGAAAATGCATTCGATGCGACAAGGGAATACGGCCTGCAGAAACGGGCTTATCGCCCGGTAACGGAAGATCCACTCCCTGCATTTCTCGCCACACCGGCCGACCCGGCCGGCACCGCCCGAGCGTCGACGCCGGCCCGTGCGGCGACGGGAGGGGCGACCCCTTCGGACGGCGCCCGCGGCACGGCGGCCGAGCGGGCCGCCCGCTCGCCGGGGACCCGCCGCGCGGGCACGTGCGCGGGCCTTCCGGGGGGCGCCGCCCCTCCACACGCGGCGGAGGAGCACGCCCGAAGCCGCATCCGGTTCGCCGCGCCGTCGGCGCCCGCGCCGGCGACGAGACGCCCGCGCCGGGGACGAGACGGCCACGGCCCGCCGCGGCCCGCCGGCCGGATCCGCGACACGGCCGAAGTCCTCCGGCACGACCGGCGCGCGGCCCGGCGGACCGCGCCCGCCAAGCCGTCGTCACGCGGTCGCGCGCCCCCGTCGATACCGGCGCAGGGCCCCATTCCGGGCGGCACCGCCACGCACACCCCCGTACCGCCGTTAGTGCGGTGCCGCCCGCTTTCCGGCGGCCCAGCATCGTCGGACACGAAAGACACCATGCCCACCCCTGCTCAAGCCCTCCAGAACGTCCTCGGCCGGCCGCACTGCGGCCTCGGCGTGTTCGTCCCCGCCGGCCTGTACCCGCCGGCCGCCGAACGCCGGACCCTCGCCCGTCTCGCCGCGGCCGGCGCCGACCTGTTCGAAGTGGGCCTCCCCCACCACACGCCCTTCCTCGACGGACCCGTCATCCGGTCCGCCTACCGCCGCGTCCTGGACGGAGGAGCCGTGCTCGACCGCACCCTCCACGCGGTCGAGCACGCCGCCGGCCACGCACCGGCCGTGGTCATGACCTACTGGGAACCCGTCCGCCGCCACGGCCCCGAGAGACTGGCCCGCTCCCTGCGGGAAGCCGGCGCCGCCGGCGTGATGGTCGTCGACCTGCCCGACGAGGAAGCCGGCGCCTGGCACCGGCTCACCGCCACGCTCGGCCTCACCGCGCCGCGCCTCGCCCTGCGCACGACTCCCCCGCGGCAGCTGGCCGCGATCGCCGCGCACGCCTCCGGCTGGCTCTACGCCCCCGCCAGCGCCGCCCCCACCGGCTACCGCGGCCCGCTCGACGTGCCGGCCCTGGCCGCGGCCGTGCGGCGCCTGCGCCGGGCCGGCCCGCTCCCGGTCGTCTCCGGCGTCGGCATCTCCACGCCCCGCCGCGCGGCCGACGTCGCCCCCCTGGTCGACGCCGTCGTGATCGGCACCCCCGTCGTCCGCGCGCTCACCCAGGGCCCCTGCCAGGCGGGCGAACTCGTCGCCTCCTTCGCCCACGCCCTCCGCCCGACGCCCCGCGCGTACCCCGCCGTCCACTCCCCGCACCGCCGGGTCCCCCAGCCGGCTCCGAGCTGACGCCGCCCGCCGGCGCTCCCCGCGGACCGCCGGCGGCGAGGACCCCGCCCGCCTCGGCGAACGCACCACCGCCGGCCGGGCCCGGCCGCACGGACGCCGTCCCGCCGTCCCCGGCGCCGGCGCCGTGCCGCCGGGCCCACCGGCGGTCACCGGTCCGTGTCCTCCCCCAGGGCGATCATCTCGGTGATCTCCGCGGCGCGCGCCGCCTCCTCGGCGGCGAACCGTCGCGCGTCCAGCGCCTCGGCGATCTCGTCGTCCTGGCGCATCAGCCGGTCCAGGTCGCTCTCCCGTACGTCCCCGTCGCACAGTTCGGCGAACGCCTCCCGGACCTCGGGGCTCCACAGCCCGATGTCCCTGACGCAGGGCGCGATCCGGGAGAACAGCGCCCGGCGGAAGGCACGCAGGCCACCGCTCTCCTCCGTGATGCGGACGGCCGCGGCACGGGGCACGCCGAAGTTCTCCAGCACCTCGGTGCCGCGCAACCGGTTCCGCATCAGGTGGCAGCCCTCGATGACGAACTCCTCGCGCTCGGCCAGTTCGCCCGCGCTCAGGCCGCGGTAGTGGTCCCTCAGGGCCATGCGGCCGAAGGCCACGTGGCGGGCCTCGTCCTGCATGACGTAGGCGAGCAGGTGCCGGGGAAGGGGCTGCCGGGTGGTGTCCCTGAGCAGTCCGAACGCCGCCAGCGCCAGCCCTTCGACGAGGACCTGCATGCCCAGGTACGGCATGTCCCAGCGGGAGTCGCGCAGCGTGTCGTCCAGCAGCGTGCGCAGGCTGTCGCCGACCGGGTAGCTCAAGCCGATCTTCTCCCGCAGGAAGCGGGAGAAGATCTCGACGTGGCGGGCCTCGTCCATGGTCTGGGTCGCCGCGAAGAACTTGGCGTCCAGGCCGGGCGTGGTCTCCACGATGCGGGCCGCGCAGATCATGGCGCCCTGTTCGCCGTGCAGGAACTGGCTGAACTGCCAGGCGGCGAAGTGCCGCCGCAGTTCGCCTCGCCGCTCGGGTCCCAGGCGCTCCCAGTACGGGGTGCCGTGCAGCGGGAGCGCCTCGTCGGGGGTGCCCAGCGGGTCGTCGGGGTCCACGTCGAGACGCCAGTCGATCCGGCGTACGGCGTCCCACTGCCGGTCCTTGCCGCGCTGGTAGAGCGCGAGCAGTCGTTCGCGGCCGTCGTCGTACTCCCAGGAGAAGGTGCTCGCCGCGCCGGCGGGCACGGTCCAGTGGCCGGCGGCGGACGGGGGCGGGGCGGGAGAGGTCACGAGCGCGGTCCTCCTTCCGGTGTCACAGCGGCTGGTCGACGTGATCGGGGGTGTAGCGGACGGCGTGGGCGTAGGCGTCCAGCAGTCCTTGCAGCGGGCGTTCGGGCAGGCCGGGCTTCCACAGTTCCACCGCCATCTCGCCGTGGTAGAGCATCGGCCAGCGGACGTACAGCCGGGGGTCCGCGGCGTCGTTGACGGCGCGCGACCGGGCGACGGTGTCGGCCGCCACGTCGGCCATCAGGTCCGTCCCGCAGCCGAAGCCGTACGGGTACAGCTCCCGGTTGGGCGGTACCGACTCGATGACCGCGGCGTCGGCCCGGTCGACCCCCACGTGGGCGTGCACGCCGCCGCGGATGAGCGGGGCGGTGCGTTCGCCGTCGGGGTCCACGACCCAGTGCCCGCTCGCCGACCGGCCCAGACGGACCGTGGGCACGGAGGAGAGCAGGGCGCACACCTCCCATGCCTCCACCGAGGGCCCCTTGGGGACGAGGCCCTCCGGGGCGAGGACCCGCAGGCGGTCGCCGCGGCTGCGGGGGTGGAGCACGGTCACCTCGTCCTCGCGCAGGTCCCGCTTGTCGACGTCCCAGCTGCCGGAGGCGGTGACCACGACGGCGTCGAGGCCGGGGTCGTAGAGGAACAGCATGCCCTCGCTGAGGCGCTTCCAGCCGAGGTACTCGCGGTACAGCGAGGCGAGGCCGGCCGAGACGTAGCGGTCGATGCGGACCGGTTCGGGGAGCAGGCCGAGCCGGCCCATCCGCCGCCCGGCCGCCGCCAGGTGTCCCGGTGCCTCGGAGGCGGCCCAGGCGGTGGCGGGCAGGGCGTCGCGGACCACGTCGTAGCGGTCGCCGACGTCCCGGGCGCAGGCGGCGGTGACCAGCCGGTCGCGGATCCGGTCGGCCGGCTGTCCGGTCTCGGTGGGATGGCCTCCTTCCAGGGTGAACAAGGTGGCTTCCCGCCCGTCGCGGCTGACCAGGACCGCGCGGGGGGCCGCGGTCCGCGCCATGACGGTCCGCCCGATCCCGACCGCCTCGGTGTGCCGCAGGCCGGCGAGGCGTTCGGGAACCTGGGCGATCACCACCGTCCGGCGCGAGCCCACGCGCAGCCCGAGTTCGCCGCAGGTCCGGGCGCTCAGCGGTGGGCTCTGCTCGGGAACCCGGTCGGGCAGGGGCCGCGGGCCGGCGGGGATGTGCGTGACGATCAGCAGCAGGTCGACGTCGCCGTGCGACGATTCCACGACGGCGTGTCCCTGTTCCTCGAAGGCCGCGGTGAGCTGGCGGACGAAGACGCCCAGCGCGGTGTCGTCCGGGTGGGGCCGCCCGGCGACCTGCACCACCAGCGGCCGCCACCACGGCAGTTCGTCGAGCCGCACCGCCGGGCGGTCCTGCGGCCCGGTCATCGGGCGCCTCCGGCGACCAGCGGCAGGACACGGCGCGCCAGGTCGTCGAGGCAGCTCGCCGCCATCAGTTCCAGCGCGGGGATGTTGCATCCCAGCGCGCGGTCCACGGCGACGGAGAGTTCGACGACCATGAGCGAGTCGAGTCCCAGCTGGTCCAGCTTGCAGGTGCGGTCGACCCGCTCGGGGGTGGTCTGCGCGACCTCGGCCACCAGCGCCGCCAGCTCCGCGGAGACCGCCTCGACCGCCTCGTCGCCGGAGAGCGCGGCGAGCCTGGAGCGCAGCGCCTCGGCGCGGCTGACCCCCGCGCGGCCGGCGGCTTGCCGGCACGCGGCGAAGGCCGGCCGGTTCAGCCCGGCGAGCAGCTGTCCCATCCTCTCCCAGTCCACCCGGCCGAACACCCCCACGTGGGGCCCGTGCCCGAGCTGCCTCTCGAACGCCTGCCAGATCTCCGCCGGCGTGACCGAGCCGAACCCCATGCGGTGCAGCGTCTGTTCGAAGCCGGTCCGGACGACGAAGCCGGTCTCGGCGACGCCGCCCAGGGCCTGGGCGGACCCGGGCAGGCCCTGGGCGCGCCGTCGCCGGACCAGGGCCTCCAGGTAGGCGTTGGCGGCGACGTAGGCGCTCTGGAGCTTGTTGCCGCCGAGGGCGGCCACGGAGGAGCACACGTGGAAGAAGTCCAGCTCGCGGTCGAGGGTGAGGTCGGACAGGACGGCGGCCCCGCGCACCTTGGGGTGCAGGACGGCGTCGAAGCGTTCGGCCGTCAGCTGGGCGAGCGGGGCGTCGTCGAGGACCATCGCCGCGTGCAGGACGCCCCGCACCGGATGTCCCGCGCCGTCCGCGTCGGCGATCGCCTGCCGCATCGCCTCGCGGTCCGCCACGTCCGCGGCGAGCGCCGTCACCCGCGCCCCGGCCGCCGCGAGCCGCTTCAGCAGCGCCGGCGCCTCGGGGGAGTCCGCGCCGCGCCGGCCGACCAGGACGAGGTGCCGGGCCCCCCGTCGCACCAGGTGCTCCGCCAGCGCCGCCCCGAGTCCGCTCAGGCCCCCGGTGACCAGGTAGCTGCCGGTGGCGTCCGGGGCGGCCGGCGACACCGGCTGTTCCACCGGGACCGGCTCGCCCAGTTCGATGACGATCTTGCCCAGGTGGTGGGAGTGGCGCAGGGAGCGGAACGCCTCGGGCACCGCGTCGGCGGGGTGGACCTGGTGGGGCAGCGGCCGGTAGCGGCCGTCGGCGACCCGGCGGCACAGTTCGGCGAACTCCTCGGCCGCGACCTGCGGCAGCTGCTCCGGCAGGGCCGCCACGTCGACGCCGAAGTAGGCGATGTTGCGCCGGAAGGGGCCCAGCAGGAGGGGGGTGTTGGCGTAGAGGTCGCGTTTGCCGAGTTCGACGAACCGGCCGCCGGGGCTCAGGCACTCCAGGCCGCGCGCGATGGCCTCGCCCGCGAGCGAGTTCAGCACCACGTCGACGCCGCGGCCGTCGGTCAGCTCGCGGACGTCCTCGGCGAAGCGCAGGTCCCGCGAGTTCAGGACGTGCCGGACACCGAGCATCCGCAGCAGGTCGCGCTTGGCCGGGGCTCCCGCGGTCGCGATGACCTCGGCGCCCGCGGACCACGCGTACTGCAGGGCGGCCAGGCCCACTCCGCCGGCCGCCCCGTGGACCAGCACCCGCTCTCCGGCGCGCAGGCGGGCCAGCCGCTCCAGCCCGTACTGGACGGTGAGGAAGACGGCGGGCAGGGTGGCCGCCTCGGCGAAGGACATCCGCTCCGGGACCCGGCCCAGCTGCTCGGCCCGGACGACGACGTGCGAGGCGAACCAGCCGGCCCCGCTGCCGAAGACGCGGTCCCCGGGGGCGAGGCCGGTCACTCCCGCTCCGACGGCGACCACTTCGCCGGCGCCCTCCAGCCCGAGGGCGGGGCCCCGGAGACCGGGTACCGGCCGGTCGTCCGGGATCAGCCCGGTGGCGAGCATCACGTCGCGGTAGTTCAGGGCGGCGGCCCGTACGGCGACCAGCACCTCGCCGGCCGAGGGAACGGGGACGTCGTACGGTTCCCAGACCAGGCGGTGGGCCATGCCGGGGTCGCGCAGGCTCAGCCGGTATCCGTCGGCCCGCCGGCAAACCGGCGGCGCGGCCGTGGTGAGCCGGGGGACGAAGCGGCCGCCGCCGGTCAGGACGATCTCCCGTTCGGCCCCGGGGTCGTCCAGCTCGGCGAGCAGCCGCGCCGCGTCCCGGCCGGTGTCCCCCGAACGCTCCAGCGAGATCATCCGCACCTCGATCGCGGGGTGCTCGCCGGCGACGGTGCGGCCGAGCGCCCAGAGGGCGGCGGCCTCGGGCGCCCGGGGGCGCTCCGGGGCCGGGAAGAGACCGGTCGGGGGCAGGACCAGCCACAGCGAGGCCTCCCGGCAGGTGCCGAGGGCGGCCACCACGTCCCGGACGCGGCAGGCGGCACGGGTGATCGCGGCGGCCGGGTCGGGCGCCGGGGCGGCGGAGCCGGCCGGTCCGGCCTGGTCCGCGGGATCCAGCAGCAGGACCGCGCGCACACGGTGGTCCGGCCCGGACGGCACGGTCGCGGCCCAGTCCGGCCCGTCGAGCGGCAGGGACCGGGTGCCGAGCGCCTCGGCGAGCCGGCCGGAGAGCGCGTCGGGGCCGTCCGCCGCCACCAGCCACCGGCCGGCCGGCGGCGGCGTGGCGGGCGGCGGGCAGGGGGACGCGGGTGCGGTCGCGCGCCGGGCGAGGATCACCGAGTCGCTCGCGCGCTCCACGTCCGGCGCCTCCCCGGTGCAGGCCACGGCGTCGAATCCGTGCGCGCCGAGCAGCGCCTTCCACTGCTCGCGGGTCAGCAGGGGGGAGTCCTGCCGCAGGTCGGTGTCCGTGTAGTCCCAGTAGTCGTCCAGCACGCCGAAGAAGGTGGACACCCAGTCGCTGTCGTGGCTCTCCAGCGCCAGCAGCACGCCCCGGTCGGCGAGCAGCACGGCGAGCCGGTCGACGGCGGCGCCCAGGTCCTTGGCGGTGTGCAGCGCGTTGGCGGCGACCACCACGTCGAACTGGTTCGCGTGCATGCCCTGCCCGGCGGAGTCGTGGTCGAGATCGAAGGTGGCGTACTCGACGAAGTCGTACGCGGCGAACCGGGCCTTCGCCTTCGCCAGGAAGCCGGCCGAGCGGTCGGTGAACAGGTAGCGGGTGCGCTCGGGAGGCAGGACGGGCAGCAGCGCGCCGGTCATGCCGCCGGTCCCGGCGCCCACTTCCAGGACGCGCAGCGGCCGGTCGGCGGGCCACTGCTCGGCCATCGCGCCCAGCAGCTTCCCGGCGTAGGCGTTGTGCAGGCGCAGGTGGGGCGCGGTGCCGTAGAGCTGGGTGAGGAAGTGCTGGTCGGCCTCGCCGAAGAGGACCTCGCGGGGATCGTCCGCTCCGCGCAGCAGGCGGGTGAGGCGCAGCCCGCAGCGCAGCCCCGGCAGGGTCAGGGTCAGCGCGTCGGGCAGGTCGGCGAGAAGGGGGCGGATCCGGTCCAGCGGGTCCGCTGCGGTCGTCCCTCCGGTCAGCCGCCAGCGGTCGTGAGCGGTCCGTTCGGCGAGGCCGAACGCGCACATGGTCGTGGCCAGCCGGCGGAGGTAGGGCCGGTACTTCGGCAGCGCGCCGGCTTCGCACAGGTCGTCGAGCCCGAAGTCGGTCCTGCCCGGCAGGAGCGTCTCGACGGCGCGCCGGGCGAACAGCGCCGCGATCTGGCCGGTGCGGGCCGTCACCTGCTCGTAGCGGTCGTCGACGCGGTCGCGCAGGCGCGCCCGGGCGGGGGCCGTCCGTGCCATCAGCTCGGCGGGAGCGGGCAGCCGCACCGGGGCGGCGGCGCCCCGTGGCGCCGCCCGGAGCACGAGTTCCTGCAGTGCGGCGGGGGTGCCGCCGTGCTGGTCGAACCGACGCAGCCGGCAGCCTTCCAGCTCCATGCAGACCCGGCCGTCCCGGTCCGTCAGCGACACGTCCCAGACGGCTTCCCGGCCGGTCGCCCCGACCAGCCGCAGGTGCAGGTGGCCCTCGGGGGCCGGCGGGTGCCACAGGCGCACGGCCGCCAGCTGGACGGGCAGGAAGAGCGCCTCCCCCGCCGCCCCGGCCAGGAGCGGGGCTCCGGCCTGGAGGGCGCCGTCGGTCACCACCGGGTGGGCGAGGTAGCCGTCCGTGCTCTGGTCGGTGCGGTAGGAGGCGAGCAGTTCCCCCTCGCCGAGCCGGAACTCGGTGAGGACCTGGAAGGCTGGACCGTGCGTGATGCCGCCGGCGGCCAAGCCCCGATAGTGCGCGGCGGCGGGCACGGGGTCGGGGTGGAGCCGGTCGCGCAGCGCGGCCAGGTCGAGGGGGGCGGGCGCCGGCCGCAGCAGGCGGCGTACCCGTCCTTGCGCGTGGTGCTGCCAGGGCGCGTCCGGTCCGGTGCGGCCGGCGATGGTCACGGTCCCGGTCCGCGGTTCCAGGCCCGTCTGGAGCAGCAGGTCGTCGGTGCTGTCCTCGCCGGGCAGGACGCAGGCGCTGGTGAGAGAGAGGTCGGTGACTTCCAGCACGGTCGTGTCGAGGAGGTGACGGCCTGCGGCGAGCGCGATCTCGAGGTGTCCGGTGGCCGGCAGCACGGTGGTCCGGCCGACCCGGTGCTCGGACAGCCACGGGCTGCGCACCGTGCTCAGCACGCCGTGCCAGGCGGGTCCGGCCGTGACGGCGCGCTGGCCGAGCAGCGGGTGCAGGGACACGCCGTCGCCGGCGATGCCGGACCACCAGCCGGGCTCGGCCTCCCAGTACCGCTCCCGCTGCCACGGGTAGGCGGGCAGTTCCACCGGCGGGACCGGCCGGGGGAAGTGCCCGTCGGTGTCGACCGCGGCCCCGGCGGCCAGCAGGTGGGCGACGGTTCCCCTGAGGGCCGCCGGGCCGTCGGCCCGGCGGGAGCCGGTCTTCACCACCGCGGCGGGCGGGGAGCCGCCCCGGGTCAGCCGGCGCAGGTAGGGGCCGAGGACGGAGTGCGGGCCGATCTCGACGAAGACGTCGAAGCCCTGGGCGGCCAGCGCCTCGACGGCCGGCGCGAACCGCACCGGCTCGCGGACGTTGCGCCACCAGTACTCGGCGTCCAGCGGGCCGGCCTCCAGGACGCTGCCGGTCACCGTGGAGGCGAACGGCAGCGTGGGTTTCGCGGACGTCAGGCCGGCCAGGCCGGTGAGCAGCGCCTCCCTGATCGGGTCCATCGCGGCGCTGTGAAAGGCGTAGTCGAGATCCAGTTCGCGCGCGAACACCCCGCGCTCCTGCACGTGCCGGCTGAGGAGCGCCACGTCGGCGCCCGGCCCGGCGACCGTGGTGTCGGTCCTGCTGTTGACGCCGGCCAGTTCGAGCCGGCCGCCGTAGGGGGCGAGTTCGGCCGCCAGCTCCTCCTCGCCCAGTCCGACGGCCGCCATGCGCCCCGTGCCGGCCGTGGTCTCCTGGGCCCGGCTTCGCGCGGCGACCACGCGGGCGGCGGACGCCAGGTCGAGCGCTCCGGCCACGCAGGCCGCGGCGATCTCCCCGACGCTGTGACCGACGACGGCCTGGGGCCGCACTCCGTGCGCGCGGAGCACCTCGACGACACCGAGCTGATAGGCGAACAGCAGCGGCTGGGCCGTTCCGGTGGACTTCAGCCGCTGCGCGTCGCCCGCCGCGAGCGCGTCGACCACCGACCATCCCAGCAGGTCGTCGAGGACGCCCGCGGCCCTCTCCACGGCCTGCCGGAAGACGGGGTCGGCGCGCAGCAGCTCGGCGCCCATGCCGGGCCACTGCGATCCGTTCCCGGTGAAGGCGAACGCCACCCGGCCGTGCGCCACCGTCCTGGCCGTGGCCGAACCCGGCGCCGGGCGTTCGCCGCGGGCGGCCGCCGTCAGGGCGGACGCCGCCTCCTGCGCGGTCTCGGCCAGCACCACGGTGCGGTGGTCGTGCCGGGCCCGGCGGCGCGTCGTGGTGTGGGCGATGCCGTAGAAGGCGCCCGGGTCGGCTTCCTCCAGGCGCTCGGCCAGCCGGCCGCACGCCTCGGCGAGGGCGCTTGGGCCCCGGGCGGTGACCATGACGGGCAGCGGGCCCCCGGCCGCCGCCCGCGGGCCGGGGCCGGGGCCGGGGCCGGACGGGGCGGGGCCCAGCAGCACATGCGCGTTGGCGCCGCCGAAGCCGAACGAGTTGACACCGACGACCGCGTCGGGGGACACCTCGACGCGGTGCGGCCGGACGGTGGGGGCGAGGTTGAGCTCGTGGAAGCCGATGCGCGGGTTCAGCGGCTCGGCGTGCAGGGTGGGCGGCACCAGGCCGTGCCGCAGCACCAGGATGGCCTTCAGCAGGCCGGGCACCCCGGAGGCCGGTTCCAGGTGGCCCAGGTTGGTCTTCACCGAGCCGATGGGCAGGGGCCCGACGGTGCGCCGGGTCCCGAGTGCGCGGCCGATGGCCTCGCACTCGACGGGGTCGCCGATCGCGGTGCCGGTCCCGTGGGCCTCCATGTAGACGAGGCGGTCCGGGTGCACCGACGCCGCGGCGTAGGCGGCCGTCAGGAGGCTCTGCTGCGCCTGCCCGTTCGGCAGGGCGATGCCGGGGGTGCGGCCGTCGTTGTTGGCGCCGCTGCCGAGGATGACCGCGTGGACGCGGTCGCCGTCGGCCAGGGCGTCGGGCAGCCGTTTGAGCAGCAGCAGGCCGCCGCCCTCGGAGCGGACGTAGCCGTCCGCGTCCGCCGAGAAGGCCCGGCACCGGCCGGTGGGCGACAGCATGGACGCGGCGGAGAAACCGGCGAACACGCGGGGGTCCAGCAGGATGTTGATGCCGCCCGCGAGGGCCATGCGGGTGCGGCCGGCGCACAGGTGCTCGTAGGCCCGGTGGACCGCGGTCAGGGCCGAGGAGCAGGCGGTGTCGAGCGCGAAGCTCTCCCCGTGCCAGTCCAGCAGGTGCGAGATGCGGTTGGCGGTGTTGGCCAGGGCGATGCCCGTCATCGAGTGGACGTCGCCCCGGGCGGGCCGGGCCTGCGCGAGACGGCCGAAGTCGTGGCTGGAGCAGCCGACGAAGACCGCGCCGTCGGTGCCCGCGCAGTCGGCCGGGTCCACACCGGCGTCGTCCAGCGCCTCGACCGCCAGCTCCAGCAGCATCCTCTGCTGCGGGTCCATGTGCTGTGCTTCTCGCGGGGAGATGCCGCGGAAGTACTCGCAGTCGAAGCCCTGGATGTCCGGCAGGAAGCCGCCGGCCACGGTGTAGGACCGTCCGGGCCGGCGCCGGCCGCCGTCCAGGAAGTCCGCCGCGTCGAACCGGTCCGGCGGGGCCTCCCCGATCAGGTCGTCCCCCTTGACCAGGGCGGTCCAGAGTCCGTCCAGGTCACTGATGCCGCCCGGTAGTCGGCAGGCGGTGCCGATCACGGCGACGGCTTGAGCCAGCTCGGCCATGGAACTCCTCACGGTGAAGGTCGGAAGGTCGGAAGGGGGCCGCCGGGTGTGTCCGGCGGCCGGCCGGCCCATCGGGAACCCGTGCGCTCGACCGGTCCGCACCGCCGCTTGCGCGTGGGGCGTGCCGGCCGGTGTGCTCGGCGCCGAACACGAGGGAGGCGGTGTTCCGGCGGGTGCGCCGCCACTCCTCCGCCGTGCGGAGGACGAGGAGGACCTCGTAGTCCCCGCAGGGGACGGACGCCGGGGCGGCGGCGAGCAGCGGCATGGTGATCTCCAGCACGCCCTCGCCCGGCCGCGGGGGGCCTCATGCGTCGTCCGCGGGAGCGGCCCCGGACAGCCCGTCCTCGAGCGCTCGCAGCAGCGGCCGGAATCCGGGGTTGCGGATCAGGAGGCGGTCGCAGAGGGGGTTGACCACGCCGCGCAGGATTCCGACCGGCTGCCAGCGACGGGGCACCGTGATGCTCGCGGTACGCCGCTCGATCCCCGTCACCACGCGTCGCGCGACGGCTTCCGCGGGAATCGCCGCGGCGAAGGAACCGGGAAAGCAGGCCTCGCGCATCCTGGTGGCCAGGTCGTCCCCGCCGAAGGCCGGGCGGGCCATCCCGGTCCGCACCCACCCCGGGTAGAGGACGCCGGCGGTGGCCCCGTGGGGGCTCAGCTCCACGCGCAGAGCACGGGCGAGCTGCTCGACCGCGGCTTTGGAGGCCGCGTAGGCGGAGTTCACCGCGCCGTTGACGTAGGCGTAGACGGACGCGTTGACCAGCACATGACCGCGGTGGGCGATGATCTGGGGCAACGCCGCCCGCACGGTACGCCAGGCGCCCAGGAGGTTCACCTCGATCACGCGCTCGAACACCGCCGGGTCGACGGTGGCGATGGTGGCGGGGCGCGCCGGGGCGATCCCCGCGTTGGCGAACACGACGTCGAGCCTTCCGAAGCGGTCCACCGTACGGGCCACCGCGTCGTCCAGCGCCGCCCGGTCCGTCACGTCCACGCCCAGGGACAGCGTTCCCTCTCCGCCCAGTTCGCGCGCGAGCGCCGCGACCGAGGAAGCAGTGCGGCCGGCCAGCGCCAGGTTCGCGCCCCGGGCCCGCAGCGCCCTCGCACAGGCCGCGCCGATGCCGCCGGCGGCGCCGGTGACGAGCACGGTCCTGCCGGCGAGTGGGTGACGAGGCACGGGCGACGTCCTCATCCGCGCAGCCGGCGGTCCGCGCCGGAGGCCGTCGGCGCCGTGGCCCCGGGACGGTCCGGCAGCGCCCCGTGCCCTCGCCGCCGCCGTGCGGCGCCCGCCGCCCCGCGAACCAGCGGGTGCTGTTCCTCGTGCGGAGTCGGACGCATGCCGCCCCCCTGCCCTTTTCGTCGCTTCGCCTGGACTGCGGCCCGCGTGACCCGGGGAGCACCGAGGTGGCGGCCGCTCCGCGCCGGTCACCGTCCCATCGTCGAAGGGAGGAACCGGCCGTCGTGCGGCGATCGGCCCCTTCGGCCCCGATGGGATGAATCGGGGGCACAGGGGGGCACAAGGCAGCACAGCCGGGCGCACGTCGGCCGCCCCTGCCGGATCCGGCCGAGGGCCGGCGGACACGCGCGCGCTTTGCCCGCCGTCCCGCGGAGCCGCCGGCCGGCGCCGCCCGCGGCCTCGCGCCCCGTTCGACGGGCGCGTCCCCGGAGCCGGGCCCGGCCCCTTCGTCCCCGTCCGCTCCGGAACACGCGCGGCCGGGCGCTCCCACCGAAGCGGGCATCCCATTTGTCCGATTATCCTGGCTCTGTGGGGTCGTATCCAACGTCTTCGGGCAACGATCACGGCGAGCGGGCGCTGCCGGTCACCGCGGTACGTCCGGAGATCCTCGCTTCCTGGCGGCGCTCGCAGTCCCTCGGCATCGACCGCGAGCGGGCGGCCCTGCCGATCGACCGCGACCTGGATCCCGACTCCCGGCTGATCAGGGCCGCCGCGCCGGTGCTGGACCGCCTGTGCGAACGCTTCTCGGGCATACCGGTGACCGTGGCGCTGGCCGACTCGCGGGCGAACATCGTGGACCGGTGGGGCGACCCGGTGGGGCTGGAGCTGATGGACGCCGCTTCCCTGGTGCCGGGCGCCAACGTCGACGAGCGGTTCATGGGGACCAGCAGCGTCAGCATGGTGCTGAGCACCAGGGCGCCGTTCGTGGTCGTCGGCCACGAACACTTCCTGCACGACCTCAAGGAGCTGACCTGCATGGCCGCGCCGGTGCGCGACCCGGTGGGCGGCGCCGTGCGGGGCGCGGTCAACCTCTCCGTGCCCCGGGAGCTGGCCGAGCCCGGCATGGCGCTGGTCCTGCAGCAGGCCACCGAACGCATCGAGGAGCGCCTGCTGGAGCTGAGCACGGCCCGCGAGCTCGAGCTCATGCGCTCCTTCCGCCGGGCCAGGGAACGCGGCGGGCACGCCGAGCTGGAGCTCGGCTCGGGGAAGCTGTCCCGGCTCGGCGGACCGGCGCCCCGGCTGGCCGCGCAGGAGCGGCTGATCCTGCTGGAGCGTGCCGTCGAGCTGATCTCCTCGGCGGACGAGACATTCGCCGAGGTGCCCCTCGCGGGCAGTCGCACGGCGGTGCTGCGCCGCCGGGAGCTGCACCACGGCGACGCCGAGGGCGCGGCGGTCGAGGTCAGCTTCGAAGACACCCGCGGCACGGGCGCACCGGGCCCGGCCACCGCGACCGCCCCCGACGGCCGCCGTGTGCCGCTCCTGCACCGTCCCGCCGGGACGGCGGGGGCGGACGCCCCCGGCGCACCGGGGGGAGCGCACGCCGCCGGACCGGCCGACGCGTGGCTGCTGCTCGTGGGCGAGCCCGGCGTCGGCCGGCTCGCCGCCGAGGCGCGCGGGCGGCTGTCCCTGCTGAACGAGGCGGGCGTCCGGCTCGGCACCACCTTGGACATGCGGCGTACCGCCGAGGAACTGGCGGAGATCGCCGTGCCGTGCTTCGCCGACCTGGTCGTCGTCGACCTGGTGGAGAGCGTCCTCGCGGGCGAGGAGCCGCGGCCCGGACGGCTGCGCCCCGGCGCGGCGCTGCGCCGGGTGGCCGCCTGGCCGGGCCGGGACTTCCGCGACACCGCGGCCGGCGGCGTGGACGAGCCGGTCGGCTACCCCGCCGGCACGCCCCAGGCCCGGTGCCTGGAGACCGGGCAGCCGGGCACGGACTCGGTGGTGACCGCCGCCCTGGCCGACCGGGTGCACCCCGTCGACCTGCTCGGCGAGGGCGAGCACTCCTACCTGGGCGCTCCGCTGTCCGCGCAGGGCTCCGTCCTGGGCCTGGCGGGGTTCTACCGCCGCGGCAGGACGAGGCCGTACGAGGAGGACGACCTGACGCTGGCGGGCGAGCTGGCGGCCCGTGCCGCGATCAGCGTGGACAACGCCCGCCGCTACCGCCGGGAGCGCCACGCCTCCCTCACCCTGCAACGCAGCCTGCTGCCGCACGTCCTGCCCCGGCTGAGCACCGTCGAGCTGGCCTCCCGCTATCTGCCCGCGGACGCCAGGGCGGGCGTGGGCGGGGACTGGTTCGACGCGATCCCGCTGTCCGGGATGCGCGTGGCGCTGGTCGTCGGGGACGTGCCCGGGAACGGTCTGCAGGCGGCGGCGACCATGGGCCGGCTGCGTACGGCGGTGCGGACGCTGGCCGGGCTGGACCTGCTGCCCGAGGAGGTGCTGGCCCATCTGGACGACCTGGTCAGCCGCACCCCCGACGAACCGGCCGGCGAACAGGACCCCGCGACCGGGGCGACCTGCCTGTACGCGATCTACGACCCGGTGTCCTGCAGCTGCACGGCCGCACGGGCCGGTCACCCGCCGCCCGCCCTGCTGACGCCCGACGGGACGGCAGAGCTGCTCGACCTCCCCGCCGGTCCACCGCTCGGGCTCGGCGGGATCCAGCCGTACGAGTCCGCCACCGTCGGCCTGCCCGCGGGCAGCCTGCTGACGATGTACACCGACGGCCTGCTCAAGGAGAGCCGCGGCTACGGGGACACCGACGCGCGCACCGGGCAGCTGCTGGCCCTGCTGAACCTCGCCGGCCCGGCGCTGGAGGACATCTGCGACCGGGTCGCGGACACCTTCCCGCCCGGCGGCCCGTACGACGACGTGGCCCTGCTGCTGGCCCGGGTGCACGCGCTGCCCGAGCAGCAGGTGGCGTCCTGGGAGCTTCCGTCCGAGCCCTCGGCCGTGGCGCGGGCCCGGGCGCTCACCCGTGCCCAGCTCGCCGCCTGGGGCATGCCGGAGCTGGACTTCAACACCGGGCTGGTGGTCAGCGAGCTGGTCACCAACGCCGTGCGGTACGGCGGTCCGGGGCCGGTGGGCCTGCGGCTGCTGCGCGACGACTCGCTGATCTGCGAGGTCTCCGACCGCAGCAACACCTCCCCGCGCATCCGGCGGGCGGCCACGACCGAGGAGGGCGGACGCGGCCTGTTCCTCGTGGCGCAGTTCACCAAGAGCTGGGGCGCCCGCTACATGCCGCAGGGCAAAACCGTGTGGGCCGAGCAGATCCCGCAGCCGGAGCAGCCGGCGCCGGAGACGGACGAGCAGGCGCTGCTGGCCATGTTCGACGACCCCGGCTGACCCGCCGGCCGGCACCGCGGCCGAAACCGGACGGCGGTTCCGGCGGTCTTGCCCGGCGTCCGGGCCCGGTGCGAGACTTCGGAACCGCTTTCACCGGTAAAGGAGTCGGACTTGTCACCCGCGGAAAGAGCGTTACGGCCCCTGACCGTCCTCTTCGCGCCGGAGAGCGCGTACGGGCCGACGAACAACTGCGTGGGGATCGGGGACGTCCTGCGCCGCCGGGGGCACCGGGTGGTGTTCGCCGCGGAGACGTCCTGGAAGGGCCGTCTCGCACCGCTCGGCTTCGAGGAGGAACTGGTCGACCTGGCCCCGCCGCCCGCACAGCCCCAGGACGCGGGCCAGTTCTGGAAGGACTTCGTCCGCGACACCGCGCCCGAGTTCCGGAAGCCGACCATCGAGCAGCTGGACACCTGGATCAAGCCGGTGTGGGAGGAGCTAATCTCCGGCGCCCGGTACTGCGAACCGCGGCTGAAGGAGATCATCGACCAGGTCCGGCCGGATGTGATCGTCGAGGACAACGTCGTGTGCTTCCCGGCATTGACCACGGCGGGCGTCCCTTTCGTGCGGATCGTTTCGTGCAACCCGCTGGAGATGAAAGGCGAGCACGTCCCGCCGCCGTTCTCCGGGTACCCGACCGGGGACCGGAGCGGGTGGGAGGAGTTCCGCGCCGCGTACGACCGCACTCACCGGAGCCTGTGGAGCGACTTCAACGCCTGGGTGACCGAGCAGGGCGCGCGCCCGCTGCCCGACCTGGAGTTCATCCACGAGGGCGACCTGAACCTGTACGTCTATCCCGAGGCGGCCGACTACACGGACGCCCGTCCGCTGGGCCCCGCCTGGCACCGGCTGGACTCCTCGGTCCGCGAGACGCGGGAGAGGTTCGCGCCGCCGCCCGGCCCGGCCGGCGGCGGCGCGCTGATCTACTTCAGCCTCGGCTCGCTCGGCTCGGCCGACCTGGACCTCATGCGCAGGGTCATCGCCTCGCTCGCCCGCACCCCGCACCGCTACATCGTCTCCAAGGGCCCGCTGCACGAGGAGATCGAGCTGCCGCCGAACATGTGGGGCGAGGAGTTCCTGCCGCAGCCCCGGATCCTCCCGCTCGTCGACCTCGTCATCACGCACGGCGGCAACAACACGACCACCGAGGCCCTCCACTTCGGCAAGCCCATGATCCTGCTGCCGCTGTTCTGGGACCAGCACGACAACGCCCAGCGCATGGCCGAACTGGGCTACGGCGTCCGGCTGGACCCGTACCGCTTCACCGACGCCCAGCTCCACGGCGCGATCGACCGCCTGCTCGGCGACACGGCCCTGCGGCGCGCTCTCACCGAGGTCGGCGAGACGATCCGGGCCCGCAACGGGCTGCACGAGGCCGCGGATCTGATCGAGCGGGCCGCCACGGGCTGACCCCCACCGGCCCCCGCGCGCCCCGGGCCCCACACCCCGGCCGCTCACGCCCCGCGCACCGCGCACCGGCGGGCGGCGTCCCCCGGCCGCCCGCGCCCTCGCCCAGGGACCCGAGGCCGTCCTCCCGGACGGACCGACCGCGCCCCCTCCCCGGCCACACCTCCCGAGCAGCGCGCGTCCCGGCCTCGCTCGGGTCCCTGAAGCGCCCTTCCCCGAGCCGGCATGGTGGCCGCGCGCATACCCGGTCCCCGAACTGTGGTGCCCCGCCACATGTGAGCCTGACCTGCGTGTTCCTACGGTGTGCCGACACGTACCCGTCCCCACCGCACACGAGGAAGTGGCGCACATGGTCTCCCCGGCAACCGCTCCCCCGCCCCCCGGCAACCTCAAGCGCATCGTCGCCGCGTCCCTCATCGGCACCACCATCGAGTGGTACGACTTCTTCCTCTACGGCTCCGCCGCCGCGCTGGTCTTCAACAGGCTGTTCTTTCCCGAGTCCGACCCGCTCGTCGGCACGCTCCTGTCGTTCCTGACGTACGCCGTCGGCTTCGCCGCCCGGCCGCTCGGCGCGCTGGTGTTCGGGCACTACGGCGACCGGCTCGGCCGCAAGAAGCTGCTGGTGCTCAGTCTGCTGCTGATGGGCGGCGCGACCTTCGCGATCGGGCTGCTGCCCACGCACGCGGCCATCGGGACCGCCGCGCCCGTGCTGCTGACCGTGCTGCGGCTGGTGCAGGGTTTCGCGCTCGGCGGCGAATGGGGCGGGGCCGTCCTGCTGGTGTCCGAGCACGGGGACGCGCGGCGGCGCGGGTTCTGGGCGTCGTGGCCGCAGACCGGCGCGCCGGCGGGGCAGTTGCTGGCGACCGGCGTGCTGTCGCTGCTGACCGCCGTCCTGTCGGACGCCGCCTTCGGCAGCTGGGGCTGGCGGATCCCGTTCCTGCTCTCCGGTGTGCTGGTGGCCGTCGGTCTGTGGATCCGGCTGTCCGTCGACGAGTCGCCCGTCTTCCGGCAGGCGCTGGCGCAGGCCGAGGCGCGCACGGCGGGTGCCGAGCGGACGCCGCTGGTGTCCGTGCTGCGCCACCACTGGCGCGACGTGCTGGTCGCCATGGGCGCGCGCATGGCGGAGAACATCAGCTACTACGTCATCACGGCGTTCATCCTCGTCTACGCCACCGCGTCGGCCGGCGTCTCCGAGCAGACCGCGCTCAACGCGGTGCTGATCGGCTCGGCGGTGCACTTCGCGGTCATCCCGGCGTGGGGCGCGCTCTCGGACCGGATCGGCCGGCGTCCGGTGTACCTGCTGGGCGCGGTCGGCGTCGGGCTGTGGATGTTCCCGTTCTTCGGGCTCGTCGACTCCGGGAGCTTCGGCGGCCTGCTCGTCGCCGTGACCGTGGGCCTGGTGCTGCACGGGGCGATGTACGCGCCCCAGGCCGCCTTCTTCTCCGAGATGTTCGCGACGCGGATGCGCTACTCCGGGGCCTCCATCGGCGCCCAGTTCGCCTCGGTCGCGGCCGGCGCCCCCGCCCCGCTGATCGCCACCGCGCTGCTGGCCGACCACGGCAGCTCCACCCCGATCGCGCTGTACGTGATCGCCGCGGCCGTCGTGACGGTGATCGCCGTGGCGGCGGGCCGGGAGACCCGTCACCGGGACCTCGCCGCGGTCGGCCCCTCCGCCGCCGGAGAGCCGGGGGCCGCCCGGGCCGCGGACGCGCGCACCGTCTGATCCCGCTCGCCCTGATCCTGCGCGCCGCCCGGCCCCCGTGCGCGCGTGGCGCGGCGGGGTCAGTGCCGTGCGGGGGCGGCCAGCCGGTGCAGGCGCAGGGCGAGCTGTATCTCCAGGGCGCGGGCGGGGTGCTGCCAGTCGGCGCCGAGGAGGCGGCCCACGCGTTCCAGGCGCTGGGCGACCGTGTTGACGTGGACGTGCAGCGCGTCCTTGGTGCGGGCGGGGCTCATGCCGCAGGCGAAGTAGGCCTCCAGGGTGCGCAGCAGCTCGGTGCCGCGGCGTTCGTCGTAGGCGGCGACCGGGCCGACGGTGCGGTCGACGAAGCCGGTGATGTCCCGGTCGCCGGCCAGCAGCAGGCCGAGGAAGCCGAAGTCCTCGGCGGCGGCGCCGTCCCCGGACCGGCCCAGCAGCGGCAGGACGTCGAGGCAGCGCCGGGCCTCCGCGTACGCGGCGGCCACGGTGTCGGGCCGGGCGGCGAGGTCCTCGACGGGGGCGGAGGCGCCGACGGTGACCGGTTCGTGGACGGCCGTGCCCAGCTGGCGGGCGGTGCGGCGGGCCACGGCGGTGGCGGTGTCGCCGGGGTCGAGGGGCAGCAGCAGGACGGTGCCGCCGTCGCGGGCGGCGGACAGGCCCTGCCGGGTCGCCGCGAGGTGGGCGGCGGCGGCCCCCAGGCGTCTGCGGGTGTCCGCCTCCTGGCCGGCGTCGGCGGCGGTCCCGTCCAGGCGGGCGGCGAGCACGACGTGGGTGGCGTCGAGATCGGCGTGCAGCCGCGCGGCGCGGTCGCGCAGCAGGCGCGGGTCGCGGTCGCGGGCGTCGAGGAGGTCGTCCAGCAGTTCGCCGCGGACGCGCTGTTCGGCCTCGGCGGCCGAGCGCCGGGCGAGCAGCAGCAGCGAGGTGACCATGGCGGCGCGTTCCAGGGTGCGCTGGTCGACGGGGTCGAGTCCCGGGTGGCCGCACAGCACGAGCGCGCCGAGGAGCTCGCCGCCGGCGGCGACGGCGGCGATCCAGTCGTCCCCGTGGCGCACCGCGTGCCCTTCGGCGCGGGACGCCTCCAGGGCCCGGGCCGGTGCGGCGGTGGCCTCGGCGAACTCGACGGTGCCGTCGAGGACCTGGGAGACGGCGGCGGCCACGTCGTGCACCCCGCCGCCGCGCAGGACGAGTTCGGCGAGCCGGTCGTGCACGTCGGAGGCCCGCTCGATGACCGCGCTGCGGTCACGGATGATCTCGTTGGCCCGTTCCAGGCCGGCGAGGGCCGAGCGGGTCTCGGCCAGCAGGTTGGCGGTGTCGATGGCGGCCGCCGCGAGCGCGGCGAACGAGCCGAGCAGGGCGATCTGCTCCCGCTCGAAGACCCGGGCCCGCCGGTCGGCGGCGAACAGCACCCCGATGACGTGGTGCCCCAGCATCAGCGGCACCCCGAGGATGGCCACGAGCCCCTCGTCGCGCACGCCCGCGTCGATGGTGCGGGTGTGCCGGAAGCGGTCGTCCTGGAAGTAGTCCTCGGTGACGTAGGGGCGGGCGGTCTGCGCGACCAGGCCGCCGAGCCCCTCGCCCATGCCGAGCCGGAGCTGCTGGAAGCGGGCCGCGACCGAGCCCTCGGTGACCCGCATGTAGGTGTCGCCCCTGGCCGGGTCGTTCAGGCTGAGGTAGGCCACGTCCGTGCCGAGCAGAGACCGGGCGCGCTGCACGATCGCCCGCAGTACGGCGTCCAGGTCGCGCAGTCCGGCCAGGTCGTGGGCGGTCTCGAAGAGCGCGGACAGCTCCGCCTCGCGCCGGCGCCGTCCCTCCAGTTCCGCGCGCACCCGCAGCGCCAGCAGCTTGGCGTCCTCGAGCGCGGCGATCCGCTCGGCCGGCCGGCCCTCGGCCCGGGCGAGCAGCACCGGCTGCTCGTAGGCGTCGGCGGACGCGCCGCGGGCGAGCAGCTCCAGGAACGGCGTCTCGGCGCTGCCGGCGGGCGCCGGGGCGCCGGCGGCCGGGCGCCGGGCGGACTGGACGTGATCGCGGGACATGTCCACAGGATCGCTCACGAGCGCACCGCTGCGTCAGCCTTGTGGACGACTCGGCGGACCATCGCGGGCTCGTTCAGTGCGCGGTCCAGCCGCCGTCCAGGACCAGGGAGGCGCCGGTGACGAAGGACGCCTGCGGGCTGCACAGGTACGCCACGGCCTCGGCGACCTCGGCCGGCTCGATGAGCCGTTTGACGGCGCTGTCCCGCAGCAGCACCTCCGTCAGGACGCGCTCCTCGGAGATGCCGTGCGCCCGGGCCTGGTCGGCGAGCTGCCGCTCCACGAGCGGGGTGCGCACGTAGGCGGGGTTCACGCAGTTGGAGGTGACCCCGTGCGGGGCGCCTTCGAGGGCGGCGGTCTTGGACAGTCCTTCCAGGCCGTGCTTGGCGGCCACGTACGCCGCCTTGTAGGCCGAGGCGCGCAGGCCGTGCACGGAGGAGATGTTCACGATGCGGCCCCAGCCCTGCCCGTACATGTGCGGCAGGGCGCTGCGGATGAGCCGGAACGGCGCCTCCAGCATCACGGTGAGCACCGTGTGGAAGACGTCCGGCGGGAACTCCTCGATGGGCCGCACCAGCTGCAGCCCGGCGTTGTTGACCAGGATGTCGGTGCCCGCGGCGGCGAGCTCGGCGGCGTCCAGGTCGGTGAGGTCCAGCACGTGCGGTTCGACGGCGCCCGCCAGGCCCGCGGAGTGCGCGGCGAGCGCGTCGAGGCCGGCCGTGTCCCGGTCGACGGCTCTGACCTCGGCCCCGGCGGCCGCCAGCCGCAGCGCGCAGGCGCGGCCGATGCCTCCGGCGGCGCCGGTGACGAGGGCGGTGCGGCCGCCGAGGTCGAGCGGGGCAGCGTGGGGGGCCGGGGGGACGCTGGGCGAGGTCATGGTCCGACCCTAGGCGGCGACCGCGCCCCGCCCCATGTGGTCGGGCCCCACAGTTCAGCAGGATCCAGTGGGGTCGAACCATGCGGGTGCGTCGGTCAGGGCCTGCTTGATCCGGAAGAGCCCGGGCTCGTTCAGCTCCGGCAGGGCGTCCACCGCGAACCAGCCCACCTCCAGCGACTCGTCGTCGTTGACCCGCGCCTCGCCGCCGACCGCCCGGCAGCGGACGGTGATGTCCATGTACTGGCAGACGTCGCCGTTGTCGTAGGTGATCGGGTCCAGGGCCTGGACGAGGACGATCCGCTCGGCGGCGCAGCGCACCGCGGTCTCCTCGTACACCTCGCGCACGGCGCAGGCGGCGGGCTGCTCCCCCGGTTCCGGGATGCCGCCGATCACCGACCACCTGCGGGTGTCGGACCGCCGGTGCAGCAGTACTCTGCCCGCCTCGTCGAAGACGAGGGCGGTGACTCCGGGGAGCCACAGCAGCTGGTGTCCGGCGGAGGCGCGCAGTGCGCGGATGAAGTCAGGAGTGGCCATGGCCCCGACCCTAACGGGCGGTCCGCGCGGCCTCCGGCGACTTCGGGGGACGTGCGGCGGGCGTACGGCTACGCGTCACCGGCGCGTCGCCCGCGCATCCCGGCGGCGACGGCCAGGCCGAGCCCGCCCGCGGCGAGCAGCACCAGGGCGGTCTCGGGCAGGACGCCCAGCTGCGTGGCGGGTGTCCTCGAGGAGCGCAGCGGCACCTCCTGGACCAGGGAGTCCGCCACGAACATGCCGGTCCGCCGGGTGATCGTGCCGTCCGGCAGGATGATCGCGCTGACCCCGCTGGTCACCGGCACGGTGACGGTCCGGCTGTGCTCGACGGCGCGGACGCGGGACATGGCGAGCTGCTGGTAGGTCATCTCGCTGCGGTCGAAGGTGGCGTTGTTGCTCGGCACCGAGATCAGCTGCGCGCCGTCGGTGACCTCGGAGCGCACGGCCCAGTCGAAGGCGGCCTCGTAGCAGGTGACCAGCCCGACCCGGGCGCCGGCCATGGTGAACACGCCCGGTTCGGTGCCCCGGCTGAAGTCCTGGCGGACCATCGACGTCCACGTGTCGTTGATCGCCCCGATGAGCGGGCGCAGCGGCAGGTACTCCCCGAAGGGCTGGATCTGCCGCTTGTCGTAGGTGTCGACGGGGCCCTCGGCCGGGTCCCACAGGATCTGCTCGTTGAGCAGCCTGCCGTCGCGCTCGACGACGGCGCCGACCGAGATCGGCACACCGATCGCCTTGGCCGCCGCGTCGATGACGGCGCGCGCGTCGGCGTTGGCGAACGGGTCGATGTCGGAGGAGTTCTCCGGCCAGAGCACGAAGTCGGGCCGGGCGACCCTGCCGGCCCTGACCTCGGCGGCCAGGCGTTGCGTCTCGCGCGCGTGGTGGTCGAGCACCGCGCGGCGCTGGGCGTTGAAGTCGAGGCCCGCGCGGGGCACGTTGCCCTGGACGACGGCGACGGTCACGGAACCGTCCTCCGCCCGGTCGCCGACCAGCGGCCGGGCCGCCACGGCCCCCGCCACCGGCACGGCCGCGGCGCACAGGGCGAGGGCCGCCGCGCCCCGCCGTACGGCCCGGGTGCGCCGGGCCCCGACGGCGAGGCGCACGCACTCGTACAGGCCGAAGCCGCACAGGACGACGGCGAAGCCGAGCACCGGGGTGCCGCCCACCGCGGCGAGCGGCAGGAAGACGCCGTCCGCCTGGCCGAACGCGATCTTGCCCCAGGGGAAGCCGTGGAAGGGCACGCGTGCGCGTGCCGCCTCACCGGCGATCCACATCCCGGCCGCCCACACCGGCCAGGCAGGCAGCTTCGACACCGCGGCGATGCCCGCGCCGGCCAGCGCGACGAAGAGCGCCTCGATCGCCACCAGCGCGAGCCACGGCCCCGGGCCGACCTCCACTCCGGTCCACACCAGCAGCGGCAGCAGGAAGCCGAGGCCGAAGAGGTAGCCGAGGCCGAGGCCCGCCTTCCAGCCGCGGCCGCGCAGCACCCGGCCGAGGACCGCGAAGGCCGGCAGGGCGAGCCACCACAGGGTGCGCGGCGGGAAGCTGAGGTAGAGCAGCGCTCCGGAGAGCGCGGCGGCGACGGCGGGGACGAGGCGCAGGAGCCGCGCGCCGCGCGCGGTGGGCACGACCCGCGGCTGCAGCCGGTCCGACTCGCCGGCGGAGGTTGCGGTGACGGTCACTCCGGGAGTCTACGGCGGGCGGTCTCACCGCGGACAACGCGGTCCGCGGGGCCCGCGCCGCCCGCCGGCGCGGGCATGACGGACGTACGGCCGCGCGGCGGCCTCAGCGGGCGGGGCCGGGCGTCCGCGGCCGCAGCCGGTCCCGGATCACGCGCACGGCCGCCTCCGCGTCGTCCACGGTGATGGTGAAGGTGTGGCCGTCCCACAGCTGGAGGGCGACGCCCTCGCCGCGCCGGACGACGACCGCGGTGCCCCTCTCGGGCCGCCAGCGGTAGCCCCAGCCGCCCCAGTGGCGCGGGGTGACGTGCGGGACGAACTCGGCGCCGGCGACCTGGGACAGCGGGATGCGGCGGCGCGGCACGCCGATGTGGCCGCAGCGCACCTCGAGGCACTCCCTGTCCACCCGCAGGGCGACGTGCACGAACGCCAGGGTGCCGAAGAGGACCAGCAGCCCGGCCGCGATGCAGCCGACGACGGCCATGACGAGCGGGGCCGCGCCGGAGGTCCACGCGGGGTCGACGGCCAGCTCTATGCCCAGCGCCATGCAGCCGGCCCCGGCGAGCGCCGGCAGCCACTGGATCCGGTTGGTGGCCCGTCCGGTCCAGACCTCGGGGTCCGGGGCGTGCGGGCCGTGACGGCGGTGCCTCATGCTTACGAGGTTACTCAGCTTTCACCGCGTCGGCGCATCGTCACGCGGAGTGATCACGTCCGGGGTGCGGCGGCCGGGGCGGTCCGCCGCTCACCGGGTCGCGGCGGTCTCCCCCAGGAGCCGGCCTTCCGCGTAGGCCAGGGCGGCCGCGGGCAGCGCGCCCTCCCGGCCGCTCAGCAGCACCGTGAGCGTGCCCGCGGCGCCGGCGTCGGGGGCGGGCTGCGCGCCGATGCGGCGCAGCGCCTGGGCGGCGACCGCGCCCGCGGAGCCGTGCAGCACCAGGGGCGGGCGGCCGGGGCGCTGGACGGCGGCCCGGATGCGTTCGGCGACCAGCTCGTAGTGGGTGCAGCCGAGGACGACGGTCGTGACGTCGTCGGGGGTCAGGGCGGCGGCCGCGGCGACGGCCTCGGCGACGGCCGCCTCGTCCGCGTGCTCCACGGCCTCGGCCAGCCCCCAGCAGGGCACCTCGGTGACGGTCACGCCGGCGGCGAAGTCCCGGATCAGGTCGCGCTGGTACGGGCTGCCGGTGGTGGCGGGGGTGGCCCAGATCGCGACGGGGCCGCCGCCGGCCGCGGCGGGCTTGATCGCCGGGACCGTGCCGACGACCGGCAGGCCGGGTTCCAGGCGGGCCCGCAGCGCGGTCAGGGCGTGCACGGTCGCGGTGTTGCAGCCGACGATCAGGGCGTCGGGCCGGTGCGCCGCGGCCGCCTCGGCGACGGCGAGGGCGCGCTCGGTGAGGTCCTCGGGGGTCCTCGGCCCCCAGGGCATGCCGTCGGGGTCGAGGGAGAGGACGAGATCGGCGTCGGGGCGGAGACGCCGTACCGCGGCCGTGGCCGCCAGCAGACCGATTCCGGAGTCCATGAGCGCGATCTTCACCCGGCCACGATAGACGATGGGGCCTCTCGGGCCGCTCCCGTGGGGCAGACTGCGCACGTGAGCGCCGTTGGGTGGACCGCCGCCGTATCACTCGCCTCCTGGCTGTGGCTGCTGCTGTGCCGGGGCATGTTCTGGCGCACGGACGTCGGGCTGCCGCCGCGGCGGGAACCCGACGGCTGGCCACCGGTGTGCGTCGTGGTCCCGGCCCGTGACGAGGCGGCCGTCCTGCCCCGGACCCTGCCGACGCTGCTCGCGCAGGACTACCCGGGGCGGGCGGAGGTCTTCCTGATCGACGACGGCAGCTCGGACGGGACCGGACGGCTGGCGCGCGAGCTGGCGCGGCGCCACGGCGGGCTGCCCCTCACCGTGGACTCGCCCGGCGAGCCGCCGGCGGGCTGGACCGGCAAGCTCTGGGCCGTGCGCCGCGGCATCGCCCTGGCCCGCGCGCGGTCCCCCGAGTACCTGCTGCTGACGGACGCCGACATCGCCCACGCCCCGGACAGCCTGCGGCAGCTGGTGGCCGCGGCCCGCACCGGGGGTTTCGACCTCGTCTCGCAGATGGCCCGGCTGCGGACGCGGAGCGGGTGGGAGCGGCTCCTCGTGCCGGCCTTCGTCTACTTCTTCGCGCAGCTGTACCCGTTCCGCCTGATCGCCAGGGAGACGGCGCGGACGGCGGCCGCCGCGGGCGGCTGCGTGCTGCTGCGCGCGGCGGCGGCCGAGCGGGCGCGGATCCCGGACGCCGTCCGGGGCGCCGTCATCGACGACGTGGCGCTCGCCCGCGCCGTCAAGGACGGCGGCGGCCGTATCTGGCTGGGACTGGCGGACCGGGTGGACAGCCTGCGGCCCTGTCCCCGGCTGCGCGACCTGTGGCGGATGGTCTCCCGCAGCGCGTACGCGCAGCTGCGGCACAGCCCCGTGGTGCTGGCCGGGACGGTCGCGGGGCTCGCGCTGGTGTACCTGGTGCCGCCGCTGGCGGTGTGCGCGGGCGTCGTCACGGGCGGCGCGGCGGCCGCGGCCATGGGCGGCCTGGCGTGGCTGGTGATGGCGGGGACGTACCTGCCGATGCTGCGCCACTACCGGCAGCCGCCGTGGCTCGCCCTCCTGCTGCCGTTCACGGCGCTGCTGTACCTCCTGATGACGGTCGACTCCGCCGTGCGGCACCACCGGGGGCGCGGTGCGGCCTGGAAGGGCCGCACCTACGCGCGTCCGGGCGCCGTGCCCGACGAGAGCTGACCGTCCGCCCCGGCGGGGGTCACTTGCGGCCGGGCGTCCAGGTCATGCCCCAGCCGTAGGCGCGGTCGACGGTCCGCTGCGGGCTGACGCCGCGCTCGGGCACCAGGTAGCGGGCCTCGCGCCGGACCACCAGGTCGGTGCCGGTGCTGGTGATCAGCGCGAGGGCGCACACCGTCGAGGGGACGGTGCACTCGTCGAGCGAGAACTCGATCGGGGCACCGTACTGCGGCCGGAGGGTGACCGTGGCGTGCAGGCCGGCGAAGGAGCGGGCGCCCTCGTAGAGGGTGACGAAGACGAGGATGCGCCGGAACGCCTGCCGGTGGTCCAGGTTGACGGTGAGGTTCTCACCGGTCGCCACGGCACCGGTGCGGTCGTCGCCGTCCAGGTGGATGTACGGGGGGTGGTGCAGTGCCCCGAAGGCGTTGCCGAGGGCCTGGACGACCCCCTTGCTGCCGTCCGTCAGTTCGTACAGGGCGCACAGGTCGAGATCGAGGTCGCTGTGCGGCGCGGCCGAGCGGCCCAGCTTGGCGGCCCAGCCCGGGAACTGCCTGCGCGCCTGCCAGTCGAGGTTCACCCGCAGGGCGCCCGCGGTGCCGCCCTGCCCGGTCAGCGAGACCGACGGGGCCGCCTTGGTGAGCGTCACCTTGGTGAGGCGGACCGGTTGCGGGGGCGGTGCGGCCGGCGGCGTCGCCGGAGGCGCCGGCGGTGTGGCCCGCGGGGGCGGGGCCGCCGCGGGCGAGGGCGGCCCCGCGGCCGGGGCGGCGTGCCGGGGTCCGTCCACCGTGATGCCGTAGTCCGTGGCCAGGCCCTCCAGGCCGCTGTCGTAGCCCTGGCCGACGGCGCGGAACCTCCAGGCGCCCTGCCGGCGGTAGAACTCGCCCAGCACGAAGGCGGTCTCCACGGTCGCGCCCGGGTTGTCGAAGCGGGCCGCCACCGTGCCCCGGGCCGCGTCCCGGACCTCGATGTACAGCTCCGGGACCTGTCCGAACGCCCCGCCGTCCGCGGAGGCGGCGAGGATCACGGTCCCGACCGCCGGCTCCACGCGCGCGAGGTCCACGAGGAGGCTGTCGGTCACCCGGCCGTCCGCCGTGCGCTTGCCCTCGTGCCGGACCGCGCCGGAGGGGTGCACCGGCTGGTCGCAGAAGACGAAGTCCCCGTCGGAGCGGACCCTTCCGCCCGTCAGCAGCAGGGCGGAGGCGTCCGCGTCGGGCACCCCCGGGCCGGTCCGCCAGCCCAGTTCCACCCGCAGTGCCGTAGCCGGCACCGGCGTGTTCGATCCTTTCGGCATCGACATGACCGCCCCCTCGCGTGTCACCGCGCCGGGCCATCCGGCAGCCCGGCGCTCCAGTCGCCCGGCACGTACCCGCGGACAGCCCGGTGCCCGCGGCGGCGGACTCCCACGGGGAACGCGCGAACGCGCCGGAACATCCCCGGCCGACCGCCGGTAACCCGCCCGGAACTCGGCCTTTACACGACAACTGATCTGCGTGTCGTCCCTTTTCACCGAATTCGCTCACATTGGGGGTTCCACGTCATCACGGACACGGAAAACAACCCTCTTATCGGTCTCCCCAACCAGCACATCGTGGGCTTAACTTATGTGCCATGACCTCCCCCCGCTCCACCTATGGTGGCGGCTACTACTCCGCCTCCTTCCCGGACACCCCGATCTACGACTCGCTCGTGGCCGAGCGGGGCACCCCGCAGATCGCCCCGATCCGGGTCCCCGCGCCGTACGACACGCCGAGCAGCCAGCTGCCCGCGCTCCCGTCGGCACTGCCCGCCCTCCCGGCGGCCCCGGCCCAGCCCTCCTACGGCTATCCGCAGCAGGCTCCGCAGCCCGCGCCGCCGCAGCAGGCGCCCGCCGCCTACATCCCGCAGCAGGCGACGGCTCCGCGCGGCTACCCCGGCCCGCAGCAGCCGCAGCAGCCGCGTCCGCCCGCCGCCGCCCCCGCGGGTTACGCCGCCGCCCCCGCGGGCTACGAGGCGATGCGCCCCGCGGCTCCCCGGCCGGCTCCGGCGCCGTACCAGGATCCGTACGGCAACCAGCAGCAGTACCGCGGCTACTGAGCCGCTCCGGGTCGTCGTGCCGCCTGACACGATGACCCCATGGGGAACGCGCGACTGCGGTCGATCCACGTCCATCCGGTCAAGGCGCTGCGGGGCCCGGCGCTCCGGGAGTGCGCCGTGGAGCCCTGGGGACTGGCCGGAGACCGGCGCTGGGCGCTGATCGACGACGGGGGAAGGGTCGTCACGCAACGCCGGCAGCCGCGCCTCGCCCTGGCCGCCGCCGAGCCCCTGCCCGGCGGCGGCGTGCGGCTGTCCGCTCCCGGCATGCGGCCGCTGACGGTGCCGGTTCCCCGGCCGGCCGGCACGGTGCCGGTGGAGATCTTCCGCGACAGGATCGAGGCGGTGCCCGCCGAGGACGCCGCCGCGCACGCCTGGTGCAGCGCCTGTCTCGGGACAGGCGTGCGGCTCGTGCACCTGGACGACCCGGCCGTGCGGCGGCCCGTCGACCCGCAGTACGCGCTGCCGGGCGAGACCGTCTCCTTCGCCGACGGCTACCCGCTGCTGCTCACCACGACCGCCTCCCTCGACGCCCTCAACTCCCTGATCGCGCAAGGGAGGCACGCGGACGAGGGCCCGGTGCCCATGAACCGCTTCCGGCCCGGCGTCGTCGTGGCGGGCACCGCGGCGTGGGCCGAGGACGGCTGGTCCCGCGTCACCATCGGCGAGGTCGCCTTCCGCGTCGCCAAGAGGTGCGGGCGGTGCGTGGTGACCACGACCGACCAGGGCACCGCCGAACGCGGCCGGGAGCCCCTGCACACCCTCGGGCTGCACCGCCGCCTGGACGGCGCGCTGGTCTTCGGGCTGAACCTGGTGCCCTGCTCCCGCGGCACAATCCGGGTCGGCGACCCGGTCACGGTCCTCCCGTAGCCGCCCGGCGAGGCGGCGAGGCACGCCGTCCTCGACACAGCCGGCGCCGGGCCCCGCCGCCGGCTGCGTCGAGGCCGTCCGGCGGCTGATCGTCCGGCGCACGGTCCGCCGCGGGTACGCCCGCGGGGACCGGGCGCGGGACCGCGCGGGACCGGACCGGGGCAGGACGGGCACCGGCAGCCGGCGACCTGCCGCCTCCGGTCAACCCGCCGCCCGTGCGCACGCTACGGTGGACCGGCCGAACCGATCGGCGACAACTCGCGCAGTACGACGAGGTGGGGGCACAGCAACGCCATGGCACAGGGCACGGTCCAGGTGACGCACACCGGCACGTCGCGGTGGCGGCGCCGCACGGGTGAGTACGCATCGCTCGCCGCCGCTCTGGAGGCCGCGGCCGACGGTGACGTGCTCACCATCGCCCCCGGCACCTACCGGGAGAACCTGGTCGTCCAGCGGGCGGTGACCCTACGCGGCCCCGAGGGCTCCCCCGGCTCGGTGCGCATCGCGCCCGTGGACGGGGTGCCGCTGACGGTGCGCGCCTCGGCGGTGGTCCACGACCTGCACGTGGAGGGCCAGGACGCCGCCGCGCCGGCCGTGCTCGTCGAGGAGGGGACGCCGGAGCTGACGGACGTCCGCGTCGTGACGCGCTCCGCCACCGGGATCGAGGTGCGCGGCAGCGCCCGGCCGACCGTGCGGCGCTGCACCGTCGACAACGCGGGCGGCATCGGCATCGCCGTCCTGGACGGCGGGGGCGGGGTGTTCGAGGACTGCGAGGTCGTCGCCGCCGGCCAGGCGGGCGTCGCGGTGCGCGGCGGCGCCCACCCCCGGCTGGAGCGCTGCCGCGTGCACCACGCCTCGGGCTCGGGCCTGACGGCGACGGGCGAGAACTCCGCGCTGGAGGCCGTGGGGTGCGAGGTGTACGAGGTGCGGGGCAGCGGCGTCCAGGTCACCGGCCGGGCCACCGCGCACCTCACCGACTGCGACGTGCACCGCACCACCGCCGACGGCGTCACGCTCGACACGGACGCCGTGCTCACCCTCGCCGACTGCCGTATCCACGACATCCCGGAGAACGCGGTCGACCTGCGCTCCCGTTCGGTGCTGACGCTGACCCGCACCAGCGTGCGGCAGTTCGGCCGCAACGGCCTGTCGGTGTGGGACCCGGGCACGCGGGTGGACGCCAACCAGTGCGAGATCTTCGACAGCACCGGCGACTACCCCGCCGTGTGGGTCAGCGACGGCGCGACCGCGGTCCTCGACTCCTGCCGGGTGCACGACGTGCCGGACGCCCTGTTCGTCCTCGACCGCGGTTCCCGCGCGGACGTCGTCGACAGCGATCTGTCGCAGGTGCGCAACACGGCCGTGTCGGTGAGCGACGGCGCCACCGCGCAGCTCGACGACTGCCGCATCCGGGACGCGGCGACCGGCGCCTGGTTCCGCGACCACGGCAGCGGCGGCACCCTGAACAACTGCACCCTGGACGGCACGCAGACCGGCGTGATCGTCACCAAGGGCGCCGACCCCACCGTCGAGCGCTGCACGGTCGACTCCCCCGCGGAAGCCGGCTTCTACGTCTCGGCGGGCGGCCGCGGCAGCTTCCTGCACTGCCGGGTGACCGGCAGCGGCGGCTACGGCTTCCACGTGATCGACGGCTGCCGCACCACGCTGCGCAAGTGCCGGACCGAGCGGTGCGCGCGCGGCGGGTACGAGTTCGCGGACGGCGGGCCGGACGCGAGCCCGGACGCGGGTCCGCTCGTGGAGGACTGCACCAGCGACGAGAGCGGCGGCCTCAGGCCGCCCGCGGCGCGCGAGACGGCCGTGCAGACGGTGAACCGGTCGCCGGGGCTGCTGGGGGTGATCCCCGGGCAGCGCAGCACCGAGCAGGAGCCGCTGCTCACGCCCGCCGAGCCGGAGAAGCCGGTGCGGACGCCGCAGGACGTGCTGGGTGAACTCGACGCGCTGGTGGGCCTGGAGAGCGTCAAGCGCGAGGTGCGCGCCCTGACCGACATGATCGAGGTGGGCCGGCGCCGGCAGCGGGCGGGTCTGAAGGCGGCCTCCGTCAAGCGCCACCTGGTCTTCACGGGCTCCCCCGGCACCGGCAAGACCACGGTCGCCCGCCTCTACGGCGAGATCCTCGCCTCCCTCGGCGTGCTGGAGAAGGGCCACCTGGTGGAGGTGTCCCGCGTCGACCTGGTCGGCGAGCACATCGGCTCCACCGCGATCCGCACCCAGGAGGCGTTCGAGAAGGCGCGCGGCGGGGTGCTGTTCATCGACGAGGCGTACGCGCTGTCGCCCGAGGACGCGGGCCGCGACTTCGGCAAGGAGGCCATCGACACGCTGGTGAAGCTGATGGAGGATCACCGGGACGCGGTCGTGGTGATCGTCGCGGGCTACACGGCGGAGATGGAACGGTTCCTTTCGGTCAACCCGGGTGTCGCCTCCCGCTTCTCACGGACCATCACCTTCGGCGACTACGGCCCCGAGGAACTGCTGCGGATCGTGCAGCAGCAGGCGGAGGAGCACGAGTACCGGCTCGCGCCGGGCGCGGACCGGGCGCTGCTGGAGTACTTCGCGGCGATCCCCAAGGGCCCCGCGTTCGGCAACGGCCGCACCGCGCGGCAGACCTTCGAGGCGATGGTGGAGCGGCACGCGAGCCGGGTCGCCCAGCTGGACGACCCCAGCACGGACGACCTGACCCTGCTCTACGCCGAGGACCTGCCCGAACTGCCCTGAGCGCCGTCGGCGTCCGCCTCGGACCGCTGCCCGGTGCGGCGCGGGGCGGGCACGCCGGGGCGCAGCCGGGCCAGCAGCCGCTGCCGCTCCTCGGCGAACGCCGGGTCCGCCTGGTAGTCGGAGTGGCCCAGGATCGGCGCGGGCAGCGGAAGGCGCTCGGTACGGCCGTACGCCAGCGGGTCCTTCAGCGGTGCCCGGTCCACTTCGGGGCCGCGGTCGCCGGGCAGGCGCACCGGGCCGCCGATGGGGTCGGTGAGCCGGTACAGGTTGCGCCAGCAGTCGACGTCGTGGTGCAGGGAGGTCAGCGCGGCCGGCCCGAAGTGGGCCGGGAACCAGCGGCCGTACAGGCGCTCCAGCGGGGAGCCGTAGGTCAGCAGGGCGACGCGTTTGCGGTCGGGGGCCGCCAGTTGCCAGGCCGCCGCGGCGGCGAGCACGCTGCCCTGGGAGTGCCCGGAGATCACCAGCCGGCCGCCGGTGGCGCGGGTCCAGGTCGCGATCCGCCAGGTCAGGTCGGGGACCGCGCGCTCGGCGTAGCAGGGCGGTGCGAAGGGGTGGGCGGCGCGCGGCCAGAAGGTGCCGACGTCCCACAGGATGCCGATGGTGCGGCGGGCGGAGGCGTCCTTGTAGGCGCGCCTGCCCCAGGTGACGAACAGCAGGAAGCCGAGGCCGACCAGCCAGGAGCCCAGTGCCTGCGCGGTCTCGGCGGCGCCGTGCGCGAAGGCGTACGTCCCCTCGGCGGCCTCGGCCGGCACCTCGTCGGTCGTCAGGGCGCCCACCAGTGCCGCGGTGCCCAGCAGCAGGGTCGTGGCGGAGGTGACGGCGACGAGGAGGGGGCCCCGGTCGGTGAGCGCGGCCATCGCGCGGGCGCGGGCGATGCTGCGGGTGCGTCCCGGGTCGCCGGGCTCTCCCTCGAGACCGGCCTCCACGGCGGTGCGTTCGGCGCGGGCCAGCCGCACGGTGCGCCGGGCCAGGACGCCGCACAGCACCAGCAGCACCGCCAGCAGCAGCGGGATCACGGATGCCTGCCAGGTCAGCAGGACCGGTGGTCCGTCCAGGGACGCGCCGGTGCCGTCCAGCCAGTCGGACACCCGCTGGGCGACGCCGCCGGACATCACGCCGCCCAGGGCGCAGGCCAGCAGGGCGACCGCGGGTCCGCCGAGGCCCCGCATCGCGGCACGCGGGTCGGGACGGGTGCGGTGCAGCGCGTGGGCGACCACGCCGAGGGCGACCACGAGCAGCCCCTGCGCCAGGGCGAGCGCGCCGAAGGCGGCGTCCCCCGGCAGCCGGCCGGCCGACTCCCAGCCGGGGCGCGCCCATCCGGCGTACACCAGCGCGAGCAGGAGCAGGCCGAGCGCGGCGAGCGGCAGCCGGCGCACGAGCCGCTCGTCGAGTTCCCGGTCCAGGCGCCGCTCGCTGCGGCCCCGGCGGGAGACCACCGCGACCACGGCGACCGCGCCCGCCGCGAGCGCCGCCGTCAGCAGCCACCCCAGCGTGTCGAGGACGGCCGGGCCGCCGGGCCGGCGGTCGAAGCGGGCCGCCGCCGAACCGACCGCGGCGGCCACCGTCAGCAGCCCGGCGGCGGTGTGCGCGGCGCGCAGCCGGGCCACCAGGCGGCGGCCGTACCAGAAGCCGGGCCGGCCCAGTGCGGTGCGGCCGGTGTCGTCGTCGGGCTCGTCGCCGCGGTCCATCGGCTGCTGGGACTCGTACGCGTTCCAGGTGCGCAGGGAGAGGTACCACAGCAGGCCGGTGAGCGCCGCCGGCACCAGGGCGGCGAGGGCGAGCCTGCGGCCGGGCGGGCTCCACCAGCCGCCGCCGGAGACCTGGGGCGACAGGAAGCCGAGCCAGGAGTGCCGCTCGGCGCACGCGAGCGTGCCCGCGCACTGCCAGGCGGTGAGGTCGAGGGCGACCTCGCAGGCGGCCGCGACCAGCAGCACCGTCAGGGACAGCCCGGCGAGCCGCACCAGCAGCCCGTACAGGCGGACCGCGCGCCGGCGGCCGTGGGCGGCGGGCCGCATCCAGTGGGCGAGGTTGACCACCATGAACGGCAGCAGCAGCAGCCACAGGGCGCGCGAGCCGTTGCCGGAGGTGAGGTTGCACCAGACGTAGGCCTCGGGCACCGGTTCGCCCCGGTGGTCGCCGGGCCGCTGCTCGGCGTCGGCGTCCTCGGCGCGCCGGAAGACGGCCGCCGTGTCGTCGCCGGTGATCCGCACGGTGCGCGGGTCGTTCAGCATCTCCTGCGGGGTCGTCCCGCCCACGCCGTGGACCAGGAGTTCCAGCGCGGTCCCGGCTTCCCGGTGCTCCGGGGCGGGCTCCTCCGGGCCGCCCGCCGCGGCGCGTTCCTGCGTTCGTTCCACTGCTTCCTCGTCCCCCGTGACGCCCCGTCGGCTGTGTGGTGCGCGCACAAGGATCTCCGCCGGCGGCGGCCGCGTACACCTGTCGGCACCGAATCTCCCCGATCCGTGTGACAAGTGAGACAGGGATGTTGCACGGGTGTCATGTGCGCGTCGGGCGGCCGGTGGCGCGGCCCGTGGCGGGGCGTGCGAGGATGGGACGTCCGCGCACCGGGGCCGGGAGCGAACGCCCTCGCCGACGGGGGTCCCCCGCCCGGGCGGAGCCGGGTCCCGGGGAAGGTGCGCCGGGCGTGTCGGACGGCTGTGAGGCGAAAGGACCGGAGCGTACGTGAGCGAGAATCAGAACCTCCTCGCGGAGCAGCGGCGCGCCCTGATCCTCGACGAGGTCCGCCGCCGGGGCGGTGTCCGGGTCAACGAACTGACCCGCAAGCTCGGCGTGTCGGACATGACGGTGCGCCGCGATCTCGACGCCCTCGCCCGGCAGGGCGTGCTGGAGAAGGTGCACGGCGGCGCGGTGCCGGTGGTCGAGGCGAGCACGCACGAGCCGGGCTTCGAGGCCAAGTCGGGTCTGGAGCCGACCGCCAAGGAGGACATCGCGCGGGCCGCGGCCCGGCTGGTCGCGCCGGGCGCGGCGATCGCGCTGTCGGGCGGGACGACGACGTACGCGCTGGCGCACCGGCTGCTCGACGTGCCGGACCTGACGGTCGTGACCAACTCGGTGCGGGTCGCCGACGTCTTCCACGCGGCGCAGCGCAGCTCGGGTCCCCGGCAGGGCGCGGCCACGGTGGTGCTGACCGGCGGGGTGCGCACCCCGTCCGACTCGCTGGTGGGGCCGGTGGCCGACCAGGCGATCGCGGCGCTCCACTTCGACCTGCTGTTCCTCGGGGTGCACGGGATATCGGTCGAGGCGGGCCTGTCGACGCCGAACCTCGCGGAGGCGGAGACCAACCGGCGCCTGGTGCAGTCGGCCCGGCGGGTCGTGGTGGTCGCCGACCACACCAAGTGGGGCGTGGTGGGGCTGAGCTCGTTCGCGAAGCTGGAGCAGGTCGACACGCTGGTGACCGACGCCGGTCTGGAGGCCGCGGCGCGCGAGGAGATCGCGGAGCATCTGCGGGTGATCGTGGCGGGCGAGCCGGAGGCCGGGCAGGACTGACCCCGGGGGCCGCGGGCCGGGGACCGGCCGCGCGGCCCGGCGGCTGACGGTCCGTCATCCAGGGTGGCCCGGGGCCGTGGGTCCGTGAGGGGTCCGTCCATGAGTCACCGTCTGCGCCCGGTGGGGCCCGGCTTCGTCCGGGCCGCTCCCGCACGGCTCGTCCTCGCCCGCCCGGTCCCCGCCGTCCCCGGGGCGGCCTTCCGCGCGCTCGCCGACGACGTGCCGGGCCGGGCGGGGCCGGAGCGCGCCTTCCGGGACGCCGTCACACGCCTGGACCGGCGCCTGGGCGGCCGGTGGGCCGGCCGGGCCAGACGCCTGTGCGCAGCAGCGACTCGATCGTCGCCGCGTAGGGACCGATGTCCAGGCCCTGCGCGGCCAGCCACGTGTCCGAGTAGTACTTGTCGAGGTACCGGTCACCGGGGTCGCACAGCAGCGTCACCACGCTCCCTGTGCGCCCCTCGGCCACCATCTCGGAGACGATCTTCAGCGCGCTCCACAGCCCGGTGCCGGTCGAGCCGCCCGCCTTGCGGCCGATGGCCCGCTCCAGGGCCCGCACCGCGGCGACGGCGGCCGCGTCGGGCACCTTCATCATCCGGTCGACGGCGCCGGGCACGAAGCTCGGCTCCATGCGGGGCCGGCCGATGCCCTCGATGCGGGAGCCGCAGTCGCAGGTGACGTGCGGATCGCCGGTGGTCCAGCCCTCGAAGAAGCAGGAGTTCTCCGGGTCGGCGACGCAGACACGGGTGTCGTACTGCTGGTAGCGGACGTAGCGCGCGAGGGTGGCGGAGGTGCCGCCGGTGCCGGCCGTGGCGACGATCCAGGCGGGCTCCGGGAACCGCTCCAGCCTGAGCTGGCGGAAGATGGACTCGGCGATGTTGTTGTTGCCGCGCCAGTCCGTGGCCCGTTCGGCGTAGGTGAACTGGTCCATGTAGTGACCGCCGGTCTCGGCCGCGAGGGCGGCGGCGGCCTCGTACACCCCGCGCGGATCGTCCACGAAGTGACAGCGCGCACCGTGGAACTCGATCAGGCGGATCTTCTCGGCGCTGGTCGTGCGGGGCATCACCGCGACGAAGGGCACACCGATCAGTTTCGCGAAGTACGCCTCGGAGACGGCCGTCGAGCCGCTGGACGCCTCGATCACCGGGCGGTCCGGCCGGATCCAGCCGTTGCACAGCCCGTAGAGGAAGAGCGAGCGGGCGAGCCGGTGCTTGAGGCTGCCGGTCGGGTGGGTCGACTCGTCCTTGAGGTAGAGGTCGACGCCCCACCGCTCCGGGAGCGGGAAGCGCAGCAGATGTGTGTCGGCCGAGCGGTTGGCGTCGGCCTGGACCCTGCGGACGGCCTCTTTCAGCCATGCCCGGTAGGCGGGGTCGGTGCGGTCGACGTCCAGGGTCTCACCGGTGCGGGTCTGCTGGTCGGTGCTCACGACGGGCTCCTCACGCTGCGCTCCGACGGCGCGTCGCGCGGCCGGCACACCGATGATAGACACCTCTCTCACCCTTCTCACCTGCATAAACGCTTCTTTGAGCGCCTCAAAGGCACCCTGCGGGACATGCCTTCGAGCGCCCCGAAGGCGCCCTGGGGCAAGGGGGGTGCACGGCCCCGGGGGCGCGTTCACGCGTGTGCTCCGTTGCGCCGGTCGCGAGCGCGTCGTGCGGACTGGTGCTCCACGCCGGGGGCGGGCAGACTGCGATCCGGGCGGGACGAAGGTCCCCGACGGGGGCGCACACTGGATCACGAGACCACGAGCACGACGCGAAGCGCCGGACCCGGCCCCGGACGACGGGGCGGTCCGGCCCACGACGAGCACAAGGGGGCAGGGCGGCATGGCGGAGCCGGAGTTCACGGCCACGGGGGTACGGATCGACAAGCGGCTGCGCTCGCTCACCCGGGCCGGGCAGGTCCGGATCGACAAGGGCCGGGTGGAGCTGCTCACCAGCTACGGCAGCGAGATCGACAGCGCGCCGGTGCAGGCGGTCCGCGCCTCCCAGCCCTGGTACGCCCCCGAGGGCCGGGCCCTCGCGGACCTCAACGGCAACCGCTACCTGCTCACCCTGGGCGAGCACGACCCCGCTCCGGGCGAGCCGGGCCCGCCCGCGGCGCGCCGGTTCGTCGAGGCCGTGCGCAGGGCAGCCGGGCACAGCGGTTGAGATGTCCGTGAGTTGCGGTACCGAACCCCGTGCGTCACGCTGGTCTCACGTCACTCTGGGTCTACCGGCGATAACGCTGCGAACCAGCCCGCCGGCCACGACAGCGGGTGGAGGCTTGACGCAGACGCCCCGCTGGATCCGTACTCCGTGTTCTTCCGGACCTCACGTCGGGGAGTCGCAGCCGTGATCAGTCACCCAAGCAGGCACTGCACGGTGGAGCTCCAAGCCCTGCCGTCGCGGATCGGCCAGGTCCGCAGAATCGTATCTGCGCAGTTGCGCTACTGGCACCTGGATTCCCTGATCGACCGGGCGACGCTCGGCGTGACGGAGCTGTTGACCAACGTCCACCTGCACGCCCGGCCCGACAAGACGTGCACCGTGGAGATAGAGCTGCTGCTCGACCGGCTCAAGGTCTCGGTGCGCGACCACGACCCGCGGCTGCCGGTGGCCGAGGACCCCGGGGACATCGCTCCGCTGGCGACCCGCGGGCGCGGGCTGGCCATGGTGGCCGCGCTGAGCGAGAGCTGGGGCGTGCTGCCGGACGGCGACTCGGGCAAGGTCGTCTGGTTCACCCTGCCCACCCCCGCGGCCGCGCGGACCGGCCCGGCTCGCCCGCCGCGACGCGCGGCCGGGGAGAAGCCCGCGCACCCGTTCGCCGAGGTCGGGGAACCGGCCGAGCTGCACAGCCCGCACCACGCTCCCGCCCGGTCCGTCGTTGCCGGCTGACCGGGCGGTGACCCTCTCCCGCCCCGTCCGCGACGGTCGTCCGCGGGACGTGCGCCGCCCCGGCGACGGCCCTCGGGCGGGCCGCCGCGCCGTCGCCGTCCGCCCGGGCCGGGTGCGCCGCCGGTGACGCTCGGGGACCGGCTCCGGCAGGGGGCGCGGGCCGTGGCGCGGCCGGCGGCGGTGCGCGCCCCGCGGGGAGCGGGCGGGCGCCCCGGCCCCGCTCCCACCGGAGGTCGATTTCTGTAACTACCAGTATGTACAGTGTGGGTGTGAACACTTCCGAGCGACTGATCGAGTCCACCCGGGAGCTGCTGTGGGAACGCGGCTACGTGGGCACCAGCCCCAAGGCGATCCTGGAGCGCGCGGGCGCCGGGCAGGGCAGCATGTACCACCACTTCACGGGCAAGCCCGATCTGGCGCTGGCCGCGATCCGGCGGACGGCCGAGGAGATGCGGGCCGTCGCCGAGGGGGTGCTCGGCGGCGGCGGGACGCCGTACGAGCGCATCGAGGCGTATCTGCGGCGGGAGCGTGAGGTGCTGCGGGGCTGCCCGATCGGCCGGCTGACGATGGACCCGGACGTGATGGCCAGCGCCGAGCTGCGCGCGCCGGTCGAGGAGACGCTGAACTGGATCCGGCGGCGGATCGCCGGGATCGTCGAGGAGGGCAAGGAACAGGGCCAGTTCGCGTCCTCGCTGGACGGCGAGGAGATCGCGGCGGCCGTCCTCGCCACCGTCCAGGGCGGCTACGTCCTCGCCCGCGCGTCCGGTTCGCCCGCCGCCTTCGACACGGGCGTGCGCGGACTGCTCTCCCTGCTCGCCCCGCCCCGCTCCCCCGCCGCGTAGAGGATCCCCGTGCACGCCATGCAGTACGAACTCACCCTGCCCGCCGACTACGACATGGACGTCATCCGCCGCCGGGTCGCGTCGCGGGGACACCTGCTCGACGCCTGGGACGGGCTCGGCGTCAAGGCGTACCTGGTACGCGAACGCGGCGTGGCCGGCTCGCCGGTCAACCAGTACGCCCCCTTCTACCTGTGGAACTCCGCGGCGGGCCGGAACGCCTTCCTCTGGGGCGGCGGTTTCCAGGGGATCTGCGACGACTTCGGCCGGCCGCCGGTGCGGCAGTGGACGGGGGTGGCGTACGAGGAGGGCGCCGCCGTCGGCGCCGCCGCGCGGGTGGCGGTGCGGCGGCGGCAGCGGGTGCCCGAGGGGGTGCCGCTGTCCGGGGTGATGGCGGACGCGGTGCGCGAGACGGGCCGGCTGGCGGCCGGGAAGGGGGCGGTGCTCGCGGCGGCGGCCGTGGACACCAGCCGCTGGGAGCTGGTCCACTTCTCGCTCTGGGAGGACGCCGCGCCCGGGATCGAGGGGGAGGTCTTCCGGGTGCTGCACCTGTCGGCGCCGGAACGGGACCGGCTGCCCCGGGGACGTCAGTGGTGAGCGCGGTCCGCACGGTGCTGGGCGACGTGCCGCCGGAGCACCTGGGCGTGTGCGACGCGCACGACCATCTGTTCCTCGGCAGTCCGCAGCTGCCCGGGCAGGAGCTGCGGAGCGTGCCGGCGGCGCGGGCCGAACTGGCCGCCTTCCGGGAGCTGGGCGGCGGCACGGTGGTGCAGTGGACGCCGTACGGGCTGGGGCGGCGGGCCGCCGATCTGCCGCCGCTGTCCCGGGAGACCGGCGTGCACGTGGTGGCCGCGACCGGGCTGCACCAGGCCGTCCACTACGACGAGGAGACGCTCGGCGCCCTGCGCGGCCGGCTCGCGGAGGTCTTCGTCACCGAACTGACCGCCGGCATCGGCACGTCGGGGGTCCGCGCGGGGTTCGTCAAGGTCGCGGGCGGCTTCCACGGCCTCGACGCGCACGCCCGGTGGACCATGACGGCGGCGGCCGAGGCCCACCGTGCGACGGGGGCGCCCATCGCCGTCCACCTGGAGCTGGGCACGGGCGCGCCGGACGTGCTGGAGCTGCTGTGCGGGCGGCTGGGGGTGCCGCCGCACCGGGTGGTGCTCGGGCACCTCAACCGCTGCCCCGATCCCGTGGTGCACCGGTGGGTCGCCGAGTCCGGCTGCTACCTGGCGTTCGACGGCCCCTCCCGCGCCCATCACGCCACGGACCAGCGGATGCCGGAGGCGGTGCAGGCCCTCGCCGAGGCGGGTTTCGCCGACCGGCTGCTGCTCGGCGGCGACACCACGACCGCCGCGGCACGCTCGACCGGGGACGGCCCGGGGATGCCGTATCTGCTGCGCCGGCTGCGGCCGCGGCTGGAGGCGGCCCTCGGCACGGAGGTGGTGGCGCGCGTCCTCGTCGAGAACCCGGCGCGTGCCTTCGCCGTCGACTGGTCCCCGCCCGGCGAGGAGCACCGCTGACCTGTCCCTCGTCCGCATCGACGCGCCCGGCGCCGGGCCCGGCCGGCTCGACGCGCCCGGCCGGGCCGTGCACGACGCCCTGGTGGAGACGCCCGGCATCCCGCCCGACGACCCGCTTCCAGGTGCCGGCCGGCCGCGACGGCGCCCACGGCACGCTGCGCCACGGCGACTGCCCCGGGGCGCGCCGCGACGCCGGCGTCGTGCACGTCGCGATCACCATGCGCTCCGGCCGCACGCCCGAGCGGAAGCGGACGCCGTACCGGCGGATCGCCGAGCTCGCCGAGGAGTCCGCCGGACCGGGCCGCGGAACGTGTTCGTCGCCGTGCCGGGGAACGGTCCGGCCGGCTGGTCGCCGGGGCGCGGGGACGCGCGGTGCCCCGCCCCCGGCGGCCCGGGGGTCAGGTGAGGGCTCCCAGGGGGTCGTCCAGGACCGGCTGCCAGGCCAGTTCGGCCGCGCCGACCAGGCTGTTGTGGTCGAGGGTGCAGGCCAGGATGGGGACGCCGCCGCTGCGGCCCCACAGGCTGCGGTCGGCGACGACCGCGCGCAGCCGGTCCGGATCGGTCTCCAGGAGGGTGCGGTGCAGGCCGCCGAGGATGATCCGGTCCGGGTTGAGGATGTTCACCAGGCCGGCGAGGCCGAGGCCGAGGCGGTCGATCAGGGTCTCGGCGGCGGTGCGGACGGCCGGATCGGCGTAGTGGCCGCGGATCAGGTCGTCGGCCTGCTGGAGCAGGGACACCTCGGGGCCCGGCTCGCGGCCCGCGGCCGTGAGGAGGGCGAGCGGGTCGGCCTCCACGTCCAGGCAGCCGCGGCTGCCGCAGTGGCAGGCGCGGCCCTCGGGGTTGACGGTGAGGTGGCCGACCTCCAGGGCGAGGCCCGAACTGCCGGTGTGCAGGCGGCCGTCGAGGACCAGCGCGCCGCCGACGCCCCGGTGGCCGGTGGCCACGCACAGCAGGTCGCGGGCGCCGCGCCCCGCCCCGTGCCGGTGCTCGGCGAGCGCGGCGAGGTTGACGTCGTTGGCCGCGAACGCGGGGCCGTCGATACCGGCGGCCCGCACCTGCTCGGCGAAGATCTCCCGCACGGGCGCGCCCGCCGGCCAGGCCACGTGCAGCGGGTTCAGCGCCAGCCCCTCCGGTTCCGCCACCGCCGACGGCACGGCGAGTCCCGCGCCGACGCAGCGCCGCCCGGTCCGCCGCAGCAGCTCCGCGCCCGCCTCGACGACGGAGCCGAGCACCTTGGCCGGGTCGGCGTCGACGACCTCGCAGCCGGGCGCGGTGGCGACGATCCGGCCGCCGAGGCCGACCAGCGCCGCCCGGAAGCCGTCGGCGTGGATCTGCGCGGCCAGCGCCACGGGCCCGTCCTCGGCGACCGCGAGCCGGTGCGAGGGCCGGCCCTGCGAACCGGCCGCCGCGCCGGGCCGGGCGTCCACCCGGATCAGGCCCAGCGCCTCCAGTTCGGCCGCGACCGCACCGGCCGTGGCGCGGGTCACCCCGAGTTCGGCGGTGAGCACGGCCCGGGTGGGGGCGCGTCCGGTGTGCACGAGCTCCAACGCGGGCCCGAGCGCCCCGCGCCCCCGGTCCAGCCGCGTCCTCGAGGTGGTTCCGTCCCCCGCCGGCCGGGGGTCCGCCTTGCCGCTCATGAGGGCGAGTCTCCCATGATCCGCGGGGGGCGGCGGCCTACGGGCCGCCGACCCGCAGCGTGATGTTCAGCCGCCCCGTCAGCCCCAACTCGGGCGGCGCGGTGCCCGGGTGGACCTTCGGCACGCCGTGGTACGCGAGCCGGGACGGTCCGCCGAAGACGAACAGGTCGCCGCTGCGCAGCTCGACGTCCGTCCAGGGCCGGGCGCGGGTCGCGGTGTTGCCGAAGCGGAAGACGCAGGTGTCGCCCAGGCTCAGCGACACCACCGGCGCGGGGGAGTTCTCGTCGGCGTCGCGGTGCATGCCCATGCGGGCGTCCGCGTCGTAGAAGTTGATCAGCGCGATGTCGTACGCGGCCGCCGCGGCCTGCCCGGGGCCGAGCGCGTCGGCCACCGCGCGGCGGCCGAGGTCGCCCAGCCACGCGGGGAACGGCTTCACCGGGGCGCCGTCGCCGTCGACGGCGGTGGCGGCGTAGCCGTACGGGTACCAGTGCCGGCCCAGGCACACCTGCCGGGCGGTCATCGTGCCGCCGCCGGGGGTGCGGACCGTGCGCAGCCCGGCCGGCGGGCGCGCCCACTCCCGGCAGGCCGCCAGCAGCCCGGACTGGCCGGCGGCGTCCAGCCAGTCCGGCAGGTGCACGGCGCCGGGCGCGACCTGCGTCCGGGTTCGGGGGAACAGCTCGGCGTCCATGGCTCCCATCCTGCCCGGCCCGCGCCGACCTGCGGCTCGGCTAGCCTTGACGCACGATGAGCGACCGTATGACGACACCGTGGGGCGAGCTGGCGCTGGCCCGTTTCCCCGAGGACCCGCGCGAGCGGCTGCGGGCCTGGGACGCCTCCGACACGTACCTTCTGCGGCACCTCGCGGAGCGGGAGATCCCCCTGTCGGGCACGGTCGTGGTCGTCGGGGACCGCTGGGGCGCGCTGGCCACCGCGCTCGCCGCGCACCGGCCGGTGCAGATCACCGACTCCTTCCTGGCCCAGGAGGCGACCCGGGCGAACCTCGCCCGCAACGGCGTCGAGCCCGGCACGGTGCGGTTGCTCACCACGCAGGACCCGCCGCCCGGCCGGATCGACGTCCTGCTGGTGCGGGTGCCGAAGAGCCTGGCGCTGCTGGAGGACCAGCTGCTGCGGCTGGCGCCCGGGGTGCACGCGGGCACGGTCGTGGTCGGCACCGGCATGGTGAAGGAGATCCACACCTCGACGCTGCGGCTGTTCGAGCGGATCCTCGGCCCCACCCGGACGTCGCTCGCCGAGAAGAAGGCCCGCCTCGTCCTGTGCGCCCCGGAGCCGTCCCTGGAGCGGCCCGCCAACCCGTGGCCGTACGCCTATCCGCTCCCCGACGGCATCGGCCCGGTCTCGGGGCGCACGGTCGTCAACCACGCGGGCGTCTTCTGCGCCGACCGGCTGGACATCGGCACCCGGTTCTTCCTGCGGCACCTGCCCGCCGGCCTGGCCGGCCGGCGGGTGGTGGACCTGGGGTGCGGCAACGGAGTCGTGGGGACGGCGGTGGCGCTGGCCGACCCGGGGGCCGAGGTGCTGTTCGTGGACGAGTCGTTCCAGGCGGTGGCCTCGGCGGAGGCGACGTGGAAGGCGAACGCGGCGCCGGGGCACGCCGAGTTCCGGGTCGGGGACGGGCTGGCGGGGGTGCCGGCCGGCAGCGTCGACGTCGTGCTCACCAATCCGCCGTTCCACTCGCATCAGGCGACGACCGACGCGACCGCGTGGCGGATGTTCACCGGCGCGCGGCGCGCCCTGCGGCCGGGCGGCGAGCTGTGGGTGGTCGGCAACCGGCACCTGGGATACCACGTGAAGCTGCGGCGGCTGTTCGGGAACAGCCGGCTGGTCGCCAGCGATCCGAAGTTCGTGGTGCTCAGAGCCGTGAAGGAGTAGCCGGCCCGTCGTCCGCAGGCGGGCGCGAGGCCGCGGGGACCCGTCGGAGGGGTCCTAAGCTGGGGTTGAGGCGCGAGCCGGCAGGGGAGGCCCCGATGGACGGAACACCGACCGGTCGGACGGGGCGCTACCTGCCGATCGCCGAGCACGGCCTGATCGGCGACCTGCGCAGTGTGGCCCTGGTGGGGACCGACGGCACGATCGACTGGTACTGCTGCCCGGCCTTCGACGCGCCCAGTGTCTTCGCCTCGCTCCTGGACGCCGAGCGCGGCGGCCGCTTCGAGCTCGCGGTGGCCGGGCCGGCGCGGACGAAGCAGTTCTACTTCCCCGACACCAACGTCCTGATCACCCGGTTCTTCACCGAGGAGGGGGTCGGCGAGGTGCAGGACTTCATGCCGGTCGGCGGCGGGCCGGTGGAGGCCGAGCGGCACCGGCTGATCCGGCGGGTGCTGTGCGTGCGCGGCTCCCTGCCGTTCCGGGCGCGGGTGGCGCCGCGGTTCGACTACGGCACCCGTCCGCACACGGTCCGCCTGACCGGTGACACGGCGGTGTTCGAGTCCGCCGGACCGGCCCTGGCGCTGACGGCGACCGTGCCGCTGGAGGCCGACGGCCCGGACGCGCGGGCGGACTTCAAGCTCGCCCAGAGCGAGTCGGCGGTGTTCGCGCTGGACCAGGTCGGCGGCGCCGTGGCGCCGCGCCGGTGCGCGCGGGCCGAGGCGGAGGAGCAGTTCGCGGCGACGGTGGCGTACTGGCGGCGCTGGCTGTCCGCCTCGCGCTACCGCGGCCGGTGGCGGGAGCACGTGCACCGTTCCGCCCTCACGCTCAAGCTGCTCACCTACGCGCCCACCGGGGCGATCGTCGCGGCCCCGACGACGAGCCTGCCCGAACGGGCCGGCGGCGAACGCAACTGGGACTACCGGTACGTGTGGGTGCGCGACGCGGCGTTCTGCGTGTACGCGCTGCTGCGGCTGGGCTTCACCGGTGAGGCCGCGGCGTTCATGGACTTCGTGACCCGGCACATCAGTCCGGGCGACGGCAGATCGTCGGGGCCGCTGCAGATCATGTACGGCATCGACGGCCGCACCGACCTCGCCGAGCGGGAACTGGGCCATCTGGAGGGGTACCGGGGAGCGGCGCCGGTCCGCGTCGGCAACGCCGCCGCCGACCAGCTCCAGCTGGACGTCTACGGCGCGCTGATCGACTCGATCTACCTCTACGACAAGTGGGCCGAGCCCATCTCCAGCGGCCAGTGGGACGACGTGTGCGCGCTGGTGGACTGGGTCTGCGAGCACTGGGACCAGCCCGACGAGGGCATCTGGGAGACCCGCGGCGGCCGCCGGGACTTCCTGTACTCGCGGCTGATGTGCTGGGTGGCGATCGAGCGGGCGATCCGGCTGGCCAACCGGCGTGGCCTGCCCGCGGACCTGCCGCGGTGGCAGGAGTGCCGCGACACCGTCTACCGGCGGATCATGCGGCGCGGCTGGTCCGAGGCGCGGCAGGCGTTCGTCCAGTACGAGGGCGGCGACGTGCTGGACGCGGCGGTGCTGATGATGCCGCTGGCGAAGTTCATCGCGCCGACCGACCCCAAGTGGCTGTCCACCCTCGACGCCCTCGGCCAGGACCTGGTGTCCGACTCGCTGGTGTACCGGTACGACCCCCGGACCAGCCCGGACGGGGTGCGCGGCGACGAGGGCACGTTCTCCCTGTGCTCGTTCTGGTACGTGGAGGCCCTGACCCGGGCCGGCCGGCTCGACGAGGCGCGCCTCGCCTTCGAGAAGATGCTGACGTACGCCAACCACCTCGGCCTGTACGCCGAGGAGATCAGCCACACCGGTGAGCAGCAGGGCAACTTCCCGCAGGCCTTCACGCATCTGGCGCTGATCAGCGCCGCGTTCAACCTGGACCGGGCGCTCGGCTGACGCCCGGTGCCCGGGGCCGCCGCGCAGGCGGCTTCCCGCGGTGACGTCGAGGGCCGGTCCCCCCGGTGCCGCGCGGGCCGCCCGGAGCGCGTCCCCGGCGTCGCGCGGGCGGGCCCCGGCCGCCTCACCGGGCAGGTCCCGCGAAACGCCGTCCGCGCCGCCCGCGTGACGCCGGCCGGGCACCGGCTCGTGGCAGGGTGTGCGGGAACGCTGTGGAGGAGGAGCACCGTGACCGAACCGACCGACGCCGACGGCGACACCACCGGCCCGCTCCCGGCCGAGGCGTCCCCCCCGGCCGGGCCCCGGCGCGCCCTGTCCGCCGTACTGCGCGATCTGCGGGCCGTGGACGGCGCCCTGTACGCGGCCGTGGCCGCCACCCCCACCCCCACGCTGGACCGCGCCCTGCGGCGTCTGTCGCACGCGGCCGACCACTCCAAGATCTCGCTGTCCATCGCCGCCGCCCTCGCCCTGGGCGGCCCCCGGCCCCGCAGGGCCGCGCTCTGCGGGGTCGGCGCCGTCGCCGTCGCCTCGGCCTCCGCCAACCTGCTCGGCAAGCGCCTGGTGCGCCGGGCCCGGCCCGACCGGGAGGCGGCCCGGGTGACCGTGGACCGGCACGTGCCCATGCCCACGTCGGCGTCGTTCCCCTCCGGCCACACGGCGTCGGCGGTCGCGTTCGCCACCGCCGTCGGGGTGGTCCTGCCCGCCGCGGCGGTGCCGCTCGGGGCACTGGCGGGCGCCGTCGGGTACTCCCGCGTCCACACCGGCGTGCACTATCCGGGCGACGTGGTCGCCGGCGTCGTGCTGGGCATCGCGAGCGCCGCCACCGCGCTGACGGCGGTGGCGGCGACCGAGGTGCCGGGCGGACGAGCCGTCGGCCGAAGGCGCTGACGGTCCGGCGGCGGATCCGCGCCGTGCCGGCGCGGGCGGCCCCTCAAGCCCCCCGTCGTCCGTCGTGGTGGGGCGGCGTGGTCCCCGGCAGGGCGTACTCGTCACGGCGCCCGCACATCCCGAAACCGCCGAGCCGGGTGGGCACCGCCGCGTACGCGCTCGCCTCGCCGAGGTACGCCGGATCGCCCTGCGCCAGTGCGTCGAGCTGGGCGCCGGTGCGCTCGGCGGCGGCCAGCGCGCCGGCCCGCCACAGCTCGCGCCAGGCCGGCACCCGGTCGCGGACGAGCCGGGCGGCGGCGCGCTGGAACTCCCGGCAGGGGCCGTCGTCGCCCGCCGTCAGGGCCGCGCGCAGGGCGAGGTAGCCCTCGACGGCGAGGTCCCGGCGGCGCCGGGCGGCGGCCTCCGTCCCCGGTCCCGTGCCCGGCGGCAGGGTGGCGGCCGCCGCGTAGCGCTCCGGGTCGGCGAGCACGTCGGGCGGGAAGGTGAAGACGGCGTCCCCGGCCTCGGGCAGCCCGCTGTTCTGCATCAGCACGGTGACGCGCAGGCCGCCGCCCTGCACCATGCGGTGCACGGTGCCCGGCGTGAACCAGGCGACCGAGCCCGGCCGGAGCGGGATGTCCCGGTAGCCGTCGGGGCTCAGCGTCTGCACCGCGCCCCGGCCGCCGGTGACGACGTACGCCTCGGCGCACACCAGGTGCAGGTGCGGGCTGCCGCCGCACACGCCGTCGGCGGCGGCCCAGTCGTAGGCGCTCAGGTGGGACAGGCCGACGGCGCCCGGCAGCGGGTGCGGCGGCGCGGGCCGGGCGGCGCTCACCACGGCAGCCCCTCCAGGTGGGCGGCCACCCGGAAGGGGTCCCAGGCGCCGTCGGCGACGACGATCCGGTAGCGGTAGGCGAAGGACTCGCCGGGCGGCAGCGCGAACTCCTCGAAGAACGCCCAGGAGAACGCGACCGTCGGGAACGGCTCGGACCGCACGAACCAGTGCGACGGGTGGATCGCGCCGTCCGCGTCGAGGTTCTCGGGCGCGTGCGCGAAGACGAGCGTGGAGTGCCCGTCGGTCCCGTCGTGCTCGGCGGTGAACGCCAGCCACGGCCCCTGGCTTCCCATCAGGTCCTCCGCGCCGGCGCCGTCCGGGGCGAACACCTTCCCGCCGGTGAAGTCCCGCGGGCCGCGCCACTGCAGCCCGGTGTAGCCGGCCATCTCCCGCCCCGCGGTGGTCGGGGAGCCGAACACCAGCGGCTCGTCGCGGATGTTGGTCAGGCGGATCGACCAGTCCAGCGCCCAGGCGCCGGCCCGCTCGTCGACCGAGTGGAGCACGATCCCGCGTTCCTCGCGCGCCCACTCCCGGCCGCCGTTCTCCACCCAGGTGAGGTCCTCGGCGAGGGTGAGCCGGTCGTCCTCCGCCTCGAACACGGGGAAGCCGTCGTGCCGCATCGAGCCGACCCGCTCGGGCAGGGCCAGGTAACCCCGGCCGTGCACGTAGGAGTTGCCGCCCCAGAAGTTCTGCCCGGACAGATGGCTGGCCGTCATCTGCAGGCCCTTGTGCCAGCGGTGGTCGTTCGGGCGGTAGCCGGTCACCGTGTGTCCGGCGAGGGTGCGCACCGGGTGGGCGTAGGGCTTGCGCGACTCGAACGGCTCGGGGTCGGGGCGGTAGACGTAGCGCAGGATCTCGGTCCCGCCCGCCGCCACCGCGATGTGCTCGCCGTGGACGTGGCTGATCCGCAGGGTGCTCATGCGCGCTCCTCGGGGGCCCAGCCGGGGTGCCCGCCGTGCATCGCCGGGTAGAAGGGGTCGCCGGGCCCGATCTCGCCCGCGTGGACGGGGCGCCCGGTGAACGCCGCCTTGTAGAGGGCGGCGGCGAACTCCAGGGTGGCGCGGGCGTCCGGCCCGCTGCCCGGCGGCCTGCGGCCGTCGTCGTACGCGTCCAGCAGGGCGCCGAGCTGGGCCGTGTGCGAGCTGGGCACGTCGGCGGCGGGGGCGCGCCAGGCCGCGACGCGCTCGGGGGCCACGTGCGGCGCCGGGGTGTACCTCCAGTCGTCGTTGCGGTGGCCGTACAGGTGGGTGAGCTCGACCGTGGCGTCGGCGCAGTCGATCCGGACGCGGCTCACCTCGTCCGGGGACAGCACGCTGTTGACGACGGTGGCGAGGGCGCCGTTCGCGAACCGCACGAGGGCGGTGGAGACGTCCTCGCTCTCGGTGTCGTGCACCAGGCGCGCCGCCATGGCCCGCACCTCCGTCCACTCCCCCAGCAGGTGGAGCAGCAGGTCGTACTGGTGGATCCCGTGCCCCATCGTCGGGCCGCCGCCCTCGGTGGACCACCGCCCGCGCCACGGCACCGCGTAGTACGCGGCGTCCCGGTGCCAGGTGGTCTGGCAGTGCGCGACCAGCGGGGCGCCCAGCTCACCGCGCGCGATCAGCTCGCGGGCGTGCACGGCGCCGGAGCCGTAGCGGTGCTGGAACACCACGGACGCGTACGCCCCGGACGCCTCCTCGGCCGCCGCGATCTCGTCGTACTCGGCGAGCGACAGGCACAGCGGCTTCTCGCACAGCACCCAGGCGCCCGCCTTCAGCGCCGCGACGGTCTGCTCCCGGTGCAGCGCCGGCGGCGTGCCGATGAGCACCAGGTCGGGCCGTACGGCGTCCAGCATCGCGCTCATCGACGTGTACCCGGCGACCTCGCCGCCCGCCAGCTCGCGGAAGGCGTCGAGCCGCCCCGGGTCCACGTCGACGGCGGCCACCAGCTCCACCCGGCCGGAGTGGGCTCTGAGCGCGGACAGGTGGCTGCCGCTGACGATGGCGCCGGTGCCGACGACGGCGACGCGGCGGGCGGGGAGCGGGGACATGCGGTCCTCCTCGGACGTCCGGCGGACATCAAGTGTAGAAAGCGCTTGCATCCGGAGGTGACCCTAGGTGCCCGGCGATGGCCGGAACAACCCCCCGGCGGCGATTCCGGGACGCCGGGGCCCTCGGGGCCGGCCGGCGATCCGGCCCGGCACCCGCGCGGCACCCGCCCGGGCCGGGCGTGCGGCACGCCGGGGATCCGCGCCCCGGCCCGCGGCCGCCGTCCGGAAATCACCGGCGGCCCGGTGCAACCCTTCGGCCGGCCCGGATGTCTCACCCGACAACAGACGCACAACGGAACCACACGCTCTTCGGGGGACATCGTGATACGAACCAGAACGACCTGGGCAGCTCTCGTCCTGGCGGGCGCCGCGCTGGGAGCGGCCGCCCTCCCGGCCCACGCCGCCCCCGCCACGACGGCCGTCTGCCCCACCGGCTGGGGCAGCCTCCCAGAGACGGACAGCTCCGCCACGGCCGAGCCGGTCACCCAGGTCAGGACCGGCCGGCACGCCTGCTACGACCGGCTCGTCATCGACGTCCCCGGCGCGGCCCGCGACGACCTGGGCTACTCCGTCCAGTACGTCGACCGCGTCCAGCAGGACGGATCGGGCCGGCCGGTCCCCGTCGACGGCGGAGCCGTCCTCGAGGTGCGGGTGGCGGCGCCCGCCTACGACCCCGGCACCGGCACGCCGACGTACCCCGCGCAGGTGGGCCACCCCCTGCCGGGCGTCGACCTCACCGGACACCGCACGTTCCAGGACGCCCGGTTCGCCGGCAGCTTCGAGGGCGAGACCAAGTTCGGGCTCGGCGTCCGGGCCCGGCTGCCGTTCCGCGTGACGCCGCTGGACGGGCGTGTCGTGGTGGACGTGGCCCACACCTGGACCGCCTCCGGCTGACCCCGGGCGGTTCAGGAACCGCTGCCGGCCCGCGCCCCGTCGCCGGCCCGGCGTCCCGCGCCGGGTTCGCGGAACCGGTAGCGGCGCTCGGGCCGGCCCGTCGTGCCGTAGCGCAGGGACACCTCGGCGCTGCCGACGGCGTGGAAGTGCTCCAGGTAGCGGCGGGCGCTGACCCGGGAGACGCCGGTCAGGGCCGCGCACTCGGCGGCGGACAGGGTGCCGTCCGCGGCGCGCAGCGCGCGCTCGACCAGCTCGGCGGTCTCCACGCTCATGCCCTTGGGCAGCGCGTCGGGGACCGCCGGGCCGGCCGCCTCGGCCAGGACCCGGTCGACGTCGGCCTGGCTGCGCACGACGGCGGCGAGCAGCCGGCCCCGCCGCACGGCGTAGCGCTCCAGCCGGGCCCGCAGATCCGCGAACTCGAACGGCTTGAGGAGGTAGTCGACGACCCCGCGGCGGACGGCGCCGCGGACCGTGTCGGCCTCCCGCGCGGCGCTGACGACCATGACGTCGCAGTCGTGCCCGGCGGTGCGCAGCCGGGGGATGACGTCCAGGCCGAAGGCGTCCGGCAGGTACAGGTCGAGCAGGACCAGGTCCGGGTGGAGGGCGTCGGCGGCGCGGGCCGCCTCCTCGCCGGTCTGGGCGACGCCGACGACCCGGAACGGCTCGACGCGGTCGACGAAGGCGCGGTGGACCCGGGCCACCATGAAGTCGTCGTCGACCACGAGCACGTCGATCGCGCCGGCACCGTACGTGTCGCCGCCCGGCGTGTCGCCGCGGGACGTGTCGCTCATCGTGGCGCTCCTTCCGCCACCTCGCCGGCGAGGTGGCTGACGGTCGTGCGTGCGGCGGCCGCGGCCCGTCGGGGCGCCGGCCGCCGGGATCTTCCCCACCGCGACGTTCGCAGACCGGCCGGGCGAGCGCCAGACCGCCGCCGGACCCGCCCGTCCGCGCCCGGCGGAAAGGGGGGACGGACGCCCGCGCGGCGACCACAACGACCACAACGTCCGTTGGTTCCACAAGCGAGACACCTCGCCGGCGCGCGGGCACCATGTGGCCCGCGTCACCCTCCCCGCAGGACCCTCGTACCCCTCGACCCCCGGACCGACAGGTGGTGGCACTCGTGCGCCTGCGTACCCCCCTCGCCCTGCTCGGGGCCGCCGTGCTCGTGTTCGCGGGGCCGCCGCTGCTGACGGCGGGCGAGGACGCCGACACCGGCACGCGGATCCCCGGCCTGCGCTTCATGGTCCCCAACACGCCCGGCGGCGGCTACGACGTGACGGCCCGTACGGCCGCCAGGAACGCCGAGGACGCCGGGCTGACCCACTCGATCGAGGTGTTCAACCTGCCCGGCGCCGGCGGGACCGTGGGGCTGAGCCGGCTGGTGAGCGAGCACGGCAACGGGAAGCTGGCGATGTCGATGGGCCTCGGCGTCGTGGGCGCCGTCCGTTCCAACGACGCGCCGAAGACCCTCGCCGACACCACCCCGATCGCCCGGCTCACCGAGGAGCAGAACGTCGTGGTGGTCGCCGCGGACTCCCCGTACCGGACGATCGACGAGCTGGTCGGCGCCTGGCGCGAGGACCCCGGCGGGCTCCCGGTGGGCGGCGGGTCCTCGCCCGGCGGGCCCGACCACCTCGCGTCGATGCTGACGGCGCGGGCCGCCGGGATCGCCCCGAAGCGGGTCAACTACGTCCCGTTCGACGGCGGCGGCGAACTGCTCGCCTCGGTCCTCGGCAGCAAGGTCGCCTTCGGCGTCTCCGGCGTCGGCGAGTGCCTCGACCAGATCAGGGCGGGTGAACTGCGCCTGCTCGCGGTCACCGGCCCGCGGCGCGTCCGCGGTCTCGACGCGCCCACCCTCCGGGAGGCGGGCTACGACGTGGACTTCACCAACTGGCGCGGCGTGGTCGCCCCGCCCGGCCTGTCCGACGCCGAGCGGAGCAAGCTGGTCCGCCTGTTCGAGGAGCTGCACCGCTCGCCGGAGTGGCAGGGGTCGATGCGGCGGAACGGCTGGGACGACGCCTTCCTCACCGGTGAGGAGTTCGGGGCCTTCCTGGACGCCCAGGACGAGCGCGTGGTGTCGGTGCTGAAGGAGCTGGGACTGTGACGACGCGAACCGGCCGCCCGCCGGCCGGCCGCCGCTCCTGGCTGCGCGACAACTCCGAACTGGGCGTGTGCGTCCTGCTGCTGGCGCTCGGCGTGCTGGTGCTGACCGACGCGCTCGCCATGGACGTCGACGTCGCCCGGCGCGGCCCGGTCGGGCCGCGGACCGTCCCGGTGGCCGTCGGCGCCGGGCTGCTCGTCGTCGCCGCCCTGCTCGCCGTCGACGTGCTGCGCGGCGGCCGGGGCCGGGCGGAGACCGGCGAGGACGTCGACCTGTCGGAGCCCGCCGACCGGCGCACGGTGCTGCTGCTGACCGGGGTGTTCCTCGGCGCGGCGGTCCTCATCGAGCCGCTCGGTTTCCCGGCCGCGGGCGCGCTGCTGTTCTGGGGCGCCGCCTTCGCGCTCGGCAGCCGCCGGACCGACCGGGACCCCCTCGTCGCGGCCGTCCTCTCCCTGGTCACCTACGCGGTCTTCGACAAGCTGCTCGGGGTTCCGCTGCCCGGCGGCCCGCTGATGGGAGTGCTGTGACATGGACGCCCTCACCTCCCTGCTGGACGGCTTCGGCACCGCCCTCACCCCGCTCAACCTGCTGTGGGCGGCGATCGGCGTGCTGCTCGGCACGGCCATCGGCGTGCTGCCCGGCATCGGCCCGGCGATGGCGGTCGCGCTGCTGCTGCCGGTGACGTACGGGCTCGACCCGGTCGGCGCGTTCATCATGTTCGCGGGCATCTACTACGGCGCGATGTTCGGCGGCTCCACCACCTCGATCCTGCTCAACACGCCCGGTGAGAGCGCCGCCGTGGTCGCCGCCCTGGAGGGCAACCCGATGGCGCGGTCGGGGCGGGGCGCGCAGGCGCTCGCGGCCGCCGCGATCGGCCACTTCGCGGGCGGCACGATCGGCACCGTCCTGCTGGTCGCGCTCGCCCCGACGGTCGCCGGCCTGGCGGTGGACATCGGCGCGCCGGACTACTTCGCCCTGATGGTGCTGGCGTTCGTCGCGGTGACGTCGGTGCTGGGCGCGTCCCGGGTCAGGGGACTGGCATCTCTGCTGATCGGGCTGACGCTGGGCCTGGTGGGCCTGGACGGGATGACGGGGCAGCAGCGGCTGACGTTCGGCTCGCTGCACCTGGCCGACGGCATCGACGTGGTGATCGTCGCGGTGGGCCTGTTCGCCGTCGGCGAGGCCCTGTGGGTGGCGGCGCACCTGCGGCGCGGCCCGGGCGAGCCGATCCCGGTGGGCCGTCCCTGGCTGAGCCGCGGCGATGTGCGCCGGACCTGGAAGGCGTGGCTGCGCGGCCCGTTCATCGGCTTCCCGTTCGGCGCGATCCCGGCGGGCGGCGCGGAGATCCCCACCTTCCTGTCGTACGTCGCGGAGAAACGGCTGTCGAAGCGTCCCGACGAGTGGGGCAGGGGCGCGATCGAGGGCGTCGCGGGACCGGAGTCGGCGGCGTCGGCCTCCGCGGCGGGCACGCTGGTGTCCATGCTGACCCTCGGCCTGCCCACCACGGCGGTCACGGCGGTGATGCTGGCCGCGTTCCAGCAGTACGGCATCCAGCCCGGCCCGCTGCTGTTCGAGCGGGAGGCCGACCTGGTGTGGGGCCTGATCGCCTCGCTCTTCGTCGGCATGGTGCTGCTGCTCGCGCTCAACCTGCCGCTGGCGCCGGTGTGGGCGCGGCTGCTGCGCATCCCGCGGCCGTACCTGTACGCGGGGATCCTGTTCTTCGCGGCGGTCGGCGCGTACGCGGTCGGCGGCGAGGTGACCGACCTGGTGATCCTGCTGGTGATCGGCCTGATCGGGTTCGGCATGCGGCGCTACGGCCTGCCGGTGCTGCCCGCCGTCCTGGGCGTCGTCCTCGGGCCGGGCGCCGAGCAGCAGCTGCGGCGCGCCCTGCAGATCAGCGACGGCAGCGTCACCGGGCTGGTCGACACGCCGTTCGCGGTGACGGTGTACGGGACGATCGTCGTCCTGCTGGCCTGGCCGGCGCTGCGGCGGGCCGTGACGCGCGGGCGGTCCGGGGCCTGACCCGCTCGCCCGGCGCGGGGGCGCGGCCCGGTGCGGGCCGCGCCCCGGGTGGTCACAGGGTGCGCTCCAGCCGGTCCGTGACCAGCTTGACGAAGCGGGCGGGTTCCTTCGGCTGCCCGCCCTCGGCGAGCACCGCGAGGCCGTGCAGCAGCTCGGCGGCCTCGACCAGGTCCGACCGGTCCTCGCGCTCCTTGTACGCCTCGTTCAGCCCCTTCACCAGCAGGTGGCCGGGGTTGAGTTCGAGGATCCGCTTGGCCTTCGGCACCTCCTGGCCCATCGCCCGGTACATGTTCTCCAGCGCCGGGGTGAGGTCGTGCGCGTCGGAGACGACACAGGCCGGGGAGACGGTCAGGCGCGACGACAGACGCACCTCCTTGACGTCCTCCGCCAGCTGCTCCTTCATCCAGCCGAGCAGACCGGCGTACTCCTCGTTCTGCTTCTCCCGCTCGCCGCCGTCCTTCTCGTCGCCCTCGGCGTCGAGGTCGATCTCGCCCTTGGCGACGGACCGCAGCCGCTTGCCCTCGTACTCGCCGACGGTGTCGGCCCAGACCTCGTCGACGGGGTCGGTGAGCAGCAGCACCTCGATGCCCTTGGCCCGGAACGCCTCCATGTGCGGGGAGTTCTCGATGCTCTGCCGGCTGTCGCCGGTGATGTAGTAGATGTCCTCCTGGCCGTCCTTCATCCGCTCCACGTACTGCTGGAGCGTGGTCGGCTCGTCCTCGGAGCGGGTGGTCGCGAACGACGCGACGGCGAGCAGGGCGTCGCGGTTCTCGGAGTCGGTGACCAGTCCCTCCTTCAGGACGGCGCCGAACTCCCGCCAGAACGTGGCGTAGCGCTCCGGGTCCTTGGCCATCATGTCCTTGACGGTGGACAGGACCTTCTTCGTCAGGCGGCGCCGCATCGCCTGGATGTGCCGGTCCTGCTGGAGGATCTCCCGGGACACGTTGAGGGAGAGGTCCGCCGCGTCGACGACGCCCTTGACGAAGCGCAGGTACGGCGGCAGCAGCTCCTCGCAGTCGTCCATGATGAAGACGCGCTTGACGTACAGCTGCACGCCGCGCTTGAAGCCCTGCGTGAACAGGTCGTGCGGGGCGTGCGACGGGAGGAACAGCAGCGCCTGGTACTCGAAGGTGCCCTCGGCCTGGAGCCGGATGGTCTCCAGCGGGTCGCGCCAGTCGTGGCTGATGTGCTTGTACAGCTCGTGGTACTCGTCGTCGGACACCTCGTCGCGCGAGCGCGCCCACAGCGCCTTCTGCGAGTTCAGCGTCTCCGGCTCGGGCGTCTCGTCCCCGTCGGCGTTCCCGTCGGTCTTCTCCGGGACCAGCCTGACCGGCCAGGTGATGAAGTCCGAGTACCGCTTGACGATCTCCCTGATCTTCCAGGTGGAGGTGTAGTCGTGGAGCTGGTTGTCGGGGTCGGCCGGCTTCAGGTGCAGGGTGACCGAGGTGCCCTGCGGCGCCTCGTCGACCGTCTCCAGCGTGTACGTGCCCTCGCCGCGGGACGACCAGCGGGTGCCCCGGCTCTCGCCGGCGCGCCGGGTCAGCAGGGTCACCTCGTCCGCCACCATGAAGGCGGAGTAGAAGCCGACGCCGAACTGGCCGATGAGGCCCTCGGCCCCGGCGCCGTCCTTGTCGTCCCCGGCCTCCTTCAGTTCCTGGAGGAACTTGGCCGTGCCCGAGTTGGCGATCGTGCCGATGAGCCGGCCGACCTCGTCGTACGACATCCCGATGCCGTTGTCCCGCACGGTGAGGGTGCGGGCGTCCTTGTCGACCTCGATCTCGACATGCAGGTCGGACACGTCGGCGTCGAGGCTGTCGTCGCGCAGCTTCTCCAGGCGCAGCTTGTCCAGCGCGTCGGAGGCGTTGGAGACGAGTTCGCGCAGGAAGACATCCTTGTTCGAGTAGACCGAGTGGATCATCAGCTGGAGCAGCTGACGGGCCTCGACTTGGAACTCAAACGTTTCGGTCGCCATGGTTCGCGATTACCTCACAGGTCACTGGGTCTCCGGAACAGGTGGTTGTCACTGTAGGACACCCGGTCAGGGGGAAATGCCGGTCTTCGGCGCTCTCCCCGGACTCCGGCGGCTCCCGGAGGACTCCCACGGCTCCTGCGGCCCTGCGAACTGCGCGGTTCCGCGATCCCCTCGACTCCGCGACCCCTGCGGCTCCCCCGCCTCCCGCGGCCCCTGCGGCTCCGCGATCCCCGCGACTCCTGCGACCCTGCGCCGCCGCGGCGGAACGAACGGGCGGCACATCCCGCGCCCCGCGCCCCGCGCCCCGCGCCCCGATCCTGTCGGACGCCGCCCCGGCCGGGGAGGGCGGACGGGCGCGTCAGACCAGGTGGGCGAAGACCACCAGGTTCTCGGTGTAGTCCTTGGCCGCGCGGTCGTAGTCCCCCGCGCAGGTGATGAGCCGGACCTGCGCCTGGGGGGTGTCGGCGTACACCCGCTCGTCGGGGAAGCGGTCCTTGTCGAACGACTCCACGTCGTCCACCACGAAGGACGCCCGGCGCCCGTCCGCCCGCTCCACGTGGAACCGGTCGCCTTTCCTGAGCTTGTGCAGGTCGACGAAGACGGCGGCCGACGTGGCCGTGTCCACGTGCCCGGCGATGATCGACGTGCCCGCCTCGCCGGGGGAGGCTCCCCCGGCGTACCAGCCGACGAGGTTGACGTCGTCGGCCGGAGGGGCTTCGAGCTCGCCCGAGCGGCCGATGCCCAGGCGGATGAAGGGCGCGTCGACCGAGATCTTGGGGATGAGCAGCCGGGTCGGTCTGGACCGGGGCAGCTGCTTCCCCGCCGGGCGCGCGGTGGGCGAGCCCGGCGCGGCGGGCGAGGCCGCCGCGACGGGCGGCGGAGCGTGCGGCGCCCGGCCGGAGTCGGGCGACCTGTCCTCGCCACCGAGCAGGCCCATCGCCAGCACCAGGGCGGCCGCGCCCCAGAGCAGCGTCGTGCCGGTGCGGGATTTCTGCTGCGGCGGCGCCGGATCGCCGTCGGCGGAGGAAGGAGGAGCGGAGGGAAGGGCTGCCATCGGTCACCATCTCACTCGGGCACGACAGGGGGCACGACACGCGGGGGACGGGCCGGGCCCGCCGCGACGCGACGCGCGCGTGCGGCGGACCCGGTCGTCAGGGCGTCGGGCGTCGATGTCACGCGGCGTTCTGAGCCGCCTTCTTGCGCCTCAGCGCGTACAGGCCGGTGCCGGCCACCGCCAGGGCGGCCAGCCCGCTGGTGGTGACGTTCTGCTGGGAGAGCGCGCCGCCACCGGCGTGCACCCCGCCGCGCGGCTTGTCGTGGTCGGAGTGCCCGGAGCTCTTCTCGTGCCCCTTCTCGTAGTCCTTCTCGTGGTTGTCGTTCCAGGAGTCCTGGCCGTTCTCGTCCTTCTTGTCCTTGTAGCCCTCCTCGTCGTGCTTCTCGTACTTGTCGGTGTCCCAGTCGTCGCTGTTCACCGCCGCCAGAGCTCCGCCGCCCGTGTGGATCCCGCCGCGGGGCTTGTCGTACTTGTCGTCCTTGTCGTCCTTCTTGCTGTAGGAAGTGTCTTCGTGCTTCTCGCTGGAGGAGCCGTCCTCGTGCTTCTCGCTGGAGGAGCCGTCTTCCTTCTTCTCGTCGGAGGACGTGTCCTCGTACTTCTTGTCGGAGGAGGTGTCCTCGTACTTCTTGTCGGACGACGTGTCCTCGTACTTCTTGTCGGACGAGGTGTCCTCGTACTTCTTGTCGGAGGACGTGTCCTCGTACTTCTCGCCGGACGACGTGTCCTCGTGCTTCTCGCCGGAGGAGGTGTCCTCGTGCTTCTGGCTGTAGGAGGTGTCCTCGCGGTCCTGGTCACCCGCCACCTGGGCATAGGCGGCGGATCCGGTGATCACCAGGGCGGCCGTGGCCGTCGCGGTGGCGAGCAGCATGCGGGCAGAACGCATCTGAGAGTTCCTTCCGTGGCGCACGGGCAGCTGAAGCCACATCAGCTGGTGTGACCCGAGGCCTTGGCTTGATCCACCGTCAGTCATTCCGGGCTCGCCCACCATTCGAGGCGCGCAGTCGGGTTACACCCGCGGTCCGGCGGGGGCGCCGGGGCCCGTGCCGGATTCCGCGTCCGCGCACCCGCCCGGCCCGCCCCGGACACCGGCACACGGGTGAAGACGCCCCTCTTCCCGACCCGCACGCCCGCACACGGGGAAGACTTCCTTGCCCTGCGCCGCCCCGCCCCGTCGGACGGAGGCGTCGCGCCCGCGTCTCCGGCCGGCCCGTTCCGGGGCGCCGGGCGGGTGGCGCCCGGGGGAACGCGGGGGGCCGCCGCGGAGAACAGGAACAGGACGGCACCCGAACGGCCGATCACAGGTGAGCGGACCCCTGCACGAAGGGGCGATCGATCATGTGGTTAGCATATGAGCGCTGCCTAGCTCGAAAGATAAGCCTGTGACTGTCAACGAGGACTCGTTCACCCACTGGAAGTACCGCGAGGAGATCGCGGAGTCGATGATCCCGATCATCGGGAAGCTGCACCGGGAGCGGGACGTCACCGTCCTCCTCCACAGCCGTTCCCTGGTGAACAAGTCGGTGATCAGCATCCTCAAGGCCCACCGGTTCGCCCGGCAGATCGCCGGCGAGGAGCTCTCGGTCACCGAGACCCTGCCGTTCCTGCAGGCGCTCACCACGCTCGATCTCGGCCCCTCGCAGATCGACATCGGCATGCTCGCCGCGATGTACAGGACCGACGGCCGCGGCCTGTCGGTGGCGGAGTTCACCGCCGAGGCCGTCGCGGGTGCCACGGGCGCCAACAAGATCGAGCGCCGTGCGCCGCGGGACGTCGTGCTCTACGGATTCGGCCGCATCGGCCGTCTGCTCGCCCGCCTGCTGATCGAGAAGTCCGGCTCCGGCAACGGGCTCAGGCTGCGGGCCGTCGTCGTCCGCGACAGCGGCGGCCGGGTCGCCGAGGACCTCGTCAAACGCGCCTCGCTGCTGCGCCGCGACTCCATCCACGGCCAGTTCCAGGGCACCATCACCGTCGACGAGGCGAACGGCACGATCGTCGCCAACGGCAACGAGATCAAGGTGATCTACTCCGACGACCCGGCGTCGGTGGACTACACGGCGTACGGCATCAAGGACGCCATCCTCATCGACAACACCGGCAAGTGGCGCGACCGCGAGGGCCTGTCGAAGCACCTGCGCCCCGGCATCGCCAAGGTCGTCCTGACCGCGCCGGGCAAGGGCGACGTCCCGAACATCGTGCACGGCGTCAACCACGAGACGATCAAGCCGGACGAGCGGATCCTGTCCTGCGCCTCCTGCACCACCAACGCGATCGTCCCGCCGCTGAAGGCGATGGCGGACGAGTACGGCGTGCTGCGCGGCCACGTGGAGACCGTCCACTCGTTCACCAACGACCAGAACCTGCTGGACAACTACCACAAGGCCGACCGCCGCGGCCGCTCCGCGCCGCTCAACATGGTCATCACCGAGACCGGCGCCGCCTCGGCCGTCGCCAAGGCGCTGCCCGACCTCAAGGCGAAGATCACCGGCAGCTCGATCCGCGTACCGGTGCCGGACGTCTCGATCGCGATCCTCAACCTGCAGCTCGCGCGCGAGACCACCCGCGAGGAGGTCCTCGACCACCTGCGCAACGTGTCGCTGACCTCGCCGCTCAAGCGCCAGATCGACTTCATCAGCGCCCCCGACGCGGTCTCCAGCGACTTCATCGGCTCGCGCCACGCCTCGATCGTCGACGCCGGCGCCACCAAGGTCGAGGGCGACAACGCGATCCTCTACCTGTGGTACGACAACGAGTTCGGCTACTCCTGCCAGGTCATCCGCGTCGTCCAGTACGTGTCCGGGGTGGAGTACCCCACGTACCCGGCCCCGGCGGTCTGACCGGGCGCTCCGGCCCGGGCACGGGTTCCGCCGTGCTCCCGCCGTCGGCGGCGGGAGCACGGCAGCCGGGCCGGGTGCGCCCGGCGGACGGTCCGTCCCCTCTCTTGCCCCGCCCCGGCACCTCTCCTAGCCTGATTTTGTGCCGCCGATAAACAAAGCCTGTTCGCACAACGTCGTGCCGGGCACGGGCCACCTCACCCGGCTCCGTATCGCTCTCACCGCCTTCTTCGCCCTCGACGGCTTCGTCTTCGCCGGCTGGGTCGTCCGCATCCCCGCCGTCAAGGAACAGACGGGCGCCTCCGCCAGCACCCTCGGTCTCGCCCTCCTCGGCGTCTCCGCCGGAGCCGTGGTCACCATGACGCTCACCGGACGCCTCTGCCGCCGCTACGGCAGCCACTCCGTCACCGTCGTCTGCGCCGTCCTGCTCTCGCTCAGCGTCGCCCTGCCCCCGCTCACCCACTCCGCTCTCGCCCTCGGCCTCGTCCTGCTGCTGTTCGGCGCCGCCTACGGCGGGATCAACGTCGCGTTCAACAGCGCCGCCGTCGACCTGGTGACCGCACTGCGGCGGCCGGTCATGCCCAGCTTCCACGCGGCCTTCAGCCTGGGCGGCATGATCGGCGCGGGGCTGGGCGGCCTGGTCGCGGGCTCCCTGTCCCCCGCCCGCCACCTGCTGGGCCTCACCGTCGTCGGTCTGCTCGTCACCGCGGTCGCGGGACGCGCCCTCCTGCGCGTCGAACCCCCGGTGCCCGCGGAGCGCACGCCGTCCGGGAAGGACCGGCCGCGCCGCCCGGACGCCCGCACCCGTGGCCTGGTGACCGTCTTCGGCCTGATCGCCCTGTGCACCGCGTACGGCGAGGGGGCGCTCGCCGACTGGGGCGCCCTGCACCTCGAGCAGGACCTGGGCGCCTCCCCGGGAGCCGCCGCCGTCGGCTACTCCTGCTTCGCCCTGGCCATGACGCTGGGCCGGCTCAGCGGGACGGTGCTCCTCGAACGGCTCGGCCGGACCCGGACCGTCGTCGCGGGCGGTGCCACCGCGGCGGCCGGGATGCTGCTCGGCGCACTCGCCCCTTCCCTCTGGGCGGCCCTGCTCGGATTCGCGGTCGCGGGGCTCGGCCTGGCCAACCTCTTCCCCGTCGCCGTCGAACGCGCGGGCAGCCTCGCCGGCCCGAGCGGGGTCGCCACCGCCTCCACGCTCGGGTACGGCGGCATGCTGCTCGGGCCGCCCGCCATCGGGTTCATGGCGGACTGGTTCTCCCTGCCGGCCGCGCTCACCAGCGTGGCCGTGCTCGCGGCCGTGGCCGCCGCCATCGGCTTCGCGACCCGGCGGGCGACGACGGGCTGACCCTCCGCTCCCCGGCCCGCGGCCTCCCCGAGCCGGGCGCCCGCGGCACGGACGGATCACCGGTCGTCCTCCTCGGCGGCCTGCGGCAGCACGGCGCGCACCGGTTCCGTGCCGGGGCGTCCCAGCGCGAGAGGTCGAGGTCGTCCTGGGCGCCGGCGCCGTACGCGCCGCGCCCCGGGAAAGCGGTCGGAAAGCCGGCCGGCACGGTACGGCTGTGGTGCACGGCCGGACGGCCGAGCCGGGTGAGCATGGCGGGGGCCTTGCGTCGGGGCCTTCCTCGGGATTTCCCCAGGTCCTCGAAGGCTGGGCCCGGTGTCCGTACCCCGTCGGCACGGCCCCTGGAAGATCCACTGGAACGCGGCGCTCGGGATACGCTCGACGCATGGGCGAGGGGACGACGGGGACGGGAACGACGGGAGCGGAGACGGCCGGGACGGGGGCGGACGGCACGGAGACGGCGGGGGCGGACGGGACGGCGCACGGCCTGCGCTGCGAACTGCTCGGCCCGCTGCGCGCGTTGCGCGACGGCGTCGAGATCCCGCTCGGTCCGCCGAAACAGCGTGCGGTGCTCGCCGTGCTGCTGCTCCAGGAAGGCCGCTCGATCTCGTACGACGGCCTGGTCGAGGCCGTGTGGGGCGGCGCGCCGCCGGTGCATGTGCGCAACCTCGTGCAGAAGTACGTCTCCGGGCTGCGCCGCGCGCTCGGTGACGGGGCGGAACTGGTCTGGACGGGCAGCGGTTACCGGCTCACCGGTGTCCGGGCCGACGACCTGCTGCGGCGCCGGGCCCTGGTGGACGAGGCGCGGGCCGCGCGGGACGCCGGGGACCTGCGCCGGGCGGGCGAACTCGCCGGGCGGGCGGAGGCGTTGTGGCGCGGCGAGTTCGCCGAAGGGCTGCAGGCGCCCTACCTGGCGGCGGAGCGGCTGCGCTGGGCCGAGAAACGGCTCACCGTCCTCGAAGCCCGGCTGGCCGGCCAGATCGAGCTGGGCCGGCCCTTCGAGTACGTCCACGAACTCGTCCGGCTCGTGGCGGCGCACCCGCTGCGGGAACGCCTCGTGGAACTGCTGATGCTCGCGCTGTGCCGCGCCGGCCGCCCGGCCGACGCCCTCACCGCCTACGAGGCGGCACGCCGGCGCCTCGCCGAGGCGATGGGCACGGACCCGGGGCCCGCGCTGCGGTCCCTGCACGCCCGGATCCTGCGCCAGGACCCGGCGTTGCTGCCGACGCCGCCGGTGGCGGTGGGGTGACGGGAGCGGGGGCCGACGGGTCCGGTGCCTTACGAGGCGGCGCCCTTCGCGGCCCGGCCCTTCTGCGGGTACACCAGCCCCACGCCGTGCGCGAGCTGGGCCACGGCGTGCCGGAAGAACGCCTCCCGTTCCTCCACGATCCGGTTGAACTGGCCGAACAGCTCGAACCCGACCAGCCCGTACAGCTGGGCCCACGCCGCGACGAGCGCCGTCACCACCTCGGGCGGCAGGTCGGGCGCGAGTTCCACCGCCATCCGCTCGGCCTCCGGGCGCAGTTCGGCGGGCAGCGGCGGCTTGGCCAAGCCGAGGCCCCGATGCGCGTCGCGGACGATGCCGACGAGGAGGAGGCCGACCCGGGAGGCGGCGGGGACGGTGGTGCGGGGCGCGTTGTAGCCGGGCACCGGCGACCCGTAGATCAGCGTGTACTCGTGCGGATGGCCGAGCGCCCAGTCCCGCACCGCCTCGCACACGGCGACCCACCGCTCGGCGGGGCCGGCGTCGGCCACCGCGTCGTGCGCCGCCTCCGCGGCCTCGCCGAGCGAGTCGTAGGCGTCGGTGATGAGCGCGGTCAGCAGGTCGTCACGGCTGGGGAAATAGCGGTACAGCGCGGAGGAGGCCATGCCGAGTTCCCGGGCCACGGCCCGCAGCGACAGCTTGGTGGCGCCTTCCGCCGCGAGCTGTCTGCGCGCCTCCTCCTTGATGGCCGCGGTGACTTCGATCCTGGCGCGGGCGCGCACGCCGTGTGCGGTGCTGGTCATGTGAGGCAGTGTGCCACGAAGTCGGAGCAGTGCACGCAAAGGAGAGCGGCCGACGCGAAAGTGAGCACTGCTCTTGTGTCGAGGCATTCGCTTGCCGCAGACTGACAGGGAAAGAGAGCAGCGCTCACAGAAAAGATCGCCGCTCACACAAAAGAGCGCTGTCTACGTAAGGGAGCACTGCTCACCCAGAGGGGCAGCGCTCACGGAGAGGGCGACACCCGCGGAAGGGAGCGGTACTCACGAACAGCGGGCACGCCGAACGAGAGAACGCCGCCCACACGGGAGAGCACCGGCATTCCTCCGGAGCGCCGCTCACCCGACGGAGCGCCGCTCACCAGAGCACGGCTCACCCACCAGACCAGCGCTCACCCACCAGACCAGCGCTCACCCAGCCAAGGAGCCCCATGTCCACCCACGTCAGAAAGCCCGGCTGGTTCACCGTCAAGGTCCTCAACCGCGCCGTCGCCTGGCTGAGCCGCCGCGGCATCAGCGTCTGGGGCTCCCGGATCCTGGCCGTCCGCGGCCGCAGGAGCGGCCAGTGGCGGACCACCCCCGTGAACCTGCTGACGGTGGACGGGCGGCAGTACCTCGTCGCCCCGCGCGGCCACGTCCAGTGGACGCACAACATGCGGGCGGCGGGCGGCGGCGAGCTGCGCCTCGGCAAGCGCGTGGACACGTTCACCGCGACCGAGGTCGCCGACGACGACAAGCCGCCGCTCCTGCGGGCCTACCTCAGGCGCTGGAAGGCGGAGGTCGGGGTGTTCTTCGACGGCGTCGGCCCGGACTCCTCCGACGCCGAGCTGCGCCGGATCGCGCCCGACCACCCGGTCTTCCGGGTCACGGTCAGGAGGTGACGCGCTCGTCCGCGGGGCGGCGGTCCAGCGCGGTCAGGGCACGCTGGGCCAGCGGATGGCTGCGGACGAGCTCGCCCAGCGACGTCGAGCCCTGCGTGATGTCCTTGAACGCCTTCCACGCCGGCCGGAAGCCGGTCAGCACGGCGTGGAAGAGACCGGGCCGCCGTTCGAACACGGTCAGCATCCGCTTGCCGACGCTCATCTCCACGCCGAGCCCCGCCTTGACGGCGAACGCGTAGTTGAGGGTCTGCCGGCGCGCGTCCACGGCGTCGTGCGCCTCGGCGACCCGGACGGCCCACTCGCCCGCGAGCCGGCCCGACCGCAGCGCGAACGAGATCCCCTCGCGCGTCCACGGCTCCAGCAGCCCCGCCGCGTCGCCGCAGACCAGGACCCGGCCGCGCGACAGCGGCGAGTCGTCGGCACGGCACCGGGTCAGGTGCCCGGAGGAGATGCTCGGTTCGAAGCCGGCGAGGCCGAGCCGCCCGATGAAGTCCTCCAGGTACCGCTTGGTCGCCGCGCCCTCGCCGCGCGCCGAGATCACACCGACGGTCAGCGTGTCCCCCTTGGGGAAGACCCAGCCGTAACTGCCGGGCATCGGGCCCCAGTCGATGAGGATCCGCCCCTTCCAATCCTCGGCGACGGTGTCCGGCACCGGGATCTCCGCCTCCAGGCCCAGGTCCACCTGGTCGAGCTTGACCCCGACGTGCGCTCCTATCCGGCTGGCGCTGCCGTCCGCGCCGACGACGGCCCGCGCGAGCACGACCTCGCCGCCCTGCAGCACGACGGCGACCGTGCGCCGGTCCGGCACCGCCGACCCGTGCTGCTCGACCCGTGAGACCGTCACGCCGGTGCGCAGCTCGGCGCCCGCCTTCTGCGCGTGCTCGACGAGCTGCTGGTCGAACTCGGGCCGATTGACCAGCCCGAACAGCATCTGCTTGGAGCGCCGGGTGCGGGTGAAGCGGCCGTTGTGGGAGAACGTCACCGCGTGCACGCGGTCCTTCAGCGGCAGTTCGAAGCCGGGCGGCAGCGCATCGCGCGAGGGGCCGATGATGCCGCCGCCGCACGTCTTGTAGCGGGGCAGCTCCGCCTTCTCCAGCAACAGCACGCGCCGTCCCGCGACCGCCGCCGCGTAGGCGGCCGAGGCCCCCGCGGGTCCCGCGCCGACCACGACGACGTCCCACACCTGCCGCGCGTCGTCCGCCGAAGAGTTCTCGCTGCTCACGATGGTCTACTGCTCCGATCCAACCGCATGCCTCCCCCAAGCTCCCGGCATCGCCCGAGCAGGGGGCACCCCATCTGTCACCCGCATCCTACGGCGGCCGTCGTCACAGGCCGCTGTGGGAGGATCGGCAGCGCGGCTGCCTGCCCATCGGCACGCGCCCACCCCGCACGATCACACAAGGACAGAAGTTACTCACGGAAGTAACTCATCGGTACAACGTCGCACCCACGAGGAGCGTGCCCATGTCGTCGAATCCGGTCGCCGAGACCGTCGCCTCGCTGATGCCCAGGGCGCGGGCGGAGCTCACCGAACTGGTGGCCTTCCCGTCGGTGGCGGACTTCGACCAGTTCCCCAGGAGCGGGAGCGAGGACGCCGCGCGGTGGATCGCGGACGCGCTCACCGCCGAGGGCTTCACGGACGTGGCCCTGCTCGACACCCCGGACGGCACGCAGTCGGTCTACGGCTACCTGCCCGGCCCCGAGGGCGCGAGGACGGTCCTGCTCTACGCCCACTACGACGTGCAGCCGCCGCTGGACGAGGCCGCCTGGACCACCCCGCCCTTCGAGCTGACCGAACGCGACGGGCGCTGGTACGGGCGCGGCGCCGCCGACTGCAAGGGCGGCGTGATCATGCACCTGCTGGCGCTGCGCGCGCTGAAGGCCGACGGCGGCGTGCCGGTGCACGTCAAGGTGATCGTCGAGGGCTCGGAGGAGCAGGGCACGGGCGGTCTGGAGCGGTACGCGGAGGAGCACCCCGAGCTGCTGGAGGCCGACGCCATCGTGATCGGCGACGCGGGCAACTTCCGGGCCGGCCTGCCGACGGTCACCTCCACCCTGCGCGGCATGACCCTGGTGCGCGTCCGCATCGACACGCTCGAGGGCAACCTGCACTCGGGCCAGTTCGGCGGCGCGGCCCCCGACGCGCTGGCCGCGCTGATCCGCGTACTGGACTCGCTGCGCGACGAGGACGGTTCCACGGCGATCGACGGGCTGGCCGCGGACGCCGTGTGGGAGGGACTGGGGTACGAGGAGGAGCAGTTCCGCAAGGACGCCAAGGTGCTCGACGGGGTCGGGCTGATCGGCTCCGGGACGGTCGCGGACCGCATCTGGGCGCGTCCGGCCGTCACGGTGCTCGGCATCGACTGCCCGCCGGTCGTCGGCGCCACGCCGTCGGTGCAGGCCGGCGCCCGCGCGCTGATCAGCCTGCGGGTGCCGCCGGGCGTGGACGCGGCCGAGGCGACCAAGCTGCTCCAGGCGCACCTGGAGGCGCACACGCCGTGGGGGGCGCGGGTACAGGTGGAGCAGATCGGCCAGGGCCAGGCGTTCCGCGCCGACACGACCAGCCCGGCGTACCGGGCCATGGCGGACGCGATGGCGGTGGCGTACCCCGGGCAGCGGATGCAGTACGCCGGCCAGGGCGGCTCGATCCCGCTGTGCAACACCCTCGCCGCGCTCTATCCGCAGGCGGAGATCCTGCTCATCGGCCTGAGCGAGCCGGAGGCGCGGATCCACGCCGTGGACGAGAGCGTCTCCCCCGAGGAACTGGAGCGGCTGTCGGTGGCGGAGGCGCTGTTCCTGCGCAACTACGCGACGAGCTGAGTTCCGCTCTGCTCTCGGCCGAAGCCCCTCGCCCGCGGGCGGGGGGCCTTCTACGGTCGTCCCATGGACGTCGTCGAACTCCTCCCCCGTCTCCGTCTGCTGCGCTTCCCGGTCGGCCAGGCCTACCTGTGGCGCGACGGCGAGACGCTGACGCTGATCGACGCCGGTCCGGCGGGCTCCGCCGCCGCGATCGCCGAGGCGGTGCGCGGGGCCGGGCCGGTGCGGCGGGTCGTACTCACCCACTTCCACGAGGACCACGCGGGCGGGGCGGGCGAGTTCGCGGCCCGCAGCGGCGCCGAGGTGCTGGCCCACCGCCTGGACGCCCCCGTCGTGCGGGGCGAGGTCCCCGGCCCGCCACCGGTGCTGGAGGACTGGGAGCGCCCGATCCACGAGGCGGCGCTCGCGCTCCTGCCCGCGGGCGGCTTCCCCCGGCCTGCCCGCGTCACGGAGCTGTCCGGCGGCGACGTGCTCGACTTCGGCGGCGGAGCGCACGTCGTCCACGTGCCCGGCCACACGCCCGGCAGCATCGCGCTCCATCTCCCGCGCCACGGCGTGCTGTTCACGGGGGACACCGTCGCCGCGTCGCCGGCCGACGGCAGCGTCCTGCCGGGCGTGTTCCATCTCGACCGGGACCGGGCCGTCGCCTCCTTCCGCCGGCTGGCGGAACTCGACTCGGACGTGGCCTGCTTCGGCCACGGCGACCCGGTGGTCGGCGGCGCGTCCGCGGCGCTGCGCGCGGCGGCGGCCCGGTACGGCGTCACCCCCTGAGCCCGCCGGCCCCGGCCCGCCGAAGACGTCACCCGACCGGAACGCCTGCCTCCAGGTACAGCGCCGCGCCGCGTTCCCGGGCCCGCAGGGCCCAGCGCAGGCGTTCGTAGCGGACGGGCGGCAGGAGGTCGGCGGCCTCCTCCTCGGTGACGAAGCGCCAGTCGCGCAGCTCCGGGCCGGGCAGCAGCAGCCGGCCGGCCTCCGCGGAGTCCAGGCGGCCGCCGTCGAACAGCAGGCGCAGCCCGCCGAAGCCGGGCGGCGCGGGCGGCTCCCAGTCGACGACGAGCAGGCTCGGCACGTCCTGGAGCCGGATCCCGGTCTCCTCGACGACCTCGCGCATCCCGGCGCGGGCGGGCGCCTCGCCGGGTTCCACGACGCCGCCGGGGAACTCCCAGCCGGCCTTGTAGGTGGGGTCGACGAGCAGCACCCGGTCCCGCTCGTCGAAGAGGAGGACGCCGGCGGCGAGCGTCTCGGCGGTGGGCTCGGGCGTCTGCACGATCTCGCAGGCGGGCACGGATCCGTCGCCGACCGCTTCGGCGATCCGGGCGGCGGTCTGGTACGGGGTGAGGGAGCTGGTGTCGATCGGGTGGGCGTCGGCGGTGAGCCAGGAGGCGAGGGCGGTCCGGTACGGCTCGATGTGGTCGTAGGACCACTGCCGTATGCGCAGTTCGCCGTCGGGCGGGTCCGGCGGGACCTCCCGGCCGGCTATTCGCTCCCGCAGTATCGTTTCGGCCGGTGCGAGGAGAATGTGCCGGACGGCGATCCGGCGGGCGGCGAGACCGCCGAAGATCTCGTCGCGGTACTCCTGGCGCAGCAGGGTCATGGGAACCACGAGGGTCCCGCCCAGTTCGGCGAGCATCGCCGCCGCCGTGTCGATCACGAGGCGGCGCCAGATCGGGAGGTCCTGGAAGTCACCGACCTCGGCGAGGTGCTTGGGCGGCAGCAGGTGGGTGAGCGCTCCTCCGATGACCTCGGGGTCGAAGAGCGTGCTGTTCGGGATCAGCTCGATCAGTTCCCGTGCGGTGGTCGTCTTCCCCGCACCGAACGCGCCGTTGATCCAAACGACGGTCACGGTTCCCCCTCTTCTCTTGGCCCCCTGTGGCTTGCCCGCTCCACCCTGCCACGGAAACCAGCCCCAGTTGAGAGCGCGGACACACGGCGCCGGCGCCCCCGACCGCGGGGCGCCGGCGCCGTGTGTCCCGGACCCGTGGGCGGGTCAGTCCCCCTGCCCGCTCCGCCGCCCGTCGGGGGCGCCGTGGTCCAGGGGCAGGCCGTCGGCGGCCACGGTGCGTCCGAGGTCGCCGACGGTCCTGTCGACGTCGACGCCGCCCAGGGGCTCGGTCAGGGCGTGGGAGGGGGTGACCGCCGCGACGACGAAGCCGGTGGCGAGGGAGGCGATGGCGAGCATGCTGCGCTTCTTCATGCCGGGTTCAACTGCGCGAGCGGCCGGGAGTCACGGCCCGGCACCCGCACGGCGGCCGCCCGGCCCGCCGGCCCACCGCCCCGCAAGCCCTGCCGCCCGGAGCCCGGAGCCCGTGAGGAGCCCGGAGCCCGGAGCCCGGAGCCGGGGAAGCGTCCCGGCCGAGGGGTCTCAGACGCCGGCCGCGGTCACGCCCGGCGTCCTCGCCAGCGCGGCCGAGGCCGCCCCCACCAGACCCGCGTCCGTGCCCATCCGCGCCGGCGTCACCGTCAGGCGCTGGACGAAGGAGAGGGTGGCGTAGTCGGCCAGGGCCCTGCGCAGCGGGCCGAAGAGCACCTCGCCCGCCTTGCCCACTCCCCCGCCGATCACCGCGATGTCGATCTCGACCAGGGTCGCGGTGGCCGCGATGCCGGCGGCCAGCGCCCGGGCGGCCCGCTCGAAGGAGGCCACGGCGACCGGGTCGCCGGCCCGGGCGGCGGCGGCCACCGCGGCGGCGGAGGTGTCGCCGTCCGGGCCGGGCCGCCAGCCGTCGTCCAGGGCGCGCCGGGCGATGTTGGGGCCGCTCGCGATCCGCTCCACGCAGCCGCGCGACCCGCACGGGCACGGATCGCCGTCGAGGTCGACGCTGATGTGGCCGATGTGGCCGGCGTTGCCGGTCGGGCCGGGATGCAGCCGGCCGCCGAGGACCAGGCCGCCGCCGACGCCGGTGGAGACCACCATGCACAGCGCGTTGTCGTGGCCCCGGGCCGCGCCCTGCCAGTGCTCGGCCGCCGTGATCGCCACGCCGTCGCCGATCAGCTCGACGGGCAGGTCGCCGGCCGCGGCCCGGACCCGTGCGACGAGCGGGTAGTCGCGCCAGCCGGGCACGTTCACCGGGCTCACCGTGCCCGCGGAGGCGTCCACCGGGCCCGCGCTGCCGATGCCGACGGCCGCGGCACGGCCCCACAGCGGGGAGGCGGCCAGTTCACCGAGCACCTCCTCGACGGCCCGCATCACGGTCTCGCCGTCCTCCCGCGCGGGCGTGGCACGCTGCGCGCGCACCAGGATCCGGCCGTGGCCGTCCACCAGTCCTCCGGCGATCTTGGTGCCGCCGATGTCCAGCGCGGCCACGAGGTCGGTGTGCATCAGTGTCGGATCTCCCCGTCAACCATGAGAAACCAAGAGGGAACAGCAGGCCGGTCTCGCGGTGATGACGCAGGCCGGAGATTGCGGTGGACAGTGTCCCCGCTTCTGACAACGTTGTCCAGGCTCTATGCTCGACGCCACATCCTCATACAAGCCCACGGGCGGCGCATCCCCGTGCGGGGACGCACCCCGTCGAGCGGCGCGTCCCCGTGGGCCGACATCCCGATGGGCGGACGCGCCCCGCTGGCCGGACGCGTCCCCGTGGACGACAGGACAGGACACCGCACCGTGCCCGACACGCCCCGCCGAGCCGACCGTCTCCCCGCGACCCGTTACGGCAACCGTCCGACCATGAAGGACGTGGCCGCCCGTGCCGGGGTCGGACTCAAGACCGTCTCACGGGTGGTCAACGGGGAACCGGGCGTCACGCCGGAGACGGAGCGCCGCGTCCAGGAGGCCATCGAGGCGCTGGGCTTCCGCCGCAACGACAGCGCCCGGGTGCTGCGCAAGGGCCGCACGGCGAGCATCGGACTGGTCCTGGAGGACCTGGCGGACCCGTTCTACGGGCCGCTCAGCCGGTCGGTCGAGGAGGTGGCCCGCGCCCACGGCGCCCTGCTCATCAACGGCTCCAGCGCCGAGGACCCGGACCGTGAGCAGGAGCTGGTGCTGGCGCTGTGCGCGCGGCGGGTGGACGGGCTGGTGGTGATCCCGGCCGGGGACGACCACCGGTACCTGGAGCCGGAGCTGAGGGCGGGCGTCGCGACGGTGTTCGTGGACCGTCCGGCGGGCGGGATCGACGCGGACGTGGTCCTGTCCGACAACTACGGCGGCGCCCGTGACGGCGTGGCCCACCTCATCGCGCACGGGCACCGCCGGATCGGGTTCATCGGCGACATGCCCCGCATCCACACCTCCGCCGAGCGGCTGCGCGGCTACCGGGCGGCCATGGAGGACGCGAGCATACCGGTGAAGGACTCGTGGATCTCCCTGGGCGCCACCGACCCGGAGCGGGTGCGCCGGGCGGCCGAGGAGATGCTGTCCGACACCGATCCGGTCACCGCGGTCTTCGCGGGCAACAACCGGGTGACGGTCACCGTGATCCGGGTGCTCGCCGCGCACGCCCGCCCCGTCGCCCTGGTCGGCTTCGACGACATCGAGCTCGCCGACCTGCTGCAGCCGGGGGTCACGGTCGTCGCCCAGGACGCGGCGGCGCTCGGCCGCACCGCCGCCGAGCGCCTGTTCCGGCAGCTGGACGGCAGCCTGGTCACGCCCGAGCGCATCGAACTGCCCACCCGGCTGATCACCCGCGGCTCGGGCGAGCTGCCGCCGGCGGACTGAGCGGACGGTACGGGGCCGGTCCGGTCCCTCGGGGCGGGTGCCGGGGCGCCTGTCCGCGCTCCCCGGGCGGCACCGCCGCCCCGTCCCCGCGGGCTCGGGCCGGTCGCCGCGCGGACCACGGGGCGGGCGCGCCGGCCCCCGGCAGGCCGCAGCGGCGGGTCCGCTACCCGGCCGGGGCGCCGCGCCGGGGCGCCGCAAAACCCTCCAGGCCGGCGCGGGTCAGTCCGGTCAGCCGGGCCACCTCGGCGATGTCGAGCGCCCCGCAGTCCAGGCCCCGCAGCAGATAGCCGCCGAGGGCCCGGGCGGTGGCGGGCTCGTCCATCACCTCGCCGCCGGCGCGGCTCGCGTAGCGGGCGAGGCGGTCGGCGGCCTGCTCGAAGCCCTCGCGGTAGAAGGCGAAGACGGCCGCGTAGCGGGTCGGGAGGTGACCCGGGTGCATGTCCCAGCCCTGGTAGTAGGCGCGGGCCAGGGCCCGGCGGGTGAGGCCGTAGTGCAGGCGCCAGGCGGCGTGCACCTGCTCGGTGGGGCCGACGGGCAGGACGTTGGTCGAGCCGTCCGACACCCGCACCCCCGTCCCCGCGGCGGCGACCTGCATGACGGCCTTGGCGTGGTCGGCGGCCGGGTGGTCGGCGGCCTGGTGGGCGGCGGAGACGCCGAGGCAGGCGCTGTAGTCGAAGGTGCCGTAGTGCAGGCCGGTGACACGGCCCCCGGCGGCCTGGATCATGCGGGCCACGGTGGCGGTGCCGTCGGCGGCGAGGACGGCCTGGCTGGTCTCGATCTGGATCTCGAAGCCGAGGCGGCCCGGCTCCAGGCCGTGCGTCTCCTCGAAGGCCGCCAGCAGCCTCGCCATGGCGGTGACCTGCTCGGCGTAGGTCACCTTCGGCAGGGTGAGGACGAGCCCGCCGGGCAGGCCGCCGGCCTCCATCAGGCCGGTGAGGAAGACGTCGAGGGTGCGGATGCCCCGGGCGCGCACCGCCGCCTCCATGCCCTTCGTGCGGATGCCCGTGTACGGGGGCGCCGTCCCCGTCCGGTACGCCTCGGCGACCAGCCGGGCCGCGCGGGCGGCGGACTCGTCCTCCTCGGCGTCGGGGCGGTTGCCGTAGCCGTCCTCGAAGTCGATCCGCAGGTCCTCGACCGGCTCGCGCTCCAGTTTGGCGCGCACGCGCGCGTGCACCGGTTCGGCGAGTTCGTCGTCGAGTCCCAGGACGGCGGCGAACGACGCGGCGTCCGGGGCGTGTTCGTCGAGGGCGGCCAGGGCTCGCTCGCCCCAGGAGCGGATCGTGTCGGCGGCGAAGACGTCGCCGGGGACGTAGACGGTGTGGACGGGCCGGCGGGTGCCGGGGTCTCCGGGGTAGCGGCGCTCCAGTTCGGCGTCGACCGGCGCGAGGGCGGCGTCGATCTCCTCGCCGACGGCGTCCGCGAGGCTCGTCGTCACCTTCTCCTGTTGCCCCATCCCACACCCTCCCGTTTTCCGCTTTACGGAATAAGCAATCCGTAAAGCGAAGCTATCGGGCGGTCTTCCCGCCGGTCAACACCGTCTTACGCCGCGGGCCACTCCACCATCCCGGCATGTTCACGCCCCTCTGACACCTTTTCCCGCCGGGCCGCGCGGCCGGCGCCCCGCGTGCCGCAGCACCGCACGACCCGCCCGGAAGCCGCCGCAGAAGGAGCACCCGTGCCCGACCACAGCCGAGTCACACGCCGCCTGAGTCTGAAGACCGCCCTGGCCGGCGCGGTCGCCCTGCCGCTCTCCGGCACGGCGCCGGCGTCCGCGTCCGCCCCGGCGGACCGCGGCAGCCGCCTGCGGGTCATGTCGTTCAACCTGCGCTTCGCGAGCACCGCCGAGCCCCACAGCTGGGCCGTCCGCAGACCGGTGATGCGTGAACTGCTGCGCCGTGAGCGCCCGCACGTCATCGGCACCCAGGAGGGCCTCTACCAGCAGCTGCGCGACATCGAGGCCGACCTCGGACCGCACTACGACTGGATCGGCACCGGGCGCGCGGGCGGCAGCCGCGACGAGTTCATGGCGGTCTTCTACGACACCCGCCGCCTCGCCCCGCTGGAGTACGACCACTTCTGGCTCTCCGACACGCCGGACGTGATCGGCTCCAACACCTGGGGCGGCGGCTCCGTCCGCATGGTCACCCGGGTCCGCTTCCGCGACCGGCGCGACGGCGACCGGGAGTTCCACGTCCTCGACACGCACCTGGACAACGCGAGCCCGTACGCACGCGCGCGGGCCGCCGCCCTCGTCGCCGAGCGGATCGCCGGACTCGGCCGCTCGCTCCCGCTGGTGGTGACCGGCGACTTCAACGTCGCGGCCCACAAGGACCCGGTCCACGACACCCTGCTGGGCGCCGGCCTCGTCGACACCTGGGACGCGGCGGCCGAGCGCGGCGCGCTGTACGGCACCTTCCACGGCTACCGGCCGCTCACCCCCGGCGGCGACCGCATCGACTGGATCCTCGCCACGCCGGGCGTCACCGTGCACCGGGCGTCGGTCAACACCTTCTCGCGCGACGGGCAGTTCCCGAGCGACCACCTGCCCGTGCAGGCCTCGCTGACCCTGGGGTGAGCACCGACGGCCGAGGCCCCCGCGACCGTCCGTGGTCGCGGGGGCCTCGTGCCGGCGTACGGGGATCAGCCCTTGCGGGCCTTGATCTCCTCGGTGAGCTGCGGGACGACGTCGAACAGGTCGCCGACGACGCCGTAGTCGACCAGGTCGAAGATCGGGGCCTCGGGGTCCTTGTTGATGGCCACGATGGTCTTCGAGGTCTGCATGCCGGCCCGGTGCTGGATCGCGCCGGAGATGCCGGAGGCGATGTACAGCTGCGGCGAGACGGACTTGCCGGTCTGGCCGACCTGGTTGGTGTGCGGGTACCAGCCGGCGTCGACGGCGGCGCGCGAGGCGCCGACGGCCGCGCCGAGGGAGTCGGCGAGGGCCTCGATGACCGCGAAGTTCTCCGCGCCGTTGACGCCCCGGCCGCCGGAGACCACGATCGCGGCCTCGGTCAGCTCCGGACGCCCGGTCGACTCGCGCGGGGTACGGCCGGTGATCTTCGTGCCGGTCGCCTGCGCGGAGAAGGTCACCTCCAGCGCCTCGACCGCGCCCGCGGCCGGGGCGGCCTCCACGGCCGCGCTGTTGGGCTTGACCGTGATGACCGGGGTGCCCTTGGTGACGCGGGACTTGGTGGTGTAGGCGGCGGCGAAGACCGACTGGGTGGCCACCGGGCCCTCGTCGGACGCCTCCAGGTCGACGGCGTCGGTGATGATGCCGGAGCCGATGCGCAGCGCCAGGCGAGCGGCGATCTCCTTGCCCTCGGCGGAGGACGGGACCAGCACGGCGGCCGGCGAGACGGCCTCGTACGCGGCCTGCAGGGCGTCCACCTTGGGGACGACCAGGTACTCGGCGTACTCGGCGGCGTCGTGGGTGAGGACCTTCACCGCGCCGTGCTCGGCGAGGACGGCGGCGGTGTCGGCGGCGCCGCCGCCGAGGGCGACGGCGACCGGCTCGCCGATGCGGCGGGCCAGGGTCAGCAGCTCCAGGGTGGGCTTGCGGACGGCGCCGTCCACGTGATCGACGTAGACGAGGACTTCAGCCATGGGATTGCTCTCCTGCTCGATGACTTCGGGGGCGGTCGGCGGATGCGGGCTCAGATGAACTTCTGGCTCGCGAGGAACTCGGCGAGCTGCTTGCCGCCCTCGCCCTCGTCCTTGACGATCGTGCCCGCGGTGCGGGCCGGACGCTCCGTCGCGGAGTCGACCGCGGTCCGGGCGCCCTCCAGGCCGACCTCCTCGGCCTCGATCTCCAGGTCCTCCAGGTCCCAGGACTGAACCGGCTTCTTCTTGGCCGCCATGATGCCCTTGAAGGACGGGTACCGGGCCTCGCCCGACTGGTCGGTGACCGACACGACCGCCGGCAGGGAGGCCTGGAGCTGCTCGGAGGCGGCGTCGCCGTCCCGGCGGCCCTTGACGACGCCGTCCTCGACCGACACCTCGGAGAGCAGGGTGACCTGCGGGACGCCCAGACGCTCGGCGAGCAGCGCGGGCACCACGCCCATGGTGCCGTCGGTGGAGGCCATGCCGGAGATCACCAGGTCGTAGCCGGCCTTCTCGATCGCCTTGGCCAGCACCAGGGAGGTGCCGATGGCGTCGGTGCCGTGCAGGTCGTCGTCCTCGACGTGGACGGCCTTGTCCGCGCCCATGGACAGCGCCTTGCGCAGGGCGTCCTTGGCGTCCTCCGGGCCCACCGTCAGGACGGTGATCTCCACGTCGTCGTCGGAGTTCTCCGAGATCTGCAGCGCCTGCTCGACGGCGTACTCGTCCAGTTCGGAGAGCAGACCGTCCACGTCGTCCCGGTCGACGGTCAGGTCATCGGCGAAGTGCCGGTCGCCAGTGGCGTCGGGCACGTACTTCACGGTGACAACGATCCTCAAGCTCACGCCGGCTCTCCTACTGCATCGTCATTTCGGTGCTGCCTCTTGCAAGCAGCATAGGCGCCTCAAGCGGCCGATCCCGGTCGGGGCGACCCCTGCTCCAGCCGAGATATTACTCGCCAGTACACCCAGTTCGTTCCCGCTAAGCAAGCGCTTTGAACTGTGACCTGTGCAACGCAGCGTAACCGGAACCGGACGGTCCCGCAGCGGGGGACGAACGGGGATCAGTCGCGCAGGCCGTGGAAGCGTCCCTGGTGGTACAGGAGGGGGCGGCCGGTGCCGTTGGGGTCGCCGAGGCGGACCTCGGCCAGCACGATCCGGTGGTCCCCGGCGGGGACGCGGCCGACGACGCGGCAGACCAGCCAGGCGAGGACGCCGTCGAGGACGGGCACGCCCTCGGGGCCCTCGCGCCAGACGGTGGGCGCGCCGAAGCGGTCGGCGCCGCTGCGGGCGAAGGTGGCGGCCAGCTCCCGCTGGTGCTCGCCGAGTATGTGGACACCGACGTGGTCGGCCGTGGAGACGGCGGGCCAGCTGGAGGCGCCGGTGCCGATGCCGAAGGAGAGCAGCGGGGGCTCGGCGGAGACGGAGGTGAGGGAGGTGGCGGTGAAGCCGACCGGCCCGGCGTCACCACGGGCGGTGATCACGGCGACCCCCGCGGCGTGCCGCCGGAAGACGGAGCGCAGCAGGTCGGGGCCGGCCGGCGGGGCGGCGTCGAGGTCGGGTGTGGCCGTCATGGGGTCGTCCTCCTTCCAGGGGTGGCCAACGGGGCCGCGGCTGCTCAGCGGTCCGGACAGCACGCGCTCACGGCGCGGGCGGGACCGGTGCGCGCCCGCCCGGGGAGAAGGAGGTGCGAGGACATGCGCTCAAGCTGACGGCAGGCGGCACGCGCAGTCAAGTTCGTCCCGGCATCCGAAAGGCGCCCCCCGGTCCGCACGGCCGGTCTCACACGGCCTCCCCGAGCGCGGCGATCACGTCGGCCTTGCGCGGCCGGCCGGTGGCGCGCCGCACGATCCGGCCGTCGGCGTCGAGGACCAGCACGGTCGGCGTCCTGAGGATGTCGAGCCGGCGCACCAGACCGAGGTGGGCCTCGGCGTCGATCTCGACGTGGGTGACGCCCGGGACCATGCCGGCCACCTCGCCGAGGATCCGCCGGGTCGCCCGGCAGGGGGCGCAGAAGGCGCTGGAGAACTGCACGAGCGTGGCGCGTTCGCCGAGCTGCGTGCCCAGTTCGGCCGCATCGAGCCGCTTGCCGTCGTCCTGTCCGCGCACCCGCGTTCTTCCCTTCCGTCGCCGCGGCGCCCCGCGGGCGCCCGCCGCCGCGAGCACCGGCACGCACGCCACCAGTCCCGTCATCGTCCGGTTCAGCGTTCGCGGGACCGCGGAGATTCCCGGCTCACCGGAGGGCCTCCCGCGGAATGCCCGGTCCCCACGGACGCCGGGGTGCGGCGGGCGCGGCCCGGGTGCGAAGTGCGGGCGTCCACGCGGCAGGTGACGACCCGTACGGAGTAAGGGGGACATAAGGGTTGTAGGGCGACGTGACGAGAATCTCGCGGTTCACCGGCGCTCAGGCTGGCTACACGGCCGCCGATGGGGCACCATCTGCGACAAGCCGTAAACCTACGGCTGCGTAACTTTCCAACTGGGAGCCCCCTTCCCAGGCAGAGCAAGGAAGGGTCCACCCCGCCCATGGCAGAACTCGTCTACCGCCCGGTCATCGGTCTCGCCCGCACGCTGTTCAAGGTGTGGGACCTGAGGATCGACTGCCGGGGATCGGAGAACATCCCGCGCTCGGGCGGCGCAGTGCTGGTGAGCAATCACATCAGTTACCTGGACTTCGTCTTCAACGGGCTGGCGGCGCTGCCGCAGAAGCGCCTGGTGCGTTTCATGGCCAAGGAGTCGGTCTTCCGTCATCGGATCTCCGGTCCGCTGATGCGCGGGATGAAGCACATCCCCGTGGACCGCGAGCAGGGCGAGGCGGCGTACGAGCAGGCGCTGCGCTCGCTGAGGTCGGGTGAGATCGTCGGGGTCTTCCCCGAGGCGACGATCTCGCAGTCGTTCACCCTGAAGAGCTTCAAGTCCGGTGCCGCGCGCCTGGCCCAGGAGGCGGGCGTCCCGCTGGTCCCGATGGCGCTGTGGGGCACGCAGCGGCTGTGGACCAAGGGACACCCGCGCAACTTCAGGCGCAGCCACATCCCGATCACGATCCGGGTCGGCGAGGCCGTGGAGGCCACCCGCGACCAGTACGCGGGCGCGATCACCCGGCGGCTGCGCGAGCGGGTGCAGGAGCTGCTGGAGAGCGCCCAGCGCGCCTACCCGGTACGGCCCAAGGGCCCGGAGGACATGTGGTGGATGCCGGCCCATCTCGGCGGTACGGCGCCCACGCCCGAGGAGATCCGCGCCGCCGAGGCGCACTGACTCCCGCGCCCGGCCGGCCCCGTCGACGGTCCCGCCGGCGGCCCGCGCCGGGGCCGCACTCCTCCGGCCGGGCGCCGGGAGCGCGTGCCGTCGGGCGGGGCCGGCGCGGTCGTGGTGCGTCCCGCCTCAGAGCGCGGCCGGCAGCGCCCGCCACAGGGACGGCCGGTCGGGGGCGGCCTTGAGGGCGCCGAGCACGGCCGGGTGCGGTTCGGCGTACAGGACCGGGTAGTCCGTCTCGCCCGCCTCCGGATCGGGGATCCAGGCCAGCCGCTCGCCGTCGAGGGAGAACCGGGCGTCCACTCCGGGCTTGTTGCCGCGCGGGTCCTGCCGGTGCCAGGCGCCGTTGAACCGTACGGCGACCAGGCCGTGGACGGCGTGCCCCGAACCGTCGCCGTGGGCCAGTCGCTGGTAGCACAGCGCCGTCGGGATGTCCTCGGCCCGCAGCAGCGCGGCCAGCGCGTGGGCCTTGGCGTAGCAGATGCCGGTGCCCTGCTCCAGGACGTCGGAGGCCCGCCAGGTGACGCGGTGGTCGCCGGAGTCCTGCGAGTGCGCGATGGCGTCGCGGACGAACTCGAACGCCACACGCGCATACTCATACGAGTCCGCCACCTCCCTGGCAAGTCCGTCGGCTGTCTCCCGCACGCGCGGATGGTGATGGTCGATCGCCTCATCGGCGGCCAAGTAGGCGGACAGGTCGGGGGTTTCCTGGATCAGCTGCATGTCCGCAGAGCATAGGCATGCAACCGATCAAGGGTCAATCAATTTTCGATCGGTCGCATACTTATGCAGTCATTGCCGGTGGCTCAGCGGGCCGCCTCCTCCTTGAGGGCCGCCACGAAGGCGTCGACGTCCTCCTCGGTCGTGTCGAAGGCGCACATCCACCGCACGACGCCCGCGGCCTCGTCCCAGAAGTAGAAGCGGAACCGCTTGCGCAGACGCTCGGCCACGTCGTGCGGCAGACGGGCGAAAACCGCGTTGGACTGCACGGGGTGCAGGATCTCCACCCCGTGCACCGCGCGCACGCCCTCGGCGAGGCGCTGGGCCATCTCGTTGGCGTGCCGGGCGTTGCGCAGCCACAGGTCCTTGGCGAACAGCGCCTCCAACTGCACCGACACGAAGCGCATCTTGGAGGCGAGCTGCATCGACAGCTTGCGCAAGTGCTTCATGTGGCGGACGGCGTCCTGGTCGATCACCACGACGGCCTCGCCGAACAGGGCGCCGTTCTTCGTGCCGCCCAGGGAGAGGATGTCGACGCCGGCCGCGTTGGTGAACGCCCGCATCGGGACGTCCAGGAAGGCGGCGGCGTTGGCCAGCCGGGAGCCGTCCAGGTGCACCCTCATGCCGTGCGCGTGGGCGTGCTCGCACAGGGCCCGGATCTCCTCCGGCGTGTAGACCGTGCCCAGTTCGGTGGTCTGGGCGATCGAGACGACCTGCGGCATCGCGCGGTGCTCGTCGTCCCAGCCGTACGCCTCCCGGTCGATCAGCTCGGGGGTGAGCTTGCCGTCGGGCGTGGGGACGGTGAGCAGCTTCAGACCGCCGACGCGCTCCGGCGCGCCGCACTCGTCGACGTTGATGTGCGCGCTCTCGGCGCAGATCACCGCGCCCCAGCGGTCGGTGACCGCCTGGAGCGCGACGACGTTGGCGCCGGTGCCGTTGAAGACCGGGAACGCCTCGGCGGTGGCGCCGAAGTGGCTGCGCGCGACACCCTGGAGGTGTTCCGTGTACACGTCCTCGCCGTACGAGACCTGGTGCCCGCCGTTGGCGAGGGCCAGGGCGGCGAGCACCTCCGGGTGGGCCCCGGCGTAGTTGTCGCTGGCGAAGCCACGGACGCCCGGGTCGTGGCGGCGCCGGGCGTCGGTCTTCGGGGGGTTCACGGCTTCTCGGTCAGCCACAGACGGTTTCCGTTCACTTCCGCGGCGGGCCTCTCCCAGACTCCGGCGATGGCCTCGGCCAGGTCCCTGACGTCCGTGAAGCCCGCGAACTTCGCGTTGGGGCGGTCGGCGCGCATCGCGTCGTGCACCAACGCCTTCACCACCAGGATGACAGCCGCGGAGGTCGGCCCCTCGGCGCCCTCGGCGATCCCGGCCTTGCGGAAGTAGTCGGCCAGGGCGAGCGTCCACGTCTCGGCGGCGGCCTTGGCGGCGGCGTAGGCGGCGTTGCCCGCGGCGGGTCTGCCGGCGGCGGCGGCGCTGATCAGGACGTAGCGGCCGCGGTCGCTGCGCTGCAGCGCCTCGTGGAAGGCGAGGGAGGTGTGCTGCACGGTGCGCACCAGCAGCAGTTCCAGCAGGTCCCAGTCGTCGAGGCTGGTCTTGGTGAAGGTCTCGCTGCCCCGCCAGCCGCCGACGAGGTGGACCAGGCCGTCCACCCGGCCGAAGTCCTTCTCGACCCGGGCCGCCCACTCGCGGGCCGACGTCAGGTCGAGCAGGTCGACGGTGTCACCGGTGACGGTCGCCCCGCCGTGCGCGTAGCTCGCCGCGTCCACGGCCTCGGCCAGCCGCTCCGGGTCGTTGTCCGCGCCGACGACGGTCGCCCCCGCCTCGGCGAGCCTGAGCAGCGTCGCGCGTCCGGCGGGTCCTCCCGCACCGGCCACCGCGATCACCGCGCCGCTGAGCGCCCCGTTCCCCGCCATGTTCCTCGCCTCCTGGGCAGTGTGGTCGGTGCCGTCGTTCACGCGGCGGCCCGCTCGGCGCCGTCCGCCGTGATCCCCCGGGTGGAGGCGATCACGTTCTTCAGCTTCTTGGACAGGGCCTCGTAGAACATGCTCAGCGGAAACTCGTCCGGAAGCACGTCGTCGACGAGTCTGCGCGGCGGCTGCGTCAGGTCCAGGGCGTCGGGGCCCTTGGCCCACTTCGAGCCGGGGTGCGGGGCGAGGTAGGTGGAGACCAGCTCGTACCCGGCGAACCAGTGGACGAGCTTGGGGCGGTCGATGCCGTCGCGGTACAGCTTCTCGATCTCGGCGCACAGCTGGTTGGTGACCTGCGGGGCGCGTTCCCAGTCGAGGGAGAGCCTGTTGTCGGTCCAGCGGACCACGTCGTGCCGGTGCAGGTAGGCGAAGAGCAGCTGGCCGCCGAGGCCGTCGTAGTTGCGGACGCGTTCGCCGGTGACCGGGAAGCGGAACATGCGGTCGAAGAGCACCGCGACCTGGACGTCACGGGCCTGCGGGACGCCTTCCCCGGCCAGCTTGACGGCCTCCTTGAAGGCGGTGAGGTCGCAGCGCAGCTCCTCCAGGCCGTACATCCAGAACGGCTGGCGCTGCTTGATCATGAACGGGTCGAACGGCAGGTCGCCGTGGCTGTGGGTGCGGTCGTGGATCATGTCCCACAGCACGAAGGCCTCCTGGCAGCGCTTCTGGTCGTGGACCATCGCGGCGACGTCCCGGGGCAGTTCCAGGCCGAGGACGTCGACGGCGGCGGCGGTCACGCGGCGGAAGCGGGCGGCCTCGCGGTCGCAGAAGATGCCGCCCCAGGTGAACCGCTCGGGGGCCTCGCGCACGGCGATGGTCTCGGGGAACAGGACGGCGGAGTTGGTGTCGTAACCGGCCGTGAAGTCCTCGAACGCGATGCCGCAGAACAGCGGGTTGTCGTAGCGGGTGCGCTCCAGCTCGGCCAGCCAGTCGGGCCAGACCATGCGCAGCACGACCGCCTCCAGGTTGCGGTCCGGGTTGCCGTTCTGGGTGTACATCGGGAAGACGACCAGGTGCTGCAGGCCGTCCCGGCGGTTCGCGGCGGGCTGGAAGGCCAGCAGCGAGTCGAGGAAGTCGGGCACCCGGAAGCCGCCGTCGGACCAGCGGCGCAGGTCCTCCACCAGGGCCTCGTGGTAGGCGCGGTCGTGCGGCAGCAGCGGGGACAGCTCCCGGACGGCGTCGGCGACCTGCCGGACGGCGAGTTCGGCGTCGGCGGGGTCCGGGGCGTCCTCGGCGTCGAAGTCGATCGATCCGTCCTTGGACTGCCAGGGCCGGATCCGCTCCACGGCATCCTTGAGCACGGGCCACGCCGGGTGCTCCACCACCCTGACTGCCGGAGGAACCTCTACCTCCGCGCCCACCTGCACAAGAATTTCCGTCATGTCCCACCCTCCACAGGAGAACCTCTCGTAAGGAGACCGTATACACACGAGGTTTCCCCCAGCAAGAGGAGTCTCGGGAAATCGTCCTGCTCAACCCCACCCCCCACCGCACTTTTTCCTGTCGATTGCCGGTACGGCGGTGACTACGGTGCCCGGCACCCCTGGCGGTCCGGATCCGCGTGTACACCCGGGACGGGCCCGGGCGGGGCCGTTAGGCTGCGGATCCGCCACCGCAGCCGTCGACGGAAGCGAGTTGAGCTGTGAACCTCCTCATCATCGGTCACCGCGGAGTCATGGGTGTGGAGCCCGAGAACACCCTGCGGTCCTTCGTCGCCGCCGAGCGGGCCGGTCTCGACGTCGTCGAACTCGATCTGCATCTGAGCAAGGACGGCGCGCTCGTCGTCATGCACGACGCCGAGGTGGACCGGACGACCGACGGCACCGGCGCGATCGCCGAGAAGACGCTCGCGGAGCTGCGCGCCCTGGACGCGGGGAAGGGGGAGCGGATCCCGGTCTTCGAGGAGGTGCTGGACGCCGTGTCGGTGCCGCTGCAGGCCGAGATCAAGGACGTGGCGGCGGCCCGGGCCCTGGCCGAGGTGATGCACGCGCGGAACCTGGCGGACCGGGTGGAGGTGTCCTCGTTCCACGACGCGGCGATCGCCGAGATCACCCGTCTGGTGCCGGGCGTGCGGACCGCGCTCGTCGCCGGCCGCTACGGCCCCGAGGTCGTGGACCGCGCGATCGAGGCCGGCGCCCGGACCGTCTGCCTGAACATCCGCCGGCTCACCCTGGAGGTCGTGGAGTACGCGCGCAAGGCGGGCCTGGGGATCATCGGCTGGGTGGTGAACACCCAGGACCACCTGCGTCTGGTCCGGGCCCTGGAGCTGGACGGCGCGACCACCGACTACCCGGGGATCGAGCGCGCCGGCCGCTCCACGGCCTGACGGCGGCGCCCGGGCGCCCCGGTGGGTTCCCGTGCCCCGCGCCGGCGAGGGTCGTGGTCCGGGCGCCGGGGGCCGTCGTGCCACTGCGCGCGGCCCGGCCGGGTGCCGGACGACGCGGGACGATACGCCTAGGCCAGTTCCTTGACCAGCAGCTCGAACCGCAGGTCGGGCCGCTGCGGAACGCCGAAGCGCTCGTCGCCGTACGGGAACGGGGTCATCCGTCCCGTACGGCGGTAGCCGCGCCGCTCGTACCAGGCGATGAGCTCCTCGCGTACGGAGATCACGGTCATGTGCATCTCCTCGACGCCCCATGTCTCGCGGGCCTGCCGCTCCGCCTCCGCGAGGACCGTCTTGCCGAGGCCGCCGCCCTGGAGCCGCGGGCTGACCGCGAACATCCCGAAGTAGGCGTGGTCGCCGCGGTGTTCCAGCTGGCAGCAGGCGACGATCCGGCCCTCCCGCTCGACCGTCAGCAGCCGGCTGCCGGGCGACTCGACGACCTCCAGCACGCCCTCGCGATCGGTCCGCCGTCCTTCCAGGATGTCCGCCTCGGTGGTCCACCCGGCCCGGCTGGACTCCCCGCGGTACGCCGACTCGATCAGCGCGACCAGTTCGTCCACATCGGCGGCGGTGGCGTCGCGGAACGTCGGCCCGGCGGTGGGGATGCTCATGGGGTGTCTCCGAACTCCTGGGTGTTCCTGGGCGCGGCTCGGCCGGGAAAGAGGGTAACCCTGCCGCTAGGCTCCGGGGGCATGGTGCATGTGCTCAGCAGCCGGATCCTGCTCCGCCCCACCGATCCCGAACGCTCCCGGGCCTTCTACGGCGAGCAGTTGGGCCTCGCCGTCCACCGCGAGTTCGGCACGGGGCCGGAGCGGGGCGTCGTCTACTTCCTCGGCGGCGGCTTCCTGGAGGTCTCGGGCCGGGCCGATCCCTCCGCCGGCCCGCCGTCGCCGGCCGTGCGGCTGTGGCTGCAGGTCGAGGACGTGACCGCGGCGCACGAGGAACTGCGCGCGAAGGGCGTCGAGATCGTCCGGGAGCCGGTGCGGGAGCCGTGGGGGCTGGTGGAGATGTGGATCGCGGACCCGGACGGCACGCCGATCGTGCTGGTGGAGGTGCCCGTCGACCACCCGCTGCGGTACCGGCCGGGGATCTGAGGCCACCGGGGCGGTTCCGCGCCGCGCCGCCGCCGGCTACGGCCGGGCCGGGGCGCCGCCGCTCGGTCCACGACGTGCTCCGAGCGGGGCCCGCGGCCTCAGCCCGGCACGCCCGGGCGGCCCTCCAGCCGGGCCAGGAGCCGGCCGAGCAGGGCGGCGAGTTCCCCCTGGTCGGAGGCGTCCAGGCCGGACAGGACGGCGGTCTCGTAGGCGAGCTGTCCGGGCAGGACGCCGTCGACCAGGGCGCGGCCGGCGTCGGTGAGGCGGACGTGGGCGACGCGGCGGTCGCGGGTGTCGCCGCGGCGCTCCACCAGGCCGCGCTCGGTGAGCTGCTTGAGGCGCTTGGTGACGGCGGCGCCCGAGGAGAAGGTCTCGCGGGCCAGCTCCCCGGGGGTCAGCTCGTGCCCGGTGCGGCGCAACGCGCCGAGCAGGTCGAACTCCGGGCGGCTGAGCCCGGCGCGGCGCAGCGGGGCGTCCTCGGCCTGCTGGAGGAGGGCGGCGCAGCGGTTGATGCGGCCGATGATCTCCATGGGGCCGGTGTCCAGGTCGGGGTGGACGGCCCGCCACTGCCGCACGACCTTGGCGACGGTGTCGCCGGGCGTCGCGTCCGTCGGGGTCCCTGTCCGTCCGTGGGGTGCCGTCATGGCCGTACGTCCTCCGTCTTCTGCGCTGTCGTGCCCGCGCGCGGGCGGTGTCCCTGGCGGCGTACCGTCGCGGCGAGCGTACGGTGTCCGGACTGCTCGGCGCGCACGACCCTCTCCTGGGGCAGGGCCCGCTGCCACCACTCCCCGGCCGCGGCGTCGGCGGTGGCCCGCAGATCGACCAGGGCGGCGGCGAGGGCGCGGCGGGCGGACTCCAGGGCGCCGGGCGCCGGGTCCGGCCGGGCCAGCAGGCGGGCGGCGTGCTCCCGGGCGCGGTCGGCGGCGTCCAGCGCCCGCTCGACCCGGTCGGCCGCGCGCCGGTTGGTGACGGCGAGGGCGGCGGCGAAGCCGACCAGGGCGCCGACGAGGGTGTCCGCGATCCGCTCGGTGATCAGCCGCCCGGGCTCCTGGTATCCGGCGAACTCGGTGATGAGCAGCGCCATCGGGGTCACGCACACGCTGCCGAGCCAGTAGTTGCGGCTGATGAGGGCCTCGGCGCCGAAGTTGAAGGCGAGACAGCACAGCACGAGGGCGGCCGGTCCGAGGTGGGTGAGCGGGGTGACGGCGGCGAAGAGGAGGACGCCGGCGAGGTTGCCGACGACGCGCTGGACGGCCCGGTTCCAGGTGAGGGTGATGTTGGCCTGGTAGAGGGAGGCGGCGGTGACCAGGGCCCAGTAGGGGCGTCCGATGCCGAGCGCGAGGGAGGCGTACCCGGCCAGGGCGCAGCCGAGGGCGGTGCGCGCGGCGATCGGGGTCAGCGGGCCGAGCCGCTGCCACAGCGGCTGCCGTCCGGTGGCGCGTTCGGCGTCCATGCCGAGGAGTTCGTCGGCGGCCTGCGGGTCGTCGTCGGCCTCGGGGACCGGGCCGGTGCCGCGCAGGGCGCGCGCCCAGGCGCGCAGCCGCTCCGGATCGGTGTCCGCGGGGGCGGCGAGGGCGACCTCGGCGCGGACGACGAGGCGTTCCAGGGCGCGCCGGGTCGCGGCGCGGCCCCGGGCCGGCGGCACCGACAGCAGCGTCTGCCAGGCGGCGTGCACGGCGGCGTAGGCGGCGGCGCGGGCTGCCCGGGCACGGCCGTCGTCCCCGGTTCGGTGGGCCTCGGCGCAGGCGGCGGTGGCGTTCAGGGCGTGGGCGGTGGCGCGGCGCTCCGGGCCGTGGGGGCGGACCAGTCCGGGCGCCATGCCGACGAGCCAGGCCCAGGCGCCCGCCGCGGCGCCCAGCGCGAGGTGGCCGGGGACCTGGGCGAGGGTCTGCGGTGCGAACAGGGCGGCGGAGCTGATGAAGGTGAGGACCACGTTGCCCGGCGGCCCGACGCGGGTGGCGTCGCACAGCGCCTTCTGCGCGGCGGCCAGCAGGGCCCCGACGGTGACGAGGACGACGGCGTCGCGGGTCAGCGACGCCGCGACCAGTGCGACGGCGACGCCGCCGAGCATGCCGAGCACGACCCGGGCGAGGACGCGGGCCCGGGCGGCGTAGGGGCGGTTGTGGGCGTACAGGGCGCACAGGGACCCGGCCATCGTGTACATGGCCAGGTCGAGGCGGCCGAGCGCCAGCAGGGCCAGGTTGGGCGGGGCGACCGCGGCGACCGAGCTCAGGGCGGGTTTGAACCAGATGTCGGAGGGGCGGCCCGGACGCAGTACGCCGGCGAGCGGGAGGCGTCGGACGAGCGGGGTGTCCGGGGTGGGGGTCGCACTGCTCATGACCATTACCTTAGCAAGTGTTTTACACGTGAAAGAAATGTCGCGGCCGGCGGCCCGGACGAGTACCCCGGTGCACGCGCTCCGCCGAACGCTCCCCGCGCACCCCCTTGCGCTCGCGTGTCCCCCGCACGGTCCGGGCATCCCTTGACCGAACGCCGAGCGGGGAGGCGCGGATGCACGGACCGGCTCCGTCGGGCTGGCTGCTGGTGGCGCTGTGCGCGGCGGCCGGCGCCTACTGCCTGCTGCGGATGCGCGGCAGCGCCGGGGAGGAGCGCCGCGCCGCGGGCGGCGAGGCGCTGATGGGCTTCGGCATGGCCGCGATGGCGGTGCCCGGCACGGTGTTCACCCCGCCGTCGTGGGCCTGGCCCGGCTACGCCGTCGTGTTCGGCGCGGCCGGGCTGCACGCCGGGTGGGCGGCGCGGACCCGCCCGCACCACCTGCACCACCTGGCGGGCGCCGCGGCCATGGTCTACATGGCGGTGGTGATGGCGTCCTCCCCCGCGGGGGCGCACCGCCACGGCGGCTCGGGGATCCCCCTGGTCACCGGGACGCTGCTGCTCTACTTCGCCGGGTACGTGCTGCTGACCGGCGTGCGGCTGGTGCCGGCCGCCGCCGCGCCGGGCGGCGGTACGGCGGCGGCCGGATGGGCGGACCGGCCGGAGCTGGCCCGGGCGTGCCGGCTGTCCATGGGGATCGCCATGGTCACCATGCTGCTGGCCCTCTGAGACCGGCGAAAGCGCCGCGTCCGCGGCGCCCCGGCCGGCGCCGTGCGCCCGCCGGTCCCGCCGGCTCCCGCACCGGGGCGGCGGGCACCGGGGTAGACGGGTGGTGGCCCCAGTCCCTCTCAGTCGGTGAGGATCGCACCATGCACACCCAGCCCGTCGAGTCACCGCCCCGCACGCCCCGGCGGCGCGCCGCCGTCCGTTCCGCCTGGGCCCTGGCGCTGGGCTCGGGCCTGCTGCTCGCCCTGGTCGCGGCCGAGTGGCGTCCGCTGCTCGCCCTGGACGGCGGCATCTCCCGCACCACCCACCGCTGGGCGGTCGACGAACGCGGCATCACCCAGGCGTGCCGCATCCTGACCGACTGGGTCTGGGACCCGTGGACGATGCGCCTGCTGTGCGCCGGCGTCGTGCTGTGGCTGGCCCGGCGGCCCGCGGCCCGCTGGACGGCCGGGTGGCTGGCGGTGACGTGCGCGCTCGGCACCCTGCTGCAGCAGGGCCTCAAGGCGGCCGTCGGCCGCCCCCGCCCGGTCTGGCCCGACCCCGTGGACACCGCGCACTACGCGGCCTTCCCCTCGGGCCACGCCATGACCGCCGCGGTCGTGTGCGGCCTGCTGCTGTGGCTGCTGCACCACTACGGCGCCGGTCGCGCCGTGTTCCGCGCGGCGCTGGCCGTGGCCGCGGTCTCGGTGGCCGGGGTCGGGCTGACCCGGGTGTGGCTCGGCGTCCACTGGCCCTCGGACGTCGTCGGCGGCTGGCTGCTGGGCGCGCTGGTGGTGACGCTGGCGGTGCTGGTCCACCGGCGCCGGCGGGTGTGAGCACGGCGGCGATCCGCTCCCGGGGCGGCGCACGGCCCCGTAGGATCCCCCCATGCCCGCCGTTCTGTTCGACTTCTCCGGCACCCTCTTCCGCGTCGAGTCCGCCGAGTCCTGGCTGCGCGCGGCGCTGGCCGGGACCGGTACGACGCTCGACGAGCCGGAACTGGTCCGGACCGCGCGGGCCCTGGAGGCGGCGGGCGCGCTGCCCGGCGGCGCGGCTCCCGCCCGGATCCCGGACCACCTCGCCGCCGTCTGGGAGGACCGGGACCGCAGCCGTGAACTGCACCGGGCCGCGTACACCGGCCTGTCCCGCCAGGTGCCGCTGCCCTCGCCGCGGCTGCACGACGCGCTGTACGACCGGCACATGACGCCGGCCGCGTGGACCCCCTACCCCGACGCCGCCGAGGTGCTGCGCACGCTGCGCGGGCGCGGGGCCGCCGTCGGGATCGTCAGCAACATCGGCTGGGACCTGCGCCCGGTCTTCCGCGAGCACGGCCTGGACCGGTACGTCGACGCGTACGTCCTGTCGTACGAACACGGCGTCCAGAAGCCGGACCCGCGGCTGTTCGCGACCGCCTGCGCGGCCCTCGGCGCCGAGCCGCGCGACACGCTGATGGTGGGCGACAACCGGCGGGCCGACGGGGGCGCCGCGGCGCTGGGCTGCGGGGTGCACTTCGTCGACCACCTGCCCGTGGCCGAGCGGCCGGACGGGCTGCGGCCGGTGCTGGACCTGGTGGGCTGAGCCCGGAGCCGCCGGGCGGCCCCGGTGTCCCGTGCGGGATCCGCCGGGCGCGCTCCCCGCCGGTACGCCCCGGCCTCGATCGGCCGCCCGCTCCGAGGGCGCGGCGGCCGCCGCACGGCCGAAGAGCCCGGGTCCGCCGACGGGGCACGGGGACGGCCCCGGCGGGAAGCGGCCCGCGGACACCGCTGACGAGCATGACCGTCCGCCCTGGACGATCCCCCGCGTCGCCCAGGGCGGACGGCAGTTCCGAGTCGGACCCGGAAGGCCCGTGGAGCGCTGAGTATAGTTGGCTGGCAGCCAGTCAACGCAGGAGTTACAGCATGTCCCCTCGCAGCGCCTCGGTCAATGAAGAGTTGCGGAGGCGTTCGAAGGAGCGGCTCCTGCAGGCCGCGGTCGAGCTGGTCCGCGAGCGCGGCTACGAGGCGACGACGCTCGGCGACATCGCCGACCGGGCGGGCTCCGCGCGCGGCCTGGTGTCGTACTACTTCCCCGGCAAGCGCCAGCTCCTGCAGTCCGCGGTGCACCGTCTGATGCACCGCACCCTGGAGGAGGCCCTGGAGCGCGAGCCGCGCACCGGGGACGGCCCGGAGCGGCTGGCGCGGGCCATCGACGCCATCCTGGGACTCGCGCGGGACGAGCCGGTGCTGATGCGCCAGCACATGGCCGGGCTGCTGCAGGAGCAGGGCTTCCTGCAGTGCCCGGAGCAGCGGCGCCTGGCCGAGCTGCTGCGGGACACGGTCGCCCGGCACGGCTCCCGCGACGTCGACCACGACTACCCGATGCTGCGCGCCCTGCTGATGGGCGCCGTCTACGCCGCGCTGGTGCCCGGGGTGCCGATGCCCGTGCCGGCGCTGCGCGCCGAGCTGTTCAAGCGCTACCGGCTCGACTGGGAGATGGGCGCCCCGCCGGACGCCGAGGCGCCCGGCGGGACCTGCGACACGGATCTGTCGCGCTTCTTCGCGACGGGGGCGGCGGCCGAGTATCCGCCGGGCCGTCAGTCGAAGTAGTCCGGCTGCGTCTGCACGTTGAGCTCGCTCAGCCGGACCCGCTCGGCCGGGGCCGTGCGCCGGTCGTCGATCTTCAGGACGTCGAGGCCCTTGGCCATGTCGTTGGAGTAGACGTAGCCGTTGTAGTAGTACGCCGACCAGGAACCGGCGACGGCGATCCGGTCGGTGCTCAGCGGGCCGCGCTCGAAGTAGGCGATCTCCTTCGGGTGCTCGGAGTCGGTGAACTCCCAGACGGAGACGCCGCCCTGGTACCAGGCCTGGACCATCAGGTCGCGGCCCTTGACCGGGATCAGCGAGCCGTTGTGGGCCACGCAGTTCTCGGTGGCCGCCTGGTGGCGCGGGATCTTGTAGTAGCTGCGGAAGACCAGCTTGCGCGCGTCGCCCTTGCCGACGATGTCGTAGATGCCGTCGGCGCCGCGGTTCGGGCCGACCGCCGCGTCGCAGGTGGCCGCCCCGCCGCCGCCCAGCTCGTCGGTGAAGACGACCTTGTCCGCCTTCTGGTTGAAGGTCGCCGAGTGCCAGAACGCGAAGTTCACGTTGTCCTGCACCTGGTCGATGACCTTCGGGCGCTCCGGGTCCTTGATGGAGAACAGGATGCCGTCGCCCATGCAGGCGCCCGCGGCCAGGTCCTTCGAGGGCAGGACCGTGATGTCGTGGCAGCCGGTGGTCTTGGAGACACCCGGGTTGACGGGCGCGCCCGGGTTGCCGCCGCCGTCCGGTCCCTCACCGGGGAACAGCACCGGGAAGTCGATGACCGCGGCCTTCTCGGGGGCGTTGCGCGGCACCTTGATGATGGAGATGCCGTCGTGGGGAGGCTGGCAGTCGGGGTAGGCGGCGCTCGGCGCGTACGAGGAGACGTAGACGTAGACGTTGCGGCGTTCGGGCACCAGAGTGTGGGTGTGCGAGCCGCAGGCGGTCTCGACGGCGGCGACGTACCTGGGGTTCCTCTTGTCGCTGATGTCGAAGACCTTCATGCCCTCCCACGAGGACTTCTCGGTCGCCGGCTGGGTGGTGCTGTTGCAGCTGCTGTCGCTGCGCGAGGAGTCGGTGGACAGGAACAGCAGGTTCCCGGAGACGGAGATGTCGTTCTGCGAGCCGGGGCACAGCACCTGGGCGACCGTCTTCGGCGCCTTCGGGTTGGCGATGTCGAAGATGCGGAAGCCGTCGTAGTTGCCCGCGAAGGCGTACCTGCCCTGGAAGGCCAGGTCCGTGTTGGTGCCGGGCAGGGCGTCCTTGGGGATGTTGGCGAGGTGCTCGATGTTGGCGGAGTGGACGATCTCGTCCTGTCCGGGTATCCCGCCCTCCGCGACGGCCTCCCGCACCTGGGCCCGCGTCTTCGGGGACACCTCCTTCGACGTGGCCGGGGCGTCCCCGGGGTCGGGGGTGGCGACCGCCGGTCCGGCCGTCAGCAGCGCGGCCAGCAGCCCGGCGACGGTCGCGCCGGCTCCCAGGCGTCTGCGCCGTGTGCGGGGATCGTTCGACAGGATCACTGCTTCCTCCCTGGTTCCGTCCGCTCGGGAACGGTGTAGGCACCCACGAAGTATGGTCTTGGACATGCACATACCAACAGGAGGCAACACAGTCGCAATCAAGTTTTTCGATGATTGATTCCGGCACCCGAACGGGCAGAAACAGTCACGGCACTCACGAGGTGCCCTCCCCACCCGCCTGCCACAGGAGGCTTCCGTGCTCTTCCGCCGCACGTCCCGCGCCCGCTTCGCCGCGGCCTCACTGGCCGTCCTGGCCGTGCTGGGGCTCGGGGCCTGCGACTCCGGGCCGGACCCCGACACGGCCGGGAGGAGCGGGCCCTCGGTGCTCGTGCCGGGCCGTCCCGGCGAGGCGAACCGCACCCTGTCGGCCGACGACGCCGAACGGCGGCGCGCCGACGACGACTCCCCCAACTCGGCGGACGTCGCCTACGCGCGGATGATGATCGCGCATCACTCCCAGGCCCTGGAGATGACGGAACTGGCCCCGGAGCACGCCGGGTCGACGGGGGTCAAGCGGCTCGCCGAGCGCATCGCCGCCGCACAGGGGCCCGAGATCAAGGCCATGCGGAGCTGGCTGAAGACGTACGGCGAGAAGGAGTCCGGCGGCGGGCACACGCACGCCGCGATGCCCGGGATGGCGACCGAGGCCCAGCTGAAGAAGTTGCGCGCCGCACGCGGGAAGGCGTTCGACCAGCTCTTCCTGACGCTGATGATCACGCACCACGAGGGCGCCGTCGCGATGGCCACGGACGTCAAGGCGCAGGGCAACAACGTGCGGATCGAGGAGATGGCCGACGACGTGGTCGCCCAGCAGACGAGCGAGATCACCCGCATGCGCGGCCTGCTGTGACGGCGCGGCCTCAGCGCCGTGCGTGACGGGGCGCCAGCAGGCCCGCGTCACGCGCCCGGCCGATCAGCCTGAACGCCCCGCGGCGGCTGCGCCCGGTCGCGCACATCACCGCAAGCACGGGGTCGGCGCCCCGCTGCTGGGCCGCGCGGTACTCCTGCGCGACGAGCCACCGCTCCTGGCCGCCGCGCGGCCGCGCGGCGGGCCGGGCGTGCCGCGAGGCGGCGGGCGGGCCGGCCCCGCACGCCTCGGCCAGCGGCCCCTCGATCCACTCGGCGAGCACCGCCAGGTCGTCGAGGGAGAGCGCCGGCCGCGCCCGGACGTCCTCGACGGTCAGGCACCCGGCGGACACCACGGCGAGCGCGTCGACCCGGGCGCCGTCGGCGAACGCCAGCCGCACCTCGAACCACGTCGTGGTGGCGCCGCCCTCCCGCACCGTCCACGCGGGCCGCACGGACACCTCGCCGTCCGCCGGGCAGCGATCGGAAAGATCGAGAAAGGATGCTTCCAGCACACGCGGAACGTATCCGCATGATCACATTCCATACGAACGACACACGCGTTCCCCGGCGCGCACAGCACCCTGTCAGCGGAGCGGCCCTGCCGACGGAGCCGGAGCGGTGCGATCCTGGAAGCACCAGCGGTCTCCTGCGGACCGCCCGGGCACCTCCGGGCGGTCCGCGGGCGCTCCCCGGAAGGAGTTCCGCCGTGCTGCGTGTCGCCGTCGTCGGCTCCGGGCCCAGCGGGTGCTACACCGCCCAGAGCCTGGTCCAGCGGGAACCCGAGGCGTACGTCGACGTCCTGGACCGGCTGCCGTGCCCGTACGGCCTGGTCCGGTACGGCGTGGCGCCGGACCACGAGAAGATCAAGTCCTTGCAGGACAGCCTGCGCGCGGTCCTGGAACACGAGCGGGTGCGGTTCCTCGGCGGTGTGCCGATCGGTTCCCGGGGGGTGCCGGCGGCCCGGCTGCGGGAGCTGTACCACGCGGTGGTGTACTGCGTGGGCGCCGCCGCCGACCGGCATCTGGGCATCCCCGGCGAGGACCTGCCGGGCAGCTGGTCGGCGACCGAGTTCGTGTCCTGGTACAGCGCGCATCCGGACGCCGCCGACGACGGTTTCGTCCGGGACGCGCGGCAGGCGGTGGTCGTCGGCGTGGGCAACGTCGCCGTGGACGTCACCCGGATGCTGGCGCGCGGCCCGGCCGAGCTGAGCTGCACCGACATGCCGCAGGCGGCGCTCACCGCGCTCGCCGCCAGCCGGGTGACCGACATCCACATGGTCGGCCGGCGCGGCCCCTCCCAGGCCCGCTTCACCACCAAGGAGCTGCGGGAGCTGGGCACGCTGCCGGACACGGACGTGGTGGTGGACCCGGCGGAGCTGGCCCTGGACCCGGACTGCGCCGACCCCGCGGCACTGCCCGGCGCCCGGCGCCGCAACGTCGAGGTGCTGCGCGGCTGGGCCGGGGCGCCCGCCTCCGGCGCCGCCCGCCGGATCCGGCTGCGCTTCTTCCTGCGCCCCGTCGAGCTGCTGGCCGACGGGGGCCGCGTCGGCGCCGTGCGTTTCGAGCGGACGGCACCGGACGGGCGCGGCGGGGTGACGGGCACCGGGCGGTACGAGGAGATCGAGGCCCAGCTGGTGCTGCGGTCGGTGGGCTACCGTGGGGTGCCGCTGGAGGGGCTGCCGTTCGACGCGGACCGCGGCACCGTGCCGCACCTGGCCGGGCGGGTGCTGCGCGCGGGGGTCGTGGCGCCGGGCGAGTACGTGGCCGGCTGGATCAAGCGCGGCCCGACGGGGGTCATCGGCACCAACCGGCCGTGCGCCAAGGAGACGGTGCTGTCGCTGCTGGAGGACGCCCCCGTGCTGGTGCGCAGGGACGTGCCCGGGGATCCGCTCGCGGCACTGCGGGCCGAGGGGATCGAACCGGTCGGGTGGGCCGGGTGGCGGGCGATCGAGCGGGCCGAGGCGGAACTCGGCGCCTCACTCGGGCGGGGCGTGGTGAAGCTGCCGGACTGGGACTCCCTGCTGGCGGCGGCGCGGGCGGCCGCCCCGTAGCGGGACCGGCGGGCGTCCGGCGGACCGGACACACGGCGGCAACGACCCGGAAATCAACAAATTGTTCACACCGCTTACGGTCTCGTGCTGTCCGGATCTCCCCGCCCGCCCCCGCTCTGGAGCGCCCATGGCAACGACCGCGCCCGTGCCTCCCGTCGCCCATCCCGTCGACGAGGTCCCGCCCGTGCGGCAGCTCGCCGCCTTCGGTCTGCAGCACGTGCTCGCGATGTACGCGGGCGCGGTGGCCGTTCCGCTGATCGTGGGCGGGGCGATGAAGCTGTCCGCCGCGGACCTGGCGTATCTCATCACCGCCGACCTGCTGGTGTGCGGCATCGCCACGCTCGTCCAGTGCGTGGGCTTCTGGCGCTTCGGCGTGCGGCTGCCGGTCATGCAGGGGTGCACGTTCGCGGCCGTGTCGCCGATGGTGCTGATCGGGACGACGGGCGGCGGACTGCCCGCGATCTACGGCTCGGTGATCGTCGCCGGGCTCGCGATCGTGCTGCTGGCGCCGGTCTTCGGCAGGCTGCTGCGCTTCTTCCCGCCGCTGGTCACGGGCACGGTGATCCTGATCATCGGCGTCTCGCTGCTGCCGGTGGCGGGCGACTGGGTCGCGGGCGGAGCCGGCGCGGCGGACTTCGGTGAGCCGGGGAACCTGGCGCTCGCGGCCTTCGTCCTGGTCGTGGTGGTGGGCGTGCAGCGGTTCGCGCCGGTGTTCCTGAGCCGGATCGCGGTGCTGATCGGCATCGCCGCCGGGCTGGCGGCCGCGGTGCCGTTCGGGTTCACGGACTTCGGCGGGGTCGCGGACGCCGGCTGGGTCGGGATCAGCACGCCGTTCCACTTCGGCGCGCCCGTGTTCGAGGCGTCGGCGGTCGTCTCGATGCTGGTGGTGGCCCTGGTGTCCATGACGGAGACGACCGGCGACTTCATCGCGGTCGGCGAGCTGACGGGGCGGAAGGCCGAGCCGCGGTCGCTGGCGGACGGCCTGCGCGCCGACGGCCTGTCGACCGTTCTCGGCGGCGTCTTCAACACCTTCCCGTACACCGCGTACGCGCAGAACGTCGGCCTGGTCGGCATGACCCGGGTGCGCAGCCGCTGGGTGGTCGCCGCCGCGGGCGGCATCCTGGTCCTGCTCGGGCTGCTGCCCAAGCTGGGCGCGGTGGTCGCGGCGATTCCGGCGCCGGTGCTGGGCGGGGCGGGCCTGGTGATGTTCGGGACGGTGGCCGCGAGCGGGCTGCGCACCCTGGCCCGGGTCGACTTCCGGGGCAACCACAACCTGACGGTGGTGGCCGTCTCGGTCGCGGTGGGCGTGCTGCCGGTCGGGGTGCCGGCGGTCTACGAGAAGTTCCCGGACTGGTTCCAGACGGTGATGAACAGCGGCATCAGCGCGGGCTGCGTGACGGCGATCGCGCTGAACCTGCTCTTCAACCACCTGCCGGCGCGGGCCGGTTCAGCCGGTGCCGAGCCGGGCGGCCTGACGGGCGGCGGAGACGAGCACGCTGTCCAGAAGCCCCGGGAAGAGGTCGTCTAGGTCGTCCCGGCGCAGGCCGTTCATCTTGGCCGTGCCCCGGTAGACCTGCCGGATCACCCCGGCCTCGCGCAGTACCCGGAAGTGGTGCGTGGTGGTGGACTTGGTGACCGGCAGAGCGAAGTGCGAGCAGGAGAGCTCGTCGCCGTCGGCGGCGAGCTCGCGCACGATCCGCAGCCGCATCGGATCGGCGAGCGCGTGCAGCACGGCCTCCAGCCGGATCTCCTCGCGCGCCGGGTGCGGCAGGTCACGGCTGCTGATCGCGGGGGTGGCGGGGGTCACGGTGGCTCCAGTTCGTCCGGGGGCACTCCATCGTACGAGAGGTATCGTAGTTTGACATCTCCCGTACTACGAGGATTACCGTACGAGGAGTTTCCCGGCCCGCGACGAACGGAGCACCGCCGTGACCGCCCTCTTCGAGCCCCTCACCCTGCGTGAGCTGACCATTCCGAACCGGGTGTGGATGCCCCCGATGTGCCAGTACTCCGCCGCCCCGGAGGGTCCCGCGACCGGCGTCCCCGGCGACTGGCACCTCACGCACTACGGGGCCCGCGCGGCCGGCGGCACCGGCCTGATCATCGTCGAGGCCACCGGGGTCTCGCCGGAGGGCCGGATCTCCCCCTACGACCTCGGCATCTGGAACGACGCCCAGGTCGAGGCGTTCCGCCGGATCACGCGCTTCCTCACCAGCCAGGGCACGGTGCCGGCGATCCAGCTGGCGCACGCCGGACGCAAGGCGTCGACCGACCGGACCTGGACGGGCGGCGCGCCGCTCGGCCCGGACGCGCTGGGCTGGCAGCCGCTGGCGCCCAGCGCGCTCGCGTTCGACGAGCGCCACCCGGTGCCCGCCGAGCTGACCGCCGGGCAGATCCAGGAGATCGTCGGGCAGTTCGCGGACGCGGCCCGCCGGGCCCTCGCCGCCGGCTTCGAGGTCGCCGAGATCCACGGCGCCCACGGCTACCTGATCAACAACTTCCTCTCCCCGCACTCCAACCACCGCACCGACGCCTACGGCGGCTCCTACGAGAACCGCACCCGCTTCGCCCTCGAAGTCGTCGACGCGGTGCGGGAGGTGTGGCCGGACGACAAGCCGCTGTTCTTCCGGATCTCGGCGACCGACTGGCTGGACGAGGGCGGCTGGACGCCCGACGACACCGTCCGCTTCGCCCGCGACCTCCAGGCGCACGGCGTCGACCTCCTCGACGTCTCCACCGGCGGCAACGTCTCCGGTGTCCGCATCCCCACCGGCCCCGGCTACCAGGTGCCCTTCGCCGCGCGGGTGAAGGCCGGGACCACGCTGCCGGTCGCCGCCGTCGGCCTGATCACCGAGGCCGAGCAGGCCGAGAAGATCCTGGTCAACGGGGAGGCCGACGCGGTGCTCCTCGGGCGCGAGCTGCTGCGCAACCCCTCGTGGGCGCGGCAGGTGGCGCGCGAGCTGGGCGGCGAGGTGCACGTGCCGGACCAGTACCACCGGTCCGTCTGATCCCGGGCGCCCCCTCCGGCCGTGCGCCGGAGGGGGCGCCCGGGCCGTCAACCGGTCGTGCAGGCCGTTCCGTTGAGCGTGAAGGCGCGCGGCGCCGCGCTGTCGCCGGTGTGGCTCGCCTGGTAGCCGACGGTGACGCTCGCGTTCGGGGCGAGCGTGCCGTTGTAGGCGGCGTTCGTGGCGGTCACCGCGCCGGAGGCCGGGGTGTAGGTGGCGCCCCAGCCGCCGGTGACGGTCTGCCCGGCGGGGAGGGTGAAGCCGAGCTTCCAGCCGTTCACCGCGGTCGTGCCGGTGTTGGTGATCGTCACGGAGGCGGTCAGGCCCGTGCTCCAGGCGTTGGTCGTCACGGTCACCCTGCAGGCGCCGGCCGGCGGCTGGGGCGCGGGGCCCGAGGCGTCCAGGCCGAAGAAGGCGAGCACGCGGGCGCCCATGCCGGGGGCGTAGAGGTTGTGGCCGACGCCCTGGAGGCTGATGGCCTCGACGGGGGCGCGGTCACCGGTGCCGCCGTAGCGGGTGCGGGTCCAGCCGGGCTGCGGGGTGTCGGTGGCGGCCGGGGCCTGGCCGACGCCGTGGACGTTCGTCCACTGCTTGATCTCCTCCCCGAAGTTGGGGTAGCGCAGCACGTCGTCCTGGGTGCCGTGCCACAGCTGCATCCGGGGCCGGGGGCCGCTGTAGCCCGGGTAGGAGCCCCGGACCAGGTCGCCCCACTGCTGCGGGGTGCGCGTCACGGTGCCGCCGGCGCAGGCGCTGTTCCATTCCGAGCCGTCGGTCGTGGCGAAGCAGCCGAACGGGACGCCCGCGAAGGCGGCCCCGGCGGCGAACACGTCCGGGTAGTTGCCCAGCAGCACGTTGGTCATCATCGCGCCGGAGGAGATGCCGGTGGCGAAGATCCTGCCGGTGTCCGCGTCGTAGGCGCGCACGACCCAGTCGACCATCGACCTGATGCCGACCGGGTCGCTGCCGCCGCCCCGGCGCAGCGCCTGGGGCGAGGAGACGTCGAAGCACTTGCCGGCCCGGGTGGCCGAGGGGTAGACGACGATGAAGCCGTAGCGGTCGGCCAGGGAGGCGTACTCGGTGCCGGAGTACATCGCCGGGCCGGAACCCGTGCAGTAGTGCACGGCCACCAGGACCGCCGGGTTCTCGGTGACGCCGTCCGGCACGTACAGGTGCATCCGCAGGTCGCTGGGGTTGGCGCCGAAGTCCGTGACCTCGGTGAGCGTCGCGGCGGGCACCTGGGCGCGGGCGGCGGCCGGGGGCGCGGCCAGGGCCACCGCGGCGAGCAGCGGGGCCAGTGCCGCGAGGAGCGCCGCGAGCAGGGGGCGCAGCGGTCCGCGGGCGGGGGTGTGGGGGGTGGGGTGCACGTCCTGTCCCTCTCTGGTCGCGGCTCCGGGACGTGGTGCGGCGACCGGTCGACGGAAGGGAAACGTCCGGACGAGCATCGTGACATGGACACGGCTGCCATGGAAGCGCTCCCACCCCACGAACCCGGTCGGCCGCGCCGACCGGGGCCGACCGGGGATCCGTTGCGCGAGGCGTTGACTAGAAAGCGCTTGCCCTCTACCGTCCGTTCAGCAGTGTGACCCGTCGGGGCCGTCGAACGCTTGGCGCCGACGCCCGCTGGGGCCTCCTCACCCCGAGGAAGTGCACTCTTCGGATCCGAGAGGGCTCCATCCCGGTCACCCTGCTCCGCGCGGCAAGCACCATGGCGTACGAAGTTCACGTACATGACCCGTAGGCGATCCCGAAGGGACCCACTCGCATGCGTGCCCACCCCCCACGTACCCACGCGCGAAGTTCCCCGCCGGACGCCTTCGGAACGCCTTCCGCCCGACGAGGGCCGCGACCGCCGCGCACCGCGGCGGCGCCGTCGGCGGACACGCCGGCCCGCGCGGCGGGGATCCCGGCGGAGCCGTGACCGGGATCCCGCGGGCCGGCGCCCCCGCCGGCCCGCCCCACGGCCACCCGGCCGGCCCGCCCTCTCCGCCGCCGCCCCGGTGGCGCGGGACGCGGGCGCCGGAAAGCCACGACACCCCCGACAGACTCGACAAGGACAGAAGGAATCGGGACATGACTTCTGCGACTCCTCCGCGCGCCCGCGGGCGCGCGCTGACCGGAGCACTGGCCACCCTCGGCCTCTCTGTTGGCATGATCATGACCACAAACGCCTCCCCGGCGAGCGCCGCCACCTGGCCGACCGCGAAGGGCAGCCAGGCGGTCTCCTCCACCATCTCCCTGTCCGGCACCAAGGACTACGGGATGACCCGCCTCTACGGCACCGGCGACCTGGGCAGCGGCGGCCAGGACGAGGACCAGGGCCCCCTCCTGAAGCTGGCGGCCGGCACCGTCCTGAAGAACGTCATCATCGGCTCCCCCGCCGCGGACGGCATCCACTGCGAGGGCAGCTGCACGCTGCAGAACGTCTGGTGGGAGGACGTCGGCGAGGACGCGGCGACCTTCAAGGGCTCCTCGTCGTCCAACGTCTACACCGTCTCCGGCGGCGGCGCGAAGGAAGCCAGTGACAAGGTGTTCCAGTTCAACGGCGCCGGCACGCTCAACGTGTCGAACTTCGCGGTGCAGAACTTCGGCACCTTCGTCCGCTCGTGCGGCAACTGCTCCACGCAGTACAAGCGGACGATCAACCTCAACACGATCGAGGCGACGTACAAGGGCAGCCGGCTCGTCGGCATCAACACCAACTACGGCGACAGCGCGACCCTGAGGGCCGTCACCATCGTCGGGGACAGCGGCAGGAAGATCGTCCCCTGCCAGAAGTACATCGGCAACGACGACGGCGACGAGCCGACGACGAACGGCAGCGGCCCCGACGGCACCTACTGCAAGTACGCCTCCTCCGACATCACCTACAAGTGATCCCCCCGGGGACCCACGAGTGATCCCCCCACGAGGAGGGCGGCCGTACCGGGCGTCCCCGCACGGCGCTCCGTACGGCCGCCGCGCCGCGTCCGGCCCCGGACGCGGCGCACCCGTCCGGCGGCCTCCCGCCGGCCCCGCGCACCGCGCCGGCCACCGCGTCGGGGGCGCGGACCGCTCCGTACGGTGACCTGTGCCGACACTCCTGTGACCTGCCCCGACGCTCCGTCCGGAGGTGACTGTCAGTGCCGGGGTGCAGACTGGCCGGTGTCCGGGACGAAGACGTCGACGAGGACGTCGCGGAGGTGATCGGCATGACCGAGGTACTGCTCGCCGTGGGCACGCGCAAAGGCCTCTTCATCGGGCGCCGGCGGGACGGCGCCTGGACGTTCGACGAGAGCCCCTGTTTCACCGCGCAGGCCGTGTACTCGGTCGCCGTCGACACCCGCGGCGACACCCCGCGGCTGCTGGCCGGCGGCGACAGCTCGCACTGGGGCCCGTCGGTGTTCCACTCCGACGACCTGGGCCGGACCTGGACCGAACCGCCCCGGCCGGCCGTCAGGTTCCCCAAGGACACGGGGGCGTCGCTGGAGCGGGTGTGGCAGTTGCACCCGGCCGCCGCGGAGCCGGACGTGGTCTACGCGGGCACGGAACCGGCCGCGCTGTACCGCTCCGAGGACCGCGGGGAGAGCTTCGCGCTCGTCCGCCCCCTGTGGGAGCACCCCACGCGGTCCCGGTGGATGCCGGGCGGCGGCGGGGAGGGCCTGCACACCGTGCTCACCGACCGGCGCGACCCGAAGGCCGTGACGGTCGCCGTCTCGACCGCGGGCGTGTTCCGCACCACCGACGGCGGCGCGAGCTGGGCGCCCTCCAACTCCGGCGTCTCGGCGGTGTTCCTGCCGGACCCGCATCCGGAGTTCGGCCAGTGCGTGCACAAGGTCGCCCGGGACGCGGCCGACCCCGACCGGCTGTACCTGCAGAACCACTGGGGGGTGTACCGCAGCGACGACGCGGGCGCGCACTGGACGGACATCGGCGAGGGCCTGCCGTCCACGTTCGGCTTCGCGGCGGCGGCCCATCCGCACCGCGGCGGCACCGCGTACGTGTTCCCGGTCAACGCCGACTCGGACCGGGTGCCGGCCGGCCGGCGATGCCGGGTCTACCGGACGGCGGACGCGGGCGGCAGCTGGGAGCCGCTGTCGGCGGGCCTGCCCCGCGAGGACCACTACGGCACGGTGCTGCGCGACGCCCTGTGCACCGACGACGCGGACCCGGCCGGCGTGTACTTCGGCAACCGCAACGGCGAGGTGTTCGCGTCGGCCGACGACGGCGACAGCTGGCGCCTGCTCGTGTCGCACCTGCCGGACGTGCTGTGCGTGCGGGCCGCGGTCGTCGCATGAGCCGCCCGGCGAGTCCCCGGACGGGCCGGCCGGCCGCCCGCCGGGCAGGTCGCCGGGCGGGTGCGCGGACCGGCCCCGGCCACCGGTTGATCACCGCTGCCCGGACGGCAGTAGGGTGACGCCCGTGGCACCACGACCGTTGCATGAGATCGTCGAAGCGGGCTGGGCGAAGGCCCTGGAACCGGTGGCCGGGCGGATCGCCGCGATGGGGGACTTCCTGCGCGCGGAGATCGCCGCGGGACGCACCTACCTCCCGGCCGGCCCGAACGTCCTGCGGGCCTTCCAGCAGCCCTTCGACGACGTCCGCGTCCTGATCGTCGGACAGGACCCCTACCCGACCCCGGGGCACGCGGTGGGGTTGTCGTTCTCGGTCGCGCCCGACGTGCGTCCGCTGCCCGGCAGCCTCATCAACATCTTCCGGGAGCTGACCGCCGACCTGGGCGTGCCCCAGCCGTCCAACGGTGATCTGACGCCGTGGACCGAGCAGGGCGTGCTGCTGCTCAACCGGGCGCTCACCACGGCCCCGCGCAGCCCCGGCGCCCACCGCGGCAAGGGCTGGGAGGAGGTCACCGAGCAGGCCATCCGCGCCCTGGCCGCGCGCGGCAAGCCGCTGGTGTCCATCCTGTGGGGCCGCGACGCCCGCAATCTGCGTCCGCTGCTCGGCGACCTGCCCGCCGTGGAGTCCGCCCACCCCTCCCCCATGTCCGCCGACCGCGGTTTCTTCGGCTCCCGCCCGTTCAGCCGCGCCAACGACCTGCTGGTCCGGCAGGGCGGACAGCCGGTGGACTGGCGCCTGCCGTGACCGGGGCGGGGGCCGGGGACGGCTCCGGCTACCTCGCCGTGGACTCGGGCGGCTCCGGTCTGCGGGTCGTCGCCGGAACCGTCGGGCGGGGCCCCCTGGCCCGGCGCGCGTCCCCGGAGCCCGTCCGCACGGGTGCGCGGGGGATCGATCCCGGGCACCTGAGGGAACGGCTGCTGCCCCTGGCACGGGCGCTGGCGGCCGAGACCGGGGTGGTGCGGCCGGCGGCGGTCGTCGTGGGGGCCGCCGGGTTCGCCACCCTGGGCGACGCCCTGCGCGCCGAGCTGCCGGGGGCCCTGGCGCGGGAGCTGGGGGTGCGGACCGTCGCGCTCGCCGCCGACGCCGTCACCGCGTACGCCGGGGCTCTCGGGGCACGGCCCGGTGCCGTGGTCGCCGCCGGCACGGGGCTGATCGCGATCGGCACCGACCTGGTCCGCTGGCGCCGCGCGGACGGCTGGGGGCATCTGCTGGGCGACTGCGGGGGCGGCGCCTGGATCGGGCGGGCCGGACTGGAGGCCGCGCTGCGCGCCCACGACGGACGGCAGGGCGGTTCGGCCCGGCTGCTGGCCCGCGCCGAGGAGCGGTTCGGGCCGGTGCCGGGGCTGCCCGCCCTGCTGTACCCGCGCCCGGACCGCCCCGCCGTCCTCGCGTCCTTCGCCCCCGAGGTGGCCGCCTGCGCCGGGGACGACCCGGTGGCCGCGGACATCCTGCGGCAGGCCGCCCGGCACATGGCCGACTCGATGGCCGCCGTCTGCCCGGCCGGGGACGAGCCCCGCATCGCGGTCACCGGCGGCCTGCTGCGGATGGGCGCCCCCCTGGCCGCACCGCTGGACGAGGAACTGGCGAGGCGGCTGCCGCACGCGCGGCGGGTGACGGCCGACGGCGACCCGCTGCACGGCGCCGTACGGATCGCGACGGATCTGGCGTCCGGTGCGCTCACCCTGCCGGACGACCCGGCGATGCTGCACGTGGTCACCGCGCCCGGCGACCGGGCCCCCTGATTCCCCGCCGGCCCCAGGCGGACCCCGGCCCGCCCCGGTCGCCCCGCGGCCGATCCGCTCGTCGGCCCCACCCGCCCCTCCCCCGCTCCCCGGGGTGATTCCTCGCGGTGGCCGCTCCCGGCCCGCACATCGCCCAATCCGGACGTAACTCATCAGACAAAACCGGACGGATACCGCTCACCTGCACCCTCCCCGAACAAGGGAGCCCAGGAAGCCAGTAACATGCGGCGCCATGAGCTCCCCCACTGGGCCCGCGTCCGGCCTGCCAGTACGAATGCCGCGCCCCCGCCAGCCCGGACGGCACCGCCGTCCCGAACCCCTGGTGGCTCCCGAGGGCGCGCCCGCGCTCGTCCTCGCCGTACCGGGCACGCCCAGCAGCGCCACGCGCGGCCTCGCCGAGGAGGTCGTGAGCATCGCCCGCTCCGAGCTGCCCGGCCTGGACGCCCGCATCGGGTACCTCGACGGGGACGGCACCGACTTCCCCACCCTGCAGTCCGTGCTCGCGCGCGCCGCCGACGAGCGCACCGCCCGCTACGAGCAGGCGCTCGCCGCCGGGCTGGAGGCGAAGGAGCCCGAGGGCCCCGTCGCCGTCGTCGTGCCGCTGCTGGCCGGCCCGGACAGCGCGCTGCTGCGCCAGGTCCGCCAGGCCGTGATGGACAGCCGGGTCGCGGCCGAGCTGACCGATGTGCTGGGCCCGCACCCGCTGCTCGCCGAGGCCCTGCACGTGCGCCTGTCGGAGGCCGGGCTGGCGCGCGCCGACCGGGCCCGCCTGTTCACCGTGGCGACCGCCGCGGACGGCATCATCCTGGCCTCCGTGGGCGGCGAGGAGGCCGTGCAGGCGGCCGGGATCACCGGCATGCTGCTCGCCGCTCGCCTCGCCGTGCCGGTGATGGCGGCGGCCCTGGACCAGGAGGGTTCGATCGCCTCCGTGGCCGAGCAGCTGCGCTCGGCGGGCTCGCAGCAGCTGGCGCTGGCGCCGTATCTGATCGGCCCCGAGATCGACGCGTCCCTGATCGAGGAGGCGGCCAAGGAGGCGGACTGCCCCGCGTCCGAGGCGCTCGGTCCGTACCCGGCCATCGGCAAGCTCGCCCTGGCCAAGTACACGACGGCGCTGGGCATCACCCCGCAGCAGCCGCAGGGCGTGCCGGCCCGCTGAACGCGCGCGGGCGCGACCGCCGTACGACCCGAAAGGGCCCGCTCCCGGAGCGGGCCTTTCGTCGTGCGCGGGTTCTCCGTCGCGCAGGAGTTCCTCGCCGTGCGCGCGTCCTCCGGAGGAGGCGCCCGCCGCCGAGCGCGCCGGGGCGGTGCGGGCCGGTTCAGCCGAGGACCACGCAGGAGGCCGCGGGCACCTCGACCGAGCCGCCGCGCCGCGGTGTGCCGGTCGCGGGGTCGAGCGCGAACCAGGTGACGTTCCCGGAGCGCTCGTTCGCCGCGTACAGGAAGCCGTCCGCCACGGTGATCGCCCGGGGCCAGTGGCCGCCGCAGGGCACCGTGGCGAGCAGCCGCAGCCCGTCCCCCTCGACGGCGAACACGGACAGGACGTCCTCGCCGCGGGTCGCGGTCCACACGAAGCGGCCGTCGGGCGAGACGGCGATGCCCGACGGATAGGCGTCGCCGGCCGGGGCGCCCGGCAGCACCGGTGTCTCGGTGAGCGGCCGCAGCGAGCCGCCGGCGGCGTCCCAGCGGCAGACGGTGACGGTCGGAGCGAGTTCGTTGAGCACGTACGCGGCCCCGCCGCCCGGGTGGAAGGCCAGGTGCCGGGGGCCGGAGCCGGGCCGCAGCGCGATCTCCCGGTGCACGCGGAGGGTGCCGTCGGCCGGCGCGCACACCCGTACCGAGTCGGTGCCGAGGTCCACGCTGACGGCCCAGCGTCCGCTCGGGTCGGGCTGCACCTGGTGGGCGTGCGGGCTCCGCTGGCGCGAGGTGTGCGGGCCGGAGCCGGTGTGCCGGAGGACCCCGGAGGCGGCCCGGGCGAGGGTGCCGTCGGCGCGGACGGGGACGGCGGTGACGCTGCCGGAGCCGTAGTTGGCGGTCAGGACGTGTCCGGCGAAGAGGCTGAGGTGCGTGGGCCCGCTGCCGTGGACGGACACGGGCGGCCCGGCCGGCTCGGGCCGGTCGCCGGACACGCGGTACGCGGCCACCGCGCCCTCGGCCGTCTCGCTGACCGCGTAGAGCGTGTCCCCGCCGGGCGCGAGGGCCAGGTACGAGGGGTCGGGCACGCCTTTCACGCTGCTCAGGACGGTCAGCGCCCCGCTGTCGGGGTCGACGGCCGCCGTCACGATCCCGGGGCCGCCGGCCGCCGTGAACGATCCGATGAACGCTCGTCGCCGTCTGCCGCCGTTCGCCACCGCTGTCCCCTCTCGTCCGGTGCTGTGGGGCCGACGGTAGCAGTTAGGTCTAGACCAGACCGGGGAGACGGTCCTTCCGGCGGGATTCCCGGGCGCCGGCCGACGGGGCCCGAGGAGGCCCACGGGCGCAGCCGCCGGTGCCGGTCCGGGCGGGGCGCGCCGCCCGCCGGGCCGGGCGCGGTCAGGCGGGTCCGGGCGCGCCCGAGGCCACCGGGACGCGGTCGTGGCGGCGTCCGCCGGTCCGGCCCTGCCCTTCTTCGGGCGCCGCCGCCCCGCGGCCCTCGGCGATCTCGACCAGGCCCCGGATCTCCCGGGCGCAGTCGTCGAGCAGGGCGAGCACCCGGCGGGCGCGCCGCTTGCGCTCCCGCATCGGGTTCAGCGGGTGCACCAGCGGGGCGACGGAGAGCCGTACCCGGCCGAGCAGCTGCTCCAGCTCCGCCAGGCGCGTCACCGGGTCGGCGGTCGGAGAGCCCGCCAGACGGGCGGCGGCCTCGGCGGCGCAGGCGTGGACGCAGCGCAGGGCCCGCCGGATCCAGGCGTCCGTGACGGCGTGGGTGGTGACGGGCAGCACGAAGAGCACGGCCAGCGCGGCGCCGAGCGCCCCCACGGCGGTCTCGGCGAGCCGGACGGCGAGCAGGCCGGGGTCGAGCACGCCGAGCAGCCCGTAGAGCAGCTCGGCGAGCAGGGTCACGCAGAGCATCATCCAGGTGTAGGACACGGCGGCCGTGTAGAAGATGCCGAAGACGCACAGGGCGGCGAGCACGGCGGTCGGCACGGGCGCCCCCTGCACGGGCAGGGCAACGACCAGGCCGAGACCGATGCCGAGGACGGTGCCGAGGACCCGGCGGAAGCCGCGGACCAGGGTCTCGCCGCGCGAGGTGGTGTTGACGAAGATCCACCAGGTGGCGCCGACGGCCCAGTACCAGCGCTGGCCGGACACGAGCTGGCCCACCACCAGGGCGAAGCCCGCGCCGGCGGTCGCCTGGACCGCCTGGCGGGTGGTCACCCGGGCGAGGCCGGTGCCGCCGGGCGGCGGGGCGGGCACGGCGGGCGGCGGCAGCCGGCGCTCGTAGCACCACAGTCCGAAGCGCACTGCGGCGGCGGCGAGCACGGACAGCAGGACGGAGGCGTACAGCTCGGGCAGCCGGTCCGTGGTCGCGTGCAGGAACTGCGCCACGAAGAAGGTCATGAACGCGAAGACGCCGAGGCTGTGCCCGCGCGGGCCCCAGCGCCGCGCGTACACGCCGGCGCCGACCACGGCGAGGAAGACGAGGTCGCGGGCGACCGGGTGGTCGTGCAGTCCGGCCGCGGCGGCCAGCACGGGCAGGCCGACGGCCGGGAGCAGGGCGGTGGTGACCGCCTGGCCGCGGACCGTCGCGTCGGTGACGGTGAACAGGGCGAGCAGCGCGGCGAGCCCGCCGGTGACGACACCGGCGAGGGAGTGTCCGGCCAGGCCGCAGACGACGACGGCCAGCCCGATGCCGAGAACGGCCCGCGCGGCGAAGCGCAGCCGCGTCCGCCCCGGGTCCGGAGCCGTGAACACCCTCTTCAGCACTGCTTACCGCCCCCTTCGGGCGCCGGCCGGGCACCGGTACGGCCCGGTTCGGCTCTGACATGGATCCGGCATGAGAAAGGCGCCGCGGGGTCCGCAGCGCCATCGACGCGTCCATATCAGCATTCCTGCCGCCACTGGCTCAAGGGCTCTCTTTTTCACTGAGCCATTGGCACAGGAAATTCCTTTCCGGGAGGGCCACGGGCGAGCCAACGGCCCACGGCGGGCGGCCGGCTCCGCCCGCACCCCGGTGAGCCGTTGGTACAGTCGCCGGTGATCGTCGAGGGGCGAGGAGGCCGGGCCGCCGTGACCGTGGACGAGCTGGACACCCGCATCCTGCGGCTGCTGCTGGAGCAGCCGCGCACCAGCGTGCGCGAGTACGCCCGCATCCTCGGCGTCGCCCGCGGCACGGTGCAGGCCCGCCTGGACCGCCTGGAACGCGACGGGGTGATCACCGGCACGGGTCCCGCCCTCTCCCCCGCCGCGCTCGGCCACCCGGTGCTCGCGTTCGTGCACATCGAGGTCACCCAGGGGCACCTGGACGACGTGGGGGACGCGCTCGCCGAGGTCCCGGAGATCGTCGAGGCGTTCTCCATCACGGGCGGCGGGGACCTGCTCACCCGGGTCGTGGCGCGCGACAACGCCCACCTCGAGGACGTCATCCAGAAGCTGATCAGCCTGCCCGGCGTGGTCCGCACCCGCACCGAGGTGGCCCTGCGCGAACGCGTCCCGCACCGGCTGCTGCCGCTGGTGGAGTCGATCGGCCGCACCGTCCGGAAGTGACGTTCCCGGCGCCCGGGTCCCGGATGCGGCACCTGACCGCGCATGCCTTTGACATGCTGAGGTCATGAGCGAACTCGGCACCCTCTCGGTCCTTTTCGATCTCGACGGAACACTCGTGGACAGCGAGCCGAACTACTACGAAGCGAGCCGGCAGGTCCTCGCCGAGCACGGCGTCCCGGACTTCTCCTGGACGGAGCACCAGCGGTACGTCGGCATCAGCACCCGGGAGACGGTCACCGACTGGAAGGAGCGGTACGGGCTGCGGGCCCCGGTGGAGGAGCTGCTCGCCGCCAAGAACCGCCGCTATCTGGAACTGGCCCGCGCCTCCACCCCGGCCTATCCCGAGATGCGCAAGTTCGTCGAGCTGCTGGCGACCGAGGGGGTGCCGATGGCCGTGGCCTCGGGTTCGTCGCCCGAGGCCATCGAGGCGGTCCTGGGCGGCACGGGCCTGGACGCGTACCTCACCACGGTCGTCTCGGCCGACGAGGTCGCGCACGGCAAGCCCGCCCCCGACGTCTTCCTGGAGGCCGCCCGCCGTCTGGGCGCGCGCCCGGCCGACTGCGTGGTGCTGGAGGACGCCGCTCCGGGCGCCGTCGCCGCGCACGCCGCTGGGATGCGCTGCATCGCGATCCCGTACGTCGCCGAGCAGGCCGACGCACCGGAGTTCGCGACCGCCGGTCTGCTGCTGCGCGGCGGCCAGCGGGAGTTCACGGCCCGGGCCGCCCACGACTGGCTGCTGCGCTCCGCCTGATCCGGCCCGGGCCGCCGGACGGCGACGGGACGCGGGCACCGCCGCCCACCGGGGGGCGGTGCCCGCCGGCGGCGCCCACCGGCCCCCGCCGGCGGGCCGAGCGGCCGGAACCGGCCGCTCCCGACCCGTTGACGCCCCCCGGCCCCCTCCCTATCGTCTGGTCGGTCATTCGCACGTTGTTCGCCATATCGAACAGCAGAGGAGCCTCCATGGCACCGCCCCTCTCCAGACGACTCCTGCTCCGCGCGGCGGCGCTCGCGTCCGCCGCGCCCGCCCTCCCCCTCACGGCGGCCGGGCGCGCCCGCGCCGCCGCGCCCGAGGCGCCGCCCGCCTGGACCGTGCGCCCCTTCCGGCTGGAGGACGTGACGCTCGGCCGGGGCGTCTTCGCCGACAAACGGCGGCTGATGCTCGACCACGCCCGCGGCTACGACGTCGACCGGCTGCTGCAGGTGTTCCGGGCCAACGCCGGTCTCCCCACGCTCGGCGCGGTCGCCCCCGGCGGCTGGGAGGGACTGGACGGCGAGGCCAACGGCAACCTCCGCGGGCACTACACCGGGCACTTCCTGACGATGCTGGCGCAGGCGTACCGCGGCACGGGGGAGCAGGTCTTCGCGGAGAAGATCCGCACGATGGTCGGCGCGCTGACCGAGGTGCGCGAGGCGCTGCGGCACGATCCGGCCGTCCTGAGCGTCGCCGGGAGGTTCTCCACGGCCGTGGAGAACGTGCGCGGTTCCCACCGGTACGTCGACCTGCCGGCCGCCGTGCTGGGCGGAGCCGCCGCGATCACGCTGGCCGCCTGGGTCAGACCCGCCCACGACGGCGCCTGGGCCCGTGTCCTCGACTTCGGCGACGGCACCACCCGGTACCTGTACCTGGCCGCCCGGGGCGCGAACGGCGCGCCGCGCTTCGCCGTCACCGCCTCGGGCGCGGGCGGCGAGCAGGGCCTGGAGGGCACGGCCGCGCTGCCGCTGGACCGGTGGAGTCATCTGGCCGTGACGATCGGGGGCGGCACCGGCACCCTCTACGTCGACGGCACCGCCGTCGCGCGGAACGAGGCGATGACCCTGACCCCGGCGGCCCTCGGCACGCTCACCCACCACTGGCTGGGCCGGTCCGGCTACTCCGCCGACCCGGTCTTCGCGGGCGCCTTCGGGGGGTTCGACGTCTGGTCGCGCGTCCTGACGGCCGCGGAGGTGGCGCACCTGCGGGAGCGCCGTCCCGCCGACACCCCGGCGGGGCGCGGCGACCTCGCGTCGTACGCCTTCGACGAGACGTCCGGCGGGACCTTCGCCGACGCCTCCGGCCGGGGCCTGACCGCCACCCTGCGCCGCACCTGGGGCGGGCCCAGCCACCCCGGCTTCCTGGCGGCGTACCCGGAGACGCAGTTCATCGACCTGGAGTCGCGGACCAGTTCCGACTACACCAAGGTGTGGGCGCCCTACTACACCGCGCACAAGATCCTGCGCGGCCTGCTGGACGCCCACCTCGCCCTCGGCGACGACCGGGCGCTGGACCTCGCGTCCGGCATGTGCGACTGGATGCACTCCCGGCTGTCGAGGCTGCCCGCGGCCACCCTGCAGCGGATGTGGGGGATCTTCTCCAGCGGTGAGTTCGGCGGCATCGTCGAGGCGATCGTCGACCTGCACGACCTCACCGGCAGGGCCGAGCACCTCGCGCTGGCCCGCCTGTTCGACCTGGACCGGCTCATCGACGCCTGCGCCGCGGACACCGACGTCCTCGACGGCCTGCACGCCAACCAGCACATACCGATCTTCACGGGCCTGGTCCGGCTGTACGACGCGACGGGCGAGGAGCGCTGCCTCACCGCCGCGAAGAACTTCTGGGGCATGGTCGTACCGCACCGCATGTACGGCATCGGCGGCACCAGCACCGGCGAGTTCTGGCGGGCCCGGGGCGTGATCGCGGGCACGATCGGCGCCACGACCGCCGAGACCTGCTGCGCGTACAACCTGCTGAAGCTGAGCCGGACGCTGTTCTTCCACGAGCAGGACCCGGCGTACATGGACTACTACGAGCGGGCCCTGTACAACCAGGTGCTCGGCTCCAAGCAGGACCGGCCGGACGCGGAGAGGCCGCTGGTCACGTACTTCATCGGGCTGACGCCCGGCCATGTGCGCGACTACACGCCCAAGCAGGGCACGACCTGCTGCGAGGGCACCGGTCTGGAGAGCGCCACCAAGTACCAGGACTCGGTGTACTTCGCGCAGGCCGACGGCAGCGCCCTGTACGTCAACCTCTACAGCCCGTCCACGCTGACCTGGGCCGAGAAGGGCGTCACCGTCACGCAGACCACGGACTATCCGAGGGAGCAGGGCAGCACGCTCGCCTTCGGGGGCGTCCGGGCCCGGTTCGCGCTGCGGCTGCGGGTGCCGGCGTGGGCGACCGCCGGATTCCGGGTGACCGTCAACGGGCGCGCGGTGCCGGGCACGCCGAAGCCGGGCACGTACTTCACCGTGTCCCGGACCTGGCGCGCGGGGGACACCGTGCGCGTGTCCCTGCCCTTCCGGCTGCGGGTGGAGAAGGCGCTGGACGACCCGTCCCTGCAGACCCTGTTCCTCGGCCCGGTCAACCTGGTCGCCCGCGACCCGGCCACGCGCCTGCTGGAGTTCGGCCTGTACCGCAACGCCGGCCTGTCCGGCGACCTGCTGCCGACGCTCGCTCCCGTGCCCGGCAGACCGCTCCACCACACCCTCGACGGCATCGAGCTGGCGCCGTTCCTGGAGGGGACGGAGGATCCGACGCACGTCTACTTCCGGCGGACCGAACCGGCGGTGGTCCTCGGCGGCACCGACTCCGGCGTCGCCAACCCGGTGAAGGAGGACGGCACCACGCTGCTGGACGAGATCTGGGCCGGGGCGCCGTTCGGCGGCAAGGGCGCGCTGGTGGCGCGGGTGCGGGCCACGGTGGACGCGTGGGCGGCGGCCGGGCTGCTGGGGCGGGCCGAGGCGGAGCAGGTGGTGAGGACCGCGCGGGCCGCCTCGTACGCCCCCTGACCGCCGGGCTCCGTCCGCGGGCCGGGGCCGCGCGGCCCCGGCGGGACTACGAGCGGCGGCGGGGCCGGCCGCGCTTCCCGCCCCGGGGGGCGCCGCCGGCGCCCGTCCGCCGGGCCCGGCCGGCCGGCTTCCCGGCCGCCGCCGGCTTGCGCCGGCCGGTGTCCCGGTCGGCGCCCTTCGGCTTCTCCTCGGACGGGGCCGGCCTGCGGCCCCGGGTGCTGTTGACGGTCCGCCCGCGGACGATCCCGATGAAGTCCTCCACGAGGTCCGTCGTCGCGTCCTGGGGCCAGGCCAGCGCCACGCTCGACTGCGGGGCGTCCCGGACGGGCCGGTGGGTGAGGTCCTTGCGGTGGTGCAGCCGGGCGAGGGACAGCGGTACGACCAGGACGCCGATCCCGGCCGCCACCAGTTCGACGGCGTCGGCCGTGGTGGCGGGGCGTTCCAGGGCGGGCCGCCCCGGCAGGCGCTCCCAGTCGAGGACGTCGTCGAGGGGGTGCAGCACGATCTCGTCGGCGAGGTCCTCGACGGACACCTCGTCGACCGCCGTCACCAGGTGGTCCTTCGGGACGACCACGACCGTCGTCTCGGTGTAGAGGGGGATCGCGCTGAGCACGGTCCGGTCGACGGGCAGCCGGACGAAGCCCGCGTCGGCGCCCTCGTCCAGCAGCAGCCCGCCCGCCTCGGCGGCGGGCACCTGGGCCAGGGCCAGCGGGACGTCGGGCAGCCGCTCGTTCCAGACGCGCACCCACTTGTCGGGCGTCACCCCCGGCACGTAGGCGAGCCGGAACGAGGGGGGTTCTTCCGAGGCTGTCACCCGGCCAGGTTACCGGCCGTGGTCGGGGGCCGCGCACCCGCTCGATACCCTGGACGGCATGACGTCGCACCAGAGCACCCAGACGATGAAGCCCGCGACCGCGGCGAAGAAGCTGGGTGTGTACCTCGAGGCCACACCCGCCGAGTTCCGGGAGGGTGTCGTCTCACGCGCCGAGCTGGACGCGCTGCAGGCGGACCCGCCCGAGTGGCTGCGGAAGCTGCGGCGCGACGGCCCGCACCCCCGGCCGGTGGTCGCGGCGAAGCTGGGCGTCTCCATCTCGGGGCTGGCGCGGGGCGGCGTGACCGAACCCCTCACCACGGAGCAGATCGAGGCGCTGAAGCGGGAGCGCCCCGAGTGGCTGGAGCGGGAGCGCGCCACCCAGGCCGAGGTCCGCAAGGAGACCGCACGGATCAAGAAGCTCCACGCCGAGCGCGACCGGGACGCCTGACCCGCGGCGCGCGGCCGCACCCCGGCGGCCACCCGCGGCGCGAGCGCGGGCGGGACGCGGCCGCACCGCGGTTCCGAGGGCCCGCCAGGTGGACCGGCGTGGCACGTCGCCGAGGTCCGGGCCCCGGCCCAGCGGATCCCGGCCCGGTGACCGCCGGCCGCCGGGCGTGGCCGGCGGGCCCGGTGCGCGCCGCCCGCGAGCGGGTGGCAGGCTGACCGACAGCACGACCGCGCGCCGAGAAGGCACGAAGCCGAGAAATCGGGAAACCGGGAAGCCGTGGAACAGAAAGCCGACGTCATGACCGACAAGCTCACCGTGAGCGTCCTGGGCACCGGCATCATGGGCGCCGCGATGGCCCGCAACATCGCCCGCGCCGGCCACGCCGTCCGGGCCTGGAACCGCACCCGCGACAAGGCCGAACCCCTGGCCGCCGACGGCGCGCACGTCGCCGCCACCCCCGCCGAGGCGGTCGAGGGCGCCGACGTGGTGCTCACCATGCTCTACGACGGTCCCGCCACCCTGGAGGTCATGCGGCAGGCCGCCGCCTCGCTGCGCCCCGGCGCCGCCTGGGTGCAGTCCACGACCGCGGGCGTCGAGGCGGTGGGCGAGCTGGCCGCCTTCGCCCGCGAGCGGCAGCTCGTCTTCTTCGACGCCCCGGTCCTGGGCACCCGCCGGCCCGCCGAGGCCGGACAGCTGACCGTGCTCGCCGCCGGGCCCGAGGAGCACCGGTCCGCCGTCGCGCCCGTCCTCGACGCCGTCGGCGCCCGGACCGTGTGGACCGGCCAGGACGCGGCGGCGGGCAGCGCCACCCGGCTGAAGCTGGTGGCCAACAGCTGGGTCATCGCCGCCACCAACGCGGCCGGCGAGGTCCTCGCCCTGGCGAAGGCCCTCGGCGTGGACCCGGACGGCTTCTTCGACCTCATCGCCGGCGGCCCCCTCGACATGGGCTACCTGCGGGCCAAGGCCGGACTCGTCCTGGACGGCCGGCTGTCGCCGGCCCAGTTCGCGGTGGCCACCGCGGCCAAGGACGCCCGGCTGATCGTGGAGGCCGGCGAGCGCAACGGCGTCCGCCTGGACCTGGCCGCCGCGGGCGCGCAGCGGCTGGCGCGGGCCGCCGCCCGGGGCCACGGCGACGAGGACATGGCCGCCGCCTACTTCGCGAGCTTCGACGAGCCCCCCGCGTCCTGAAGACCCCGTTCCCCGGCCCTCGGCGCCCCGTCCCGAGGCCCTGTCCGCCGGGGCCCGCCGCCCCGGTCCCGTTTCCCGAGCACGGAGGATCCCCATGTCCAAGCCGCCCCTGCCGCCCGAGGCCGACGCGCTGCTGCGGCGCCCCAACCCCTGCGTCATGGCCACCCTGCGGGCGGACGGCACACCGGTCTCCACCCCCACCTGGTACGAGTGGGCCGACGGCCGGGTGCTGATCAACTTCGACGAGGGCCGCGTACGCCTGAAGCACCTGCGCCGCGATCCGCGCGTGACGCTCACCGTCCTCGACAAGGACGACTGGTACACGCACGTCACGCTGATCGGCCGGGCCGTGGAGATCTACGACGACGAGGACCTGGCCGACATCGACCGCATCTCCCGGCGTTACACCTCCGAGCCCTACCCCGACCGGGTCCGCGCCCGGGTCAGCGCCCGGATCGAGGTCGAGCGCTGGCACGGCTGGGGCGCGCTGAAGGACAGCGACCAGGCGTCCGTCTGAGGCTCCCGGGCCCCCGCGGGGGCCCCGGACGGTGTCACCGTGCCCCGGCGGGACACCCGGGGCGGTGAAGCACCGGTTCCGGCGACGGGAGTGGACGCGCATGAAGTACGACGACCTGATCCGCACCGTTCAGGAGCAGAGCCCCCCGCTCGGCCGGGAGGAGGCCGAGCGGACGGTGTCGGCCGTGCTGCGCACCCTGGCGGAACGCCTCCCGGAAGGGCTGGCGGACCATCTGGCCGCGCAGCTGCCGCACGAGCTGGCCGGGGTGGCGCGGCCGGCCGGCACGACCGGGGACGAGCAGCCGCGCGGTTCCGGCGAGCGCTTCGACCTCACCGCGTTCGCGGGCCGGATCGCCTGGCGCGCCGGCATCACCGAGGAGGCGGCGCTCCAGCGCTCCGCCGTGGTGCTGAACGTGCTGGACGCCTTCGTCTCGCCCGAGCAGATGACCAAGCTCGCGAGCACGCTGCCCGCGGACATCCGGGAGCTGCTCCCCACGGGCCGCGCCGTGGAGACCGAGTCCTGAGCCGCCCGGCGGCCGGCGCCCGGAGCCGCTCACCCGGCGAAGCCCGGGGCGTCCCCGGGCGCCGGCGAGCGGACGTCGAAGCCTCCGTGTCCGTCGAAGCGGACGTCGAGCACGGCGTCGAAGCCGTCGCCCGGCGAGGGGCGGCGCAGTCGTCCGAACGTGGCGTGGACGCCGACGTCGGGGACGCGGTCGCGGCCGGTCCGCCGGGCGTTGCGCCGCAGGGAGCCGGCGAGGTCGGGGGGAAACCAGTACGCGACGACGGTCGCGCCGTGGGCGTGCCCGGCCTCCACCAGGGGGCGCCACTCCTCGGGGGACGGGTTGGTGTTGTCGACGGCCACCGGTCTCGCGGCGGCCAGCGCCTCCTCGACCAGCCGCATCTGGCGGGCCTGCTTGTTGCGGGCGCCGCGCGGGAACAGGTCCTTGCTGACCAGGGCGTAGCGGCCCTTCAGGCACCGCTCGTAGAAGGTCGTCTTGCCCGACGCCTGCAGCCCGACCAGGACGGCCACCTCGGTCACCGGGCTCAGCCCTCGGCCTTCTGCCCGGTCCAGCTCCACGCGTACTGCAGCCAGTCCGCGACGGTGACCGCGGTCAGGCCCGCGCAGACCAGCCGGGCGGCCCTCGGTGCGGACGCGTAACCGCCGACCAGGGCGCCGGCCACCCAGGCGGAGGTGCAGAAGGGGCAGGACACCAGGTCGCCGACGGCGCGGCGCAGGCCGCTGCCCCGGGAGGTGTCCATCACCTCGCCGCCCTCTCCGAAGCCCTCGCGGCGGGTGAAGGGCGCCCGCAGGAAACTGGTGACCTTGGCCTTGGTCAGCAGCCGGGACGCCTTGAACGTGGCCGTCCCCAGCAGGGCGACGTCCCACGGCGGCACCCGGTCGGGCAGCCGCAGCCCCCGGTGCCGCGCCACCGCGGCGAACAGGACTGCGCCCGCCGCGAAGGTCGTCGCGAGCGTGGCGTATCCGCCGCGAGGCTCCTCGCTTCCCTCGTCGTAGCTCTGGTCGCCGTCCGTCATGGCAGCCTCCCTCGGGACCGTCTGTCCTGGTCGGGGGCCGAGTGCCCTGATCGGCCGGTGCCATACGCGGTGGTCAGCTCGGTTGCAGCCGGCCGAACAGTTCGGCGAAGTCCGGGGGCAGCTGCTCCAGGAGATGGTCGACCTGCCCGGCGGAGACCGCCTCCGCGACGGTGGCCAGCACCGCGCAGGCGTCCCACTCGGCGGTGCGCGGCCGGGCCCCGGTCCGTTCGGCCACGCGCCGCAGGAACTCCTCGCGGCCGAAGGTCTCGGGGTGCCCGCGTTCCGGGCGCAGCGCGTCGTCCAGGGGGGCGGGCAGCTGAGCCGCCAGATCGGCGGCCTCCTCCGGAGTGATCCGGGAGGCGAGCACCCGCAGGACCGCCGTGCTGACCTGTTCGGCCTCCTCCTGGCTGCGGTACTCCCCGTTGTCGCGCACCCGGGCCAGGAACTCGTCGATCCTCACGGCATCCTCCTTCGAGGGGGGATTGCCGGGTGCCCGTCCTCCGGACGGAGGAAACGGTCGCACCGGGAAATCCGCCGGAAAAAGGCGGGGAGGGAGAGCGGGGAGGGAGAAGGGGGCGTGGGAGCGGGCCGCTCGTGCCCGGGCCGCGGGGCGGACCCGGCCCGTCCGGGGCGGCGGTCGTGCCGCCGGATGCGGGTGGCCGCCGCCATCACCGACCATGACGGCGGCCGTCCCTGCGCGTACCCCGTCGCGCGCCTTTCCCCGGAGCCGGTGCCTCCGGGCCCCAGGCGGCCGGGCGTGCGGGGCGCGCGTCCGGGTCACGCCGCCGTGGTGCTCTGCTCCTGCCCCTGCCGGTGGATCGGCGTCCCCGAGCCGGTCAGCGGAGCGCCCGTCCCGCCCCGCCGGACCGCGACGATCTCCGCCGCGATGGACAGGGCCGTCTCCTCGGGCGTACGGGCCCCGAGGTCGAGGCCGATCGGCGACCTGAGCCGGGACAGCTCCCGGTCCGTCGATCCGGCCTCCCGCAGCCGCCGCTCGCGGTCGGCGTGGGTGCGGCGCGAGCCCATCGCTCCGACGTACGCCACCGGCATCCTGAGGGCCTCCGTCAGCAGGGGGACGTCGAACTTGGCGTCGTGGGTCAGCACGCACAGCACCGTGCGCGCGTCGGTCGCCGTCCGCCGCAGGTAGCGGTGCGGCCAGTCCACGACGACGTCGTCGGCCTCGGGGAAGCGGGCCCGCGTGGTGAAGACGGGGCGGGCGTCGCACACCGTGACGTGGTAGCCGAGGAACTTGCCCGCGCGCACCAGCGCCGCCGCGAAGTCGATCGCACCGAAGACGATCATGCGGGGCGGCGGCACGCTGCACTCGACGAGCAGGGTGACGCCGCCGGGGCAGCGCGATCCGTCCTCCGAGAGGCCGACGGTGCCGGTCCGGCCGGCCTCCAGCAGGGCCCGGGCCTCGGCCGCCGCCGTCCGGTCCAGCTCCGCCGGGCCGCCCAGGCCGCCCTCGTACGAGCCGTCGGGGTGTACCCGCAGCGCGCGGCCGAGGAGTTCGGCCGGGCCGCGGACGACCCGGGCCAGGGCCGCCGGCCCGCCGCGTGCGGCGGCCGACAGCGCCGGGCCGAGCACCGCCCGCAGCGGCGCGTGCGCGCGGACCGGCGTGACCATGACCTCGACGACCCCGCCGCAGGTCAGCCCGACCGCGAAGGCGTCCTCGTCGCTGTAGCCGAACCGCTCGACGACCGTCTCGCCGTCCCGCAGCGCCTGGACGCACAGGTCGTACACCGCGCCTTCCACGCAGCCGCCGGAGACCGAGCCGACGGCCGTGCCCGCGCCGTCCACGGCGAGGGCGGCGCCCGGGCCGCGCGGCGCGCTGCCGCCGACCGCCACGACGGTGGCGACGGCGAACTCCCGGCCCTCCTCGATCCAGCGGCTCAGGTCCCGGGCGATGTCAAGCACGCGGGGCCCCCGCCTGCAGGACGCGGTCGGGACGGATCGGCAGGCTGCGGTGGCGGACCCCGGTGGCGTGCCACACGGCGTTGGCGACGGCCGCCGCGGCGCCCACGACGCCGATCTCGCCGATGCCCTTGATGCCGACCGGGTCGTCCGGGTCGGTGTCGTCGATCCAGTCGGCCTCGACGCGCGGCACGTCGGCGTGCGTGGCGACGTGGTAGCCCGCGAGGTCGGCGCCGTAGTGGCCGCCCGAGGCGCGGTCCCGGACCGCCTCCTCGTGCAGGGCCATGGAGATGCCCCACACCATCCCGCCGACGAACTGGTTGCGGGCGGTGAGCGGGTTGACGATCCGGCCCGCGGCGAAGATGCCCAGCATGCGCCGCACCCGCACCTCGCCGGTGGCGGTGTCCACGGCGACCTCGGCGAACTGCGCGCCGAAGGAGTGACGTTCCTTCTGCGCGAGGGCGCCGACGGCCTCGGTGGTGTCGGACCGCACGGTGATGCCCTCCGGGGGGATGCCGGCGCCGGGCGCGAGCCGCTGCCGCAGTTCCTCGGCCGCGGCCGTCACCGCCCACCCCCAGGAGCGGGTGCCGCCCGAGCCGCCGGCGATCCACGCCTGGCCGAAGTCGCTGTCCCCGATCCGGACCCGGACGCGGTCCGGTGCCGTGTGCAGCGCGTCGGCGGCGATCAGGGTGAGCGCGGTCCGGGCGCCGGTGCCGATGTCCGCCGCGTTGATCCGCACGGTGAAGGTGCCGTCCGCCTCCGCCGTCACGGCCGCGGTGGACGGCAGGGCCAGCGCCGGGAAGGAGGCCGCCGCCGTGCCGGTGCCGAGCAGCCAGCGCCCGTCCCGGCGCACGCCGGGGCGCGGGTCCCGCTCCGCCCAGCCGAACCGGCGCGCGCCCTCCCGGAAGCAGGCGATCAGGTTGCGGCCGCCGAAGGGCAGTCCGGAGACCGGGCCGCGCTCGGGCTCGTTGCGGACGCGCAGCTCGATCGGGTCCACGCCGGTCTTCTCGGCGAGCTCGTCGAGCGCCGACTCCAGCGCGAACGACCCCGGCGCCTCGCCGGGCGCCCGCATCCAGGTCGGGGACGGCGCGTCGAGCCGTACGACCCGGTTGGCCGTGTGGTGGGCGGCGGCGTCGTACATCACCCGGGCCGGTCCGGCGGCCGACTCGACGAACTCGTACACGGTCGAGGTGCGGTTCACGGAGCGGTGCTCCAGGGCGCGCAGCCGCCCGTCGGGGTCGGCGCCGAGCCTGACCCGCTGCACGGTCGGGCTGCGGTGTCCGGCCAGCGAGAACATCTGACGGCGGGTCAGGACCACGCGGACCGGCCGCTGGAGCACGGTCGCGGCCATCACGGCGGCCACCTGGTGCGCGCGCAGGCCCTTGCTGCCGAAGCCGCCGCCGACGTGCTCGGAGCGCACCCGCACCGCCGACGGGTCCAGGGAGAACATCTGCGCCAGCTCGGCCGCGACCCAGCCGGTGCCCTGGTTGGAGTCGACGACCTCCAGCCGGCCGCCGTCCCACCGGGCGGTCGCCGCGTGCGGCTCCATCGGGTTGTGGTGCTCCTCGGGGGTGGTGTACTCGGCGTCCACGACGATGGCGGAGGCGGCGAGTTCGGCCTCCAGGTCGCCCTTCTCCGCCACCGCCGGCCCGGGCCCGGACTCCACCGCGTAGGCGTCCGGGCGGTCGCCGGAGAGCTCGGTGTCGTGCGGTTCGCGCGCGTAGGTCACCACGAGCGCCTCGGCGGCTTCCCTGGCCTGTTCGGGCGTCTCGGCGACGACGAGCGCCACCGGCCAGCCGTGGTGCGGCACCCGGTCGTCCTGGAAGACCGCCGCGGTCGGGTCCGGCGGCCCGCCCAGGATGCCGGTGTAGTCGGTGCTGACGCGCGGGGCGTACCCGTGGTGCAGGACGGCGAGCACGCCCGGCATGGCGAGCACGTCGGCGTCCGCCACCGAGCGGATCCGGCCGCGGGCGACGGTGGACAGCACCAGCCAGCCGTGGGCGAGGTCGGCGAAGGGGATCTCGCCGGCGTAGCGGGCCGCTCCGGTGACCTTGTCCCGGCCCTCCACGCGGGTGTGCGCGGTGCCGACGGAGCCCTTCACCGCCGGTGTGGCGAGCGTGGTCATCGGGCGGCCTCCTCGGCGAGTTCGGTCAGCACGGCCACCACCAGGTTGCGCATGAGGGTCACCTTGTATCCGTTGTGCGGCAGCGGCTCGGCGGCCGCGAGTTCGGCGTCCGCGGCGGCGGCGAAGGTTCCGGCGTCGGCCGGCGCCCCCCTCAGCGCGCGTTCGGCCGCGCGGGCCCGCCACGGCCGGGACGCGACCGCCCCGAGGGCCAGGCGTACGTCGTGCACGGTGCCGTCCCGCACGTCGAGCGCGGCGGCGACCGAGCCGATCGCGAACGCGTAACTGGCGCGCTCGCGCACCTTGCGGTAGCGCGAGACGGCTGCGACCGGGGCGGGCGGCAGGGTGACGCCGGTGATCAGCGCCCCGGCGGGCAGGGCGGTCTCCAAGTGCGGGGTGTCGCCCACGGGGAGGTAGAGGTCCGCGAGCGGCAGTTCCCCCGGCCCGTCGGCCGTTTCGTACGTCACGACGGCGTCGAAGGCCGCCAGCGCGACGCCCATGTCCGAGGGGTGGACGGCCACGCAGTGGCCGGAGGCGCCGAGGATGGCGTGGTTGTGGTGCTCGCCCTCGATCGCGGGACAGCCGCTGCCGGGGACGCGCTTGTTGCAGGGCTGGGTCACGTCGGTGAAGTAGCCGCAGCGCGTGCGCTGGAGCAGGTTCCCGCCGACGGTGGCCATGTTGCGCAGCTGCCCGGAGGCACCGGCCAGGACGGCCTGCGCCAGCGCCGGGTAACGGCGCCGGACCTCGGGGTGGGCCGCGAGGTCGCCGTTGGTGACGGTGGCGCCGATGCGCAGGCCCCCGTCCCGCGTCGGCTCGATGCGGTCCAGCGGCAGCGCGCGGACGTCGACGAGCCGGGCGGGCCGTTCCACGCCCGTCTTCATCAGGTCGACGAGGTTGGTGCCGCCGCCGAGGAAGCGGGCCTGCGGGTCGGCGCCGAGCAGGGCGACCGCGCCGGCGGTGTCGTGGGCGCGCTGGTAGGCGAACTCCCTCATGCCGCGCTCCCCCCGGTCCGTGCCGCCCGCGCCCCGGCCGCGCGGGCGACCGCCTCCACGATGTTCACGTAGGCGCCGCAGCGGCACAGGTTGCCGCTCATCCGTTCCCGGATCTCCTCGGCGGTCAGCGGCGGCACTCCCGCCTCGGGCCGGACGTCGCCGGTGACGGCGCTCGGCCAGCCGGCCGCGTGTTCCTCGATCACCGCGACGGCCGAACAGATCTGGCCGGGCGTGCAGTAGCCGCACTGGTAGCCGTCGAGGTCGAGGAAGGCCTGCTGCACCGGGTGCAGCCGTTCGCCCTCGGCCAGGCCCTCGACGGTGGTGATCTCCCGCCCCTCGGCGGCCACCGCGAGCTGCAGGCAGGCCACGGCCCGGCGGCCGTCGATCAGGACGGTGCAGGCGCCGCACTGCCCCTGGTCGCAGCCCTTCTTGGTGCCGGTCAGGTCGAGCCGCTCGCGCAGGGCGTCGAGCAGGGTGGTGCGGTGGTCCACGGAGAGCGGGTACTTCTCGCCGTTGACGTGGAGGGTGACGGCGCTGGACGTCGAGGTGGGGGCTGGGGCCATGGTCAGCCTTCTTTCGCGTGGCCGGAGGGCGCCGGAGGGACGGTCCGGCGGGCGGACGAGTCGGGGCGACGGGAGGGGGGACTCAGGGGAGCCGCAGAAGTCGCACGGGTCGCAAGAGTCGCAGAAGTCGCAGAAGTCGCAGAAGTCGCAGAAGTCTCAAGCGTCACGGGATTCGTAAGGAGTCGAACGAGTCGGGGAATCGTCAGGTGTCGGAAGTGCCGTGCGGGTCGGACGAGTCGGGCGCATCAGGCGGGTCGGGGAACCGTTCGGCGGGACGGCTCGGTGGACGAAGAGGGCTGTGGTGCGTGGCGATCTCGGCCCGGAAGCAGAAAGATGCGGGGAGAACGCCGGTGACGAGGGCCATCGGCGGCCGGCGCCGGTTGCGTCCACCGCTATGGTGGACGCAACCGGACAGCTGTCCGCTCACCGGAAACGTAACGGACAGGTGTCCGGTTATCAAGCACGGGATTCGGCCAGAGCCCGCGAGGAGGACGAGTGCAGCAGAGGAAGGCCGCGCCCGTGCGCTCGGACGCACAGCGCAACCGCGAACGCATCCTGGAAGTGGCGCTGGCCGAACTGACCTGTTGCGCCGACGCGCCGTTGAGCGCGATCGCCCGGAAGGCGGGCGTCGGACAGGGCACGTTCTACCGCAATTTCCCCAACCGCGAGGCGCTCGTCCTGGAGATCTACCGTCACGAGATGCAGCAAGTGGCCGAAAGTGCCACCCAGTTGCTCGGCACGCGGGAACCGGACCAGGCCCTGCGCGCATGGATGGACCACCTGGCCCGGTTCGCCATGACCAAGGCCGGTCTCGCGGACGCGATCCGCCAGGCCACCAGCGGACCGGGCAGCCCGGCGAAGCCGGGGCACACCCCGCTGCTCGACGCGGCCGAACTCCTGCTCCGGGCCGCGGAGGAGGCCGGCACCATCCGCCCGGGCGTGAGCGGGGACGACTTCCTGCTCGCCATCGGCGGCCTCTGGCAGATCGACCCCCGCGGCGACTGGCAGCCGCGCGCCGCCCGGCTGTTGGACCTGGTCATGGACGGCCTGCGCGCGGGAGCGCCCGGCCGCTGACCGGCGGCCGGGCGGCGCCGGACGTCATCCGCCGGCGAGACGCCAGAGCGACGTGACTTCCGCTGCGCGGGCGGCGTGCAGGGGATCGGCGGCGTCTCCCGCTCGTGGATGCCGCGGCCCGGTGTCGATCCTGTCCACCACGCGCAGGCCCGCCGCCTCGATGCCGGCCGTCAGCTCGCCACGCGTCCTGAGGCCGAGGCGCTCGGCCAGGTCCGACAGGATCAGCCATCCCTCGCCTCCCGGTGCGAGGTGGGCGGTGAGTCCGTCCAGGAAGTCGCGGAGCATGCTGCCGTCCGGGTCGTAGACGCCCTGCTCCAGGGCGGAGGTGGGCCGGGCCGGGATCCAGGGCGGGTTGCAGACGACGAGGTCCGCGCGCCCGTCGGGAAACAGGCCGGGGCCCACGACGTCGACGCGCCCGGCGAGGCGCAGCCGGCGGACGTTGTCGCGCGCGCAGGCCAGGGCACGCGGGCTGATGTCGGTGGCCACGACGTGGTCGATCCCCCGGCGGGCCAGGACGGCGGCGAGCACCCCCGTGCCCGTCCCGAGGTCGAACGCGGTGCGGCGCCCCGTGCGGCGGTCCGCCGGCGCGGGAAGCGGCGCCTGTGCGACGAGGTCGACGTATTCGCCCCTGACCGGGGAGAACACGCCGTAGTGCGGGTGGACACGGGCGTCGAGGGCCGGCACCTCCACGCCCTTCGTGCGCCATTGGTGCGCTCCGATCACGCCCAGCAGCTCCGTGAGCGAGACCGCCCTCGGCTCGGACGGCGGACCGTACGCCTCGGTGCACGCCTGGCGCACGTCGGGGGCTCTGCGCAGGTCCAGGCGGTGGTTCTCGTCCAGCAGGACGAGGAGCCTGCCCAGCACGCGGGCACGGTGGCCGCGGGCCCGGCGGTACAGGTGGAAGGACTCCGCCGGGCTGTCGCCCCGCCGGGGAGGCTTCCGGTCGATGCGGCGGCCCATCGCCTGCAGGAGCCGGCGTGCGTTGTGGAAGTCGCCCCGCCACAGCAGGGCGGTGCCTTCACAGGCCAGGCGGTGGGCGACGTCGGCTCTCGTCCGGTCGTCCGCGCCGACGACCCGGCGGGGCGGGGGCGTCGCGTTCTCGGAATGCCAGCGGGCGGAACGGGGGGTGTTCGCCTCGGTCCAGTGGATCGTGGACACCACGTACTCCTCGTGATCGAACGTGCGGGGGGGCACGAGGAGCGCTTCGACGAGGAGCGGGAGGAACGGCCCGTGCCGGGCACGGGTGCGCGTGTCAGGGCAGACGGGGCGGCCGCTCCCGCGTCGAAGCGCGGGAGGAGGAATCGCCGAGAACCATGCCGAGCGTCATGACCAGCCCTTTCGGAGAGATGACGGAAGAGGCTTGCACAGTCCGCTCCGCTCGGGCAAACCCCCCGGTGGGACGTGCGGGGAAGCCGGGCTCCCCGCCCACCGCGGCTCCCCGTCCGCCGGCGGCGGCCGCGCGGGCCGGCCGCGTCCGCCCCTCGTTCCCCCGTCCCGGCACGCTGCCCGCCGCAGCAGTCTTGACGCGTAAATGACAACGATGGCTTGATGTCTTGTGGGAGCGCTCCCCTATCTCGTTCGGAGAAGGGACCATCATGCGCAGCACCCGCCCCACACGTTCACGGACCCTCCCGGTCCTCGGCCTGCTGGCCGCCCTCCTCCTGCCGCTCTGGACGACGCTCGCCCCGCACGCCGCGGCCGCGCCGGCGACGGGGACGGCGGCGGAGGCGGTGCGCGTCATGCCGCTGGGCGACTCGATCACCGGCTCGCCGGGCTGCTGGCGAGCGGTGCTGTGGAACCGGCTGCGGAACGCCGGGTACACGGACGTCGACTTCGTCGGCACCCTCGGCCCCCAGGGCTGCGGCCAGGAGTACGACGGCGACCACGAAGGTCACGGCGGCGAGCTGGTGACCCACGTGGCCGACCGGAACCTGCTTCCGGCACGGCTGGCCGCGACCCGGCCGGACATCGTTGTCATGCACTTCGGGACGAACGACGTCTGGAGCGACGTCGCCCCGGACCGCATCCTCGCCGCCTACAGCAGGCTGGTGCAGCAGATGCGGGACTCCAACCCCGACATGAAGGTCCTCGTCGCGCAGCTCATCCCCATGAACCCCGCCACCTGCGCGGCGTGCGCCCAGCGCGTGGTCGACCTCAACGCGCGGATTCCCGGCTGGGCCCGGGCGACGAGCACCGGCCGCTCCCCGGTGACCATCGTCGACCAGTGGACGGGCTTCAGCACGGCCGCCGACACCTACGACGGCGTGCACCCCGACGCCTCCGGCGACGACAGGATCGCCGCCCGCTGGTTCCCGGCCCTGGCCGCGCTGCTCGACGCGGGGTCGCCGGGCGACCCCGGTGACCCGGGCGGCGGCGAACCCGCCTGCTCCGCGACGTTCCGGGCCGTCGCCACCTGGCAGGGCGGCTACCAGGGCGAGGTGACGGTGACCAACGCGTCCGCCGCACCCGTCTCCGGCTGGACCGCCACCGTCGTACCGGCCGGCGGCGCACGGGTGACGCAGGTCTGGAACGGCGGCCTCGGCACGGCCGCCGACGGGACGGCCACGGTCGTCAACGCGCCGTGGAACGGCTCCCTCGCGCCGGGAGCGAGCGCCGTCTTCGGATTCGTCGCCACCACATCGGGCACGGCCGGCACCCCGTCGGCGGTCGTCGGCTGCACGGCGCGGGCCGCCGCTTCCTGAGACCGTATCCGCTTCTTCCCCCTGGAGCCGCCATGAGATCCCCCACCGCCGCCCTCCTCCGCCTGGCCGCCGTCACGGCCGGCCTGCTGGGCCTGCTCCTGCCCCTGCCGGGCCTGGGCGCCCCGGCCCACGCGGCGCCCACCGGCTTCCGCGTCGAGAACGGCCGGCTGCTGGAGGCGTCCGGGAACGACTTCGTGATGCGCGGCGTCAACCACGCGCACACCTGGTATCCGGACCGGATCAGCTCCCTCGCCCACATCAAGGCCAAGGGCGCCAACACGGTCCGCGTGGTCCTCTCCAGCGGCGACCGCTGGACCCGCAACGACACCACCGACGTGGCGGACGTCGTCGCCCAGTGCAAGCAGAACCGGCTGATCTGCGTCCTGGAGGTGCACGACACCACGGGCTACGGCGAGCAGAGCGGAGCCGTCACGCTGTCCCGCGCCGCCGACTACTGGATCAGCGTGCGCAGCGCCCTGGCGGGCCAGGAGGACTACGTCATCGTCAACATCGGCAACGAGCCGTACGGCAACACGAACCACACGGCCTGGACCGCCGACACCAAGGCGGCGATCCGGAAGCTGCGGGACGCCGGGTTCGACCACACGATCATGGTGGACGCGCCCAACTGGGGCCAGGACTGGGCGTTCACCATGCGGGACAACGCCGCCTCGGTGTTCGCCGCCGACCCGGACCGCAACACCGTCTTCTCCATCCACATGTACGGCGTCTTCGACACCGCCGCCGAGGTCGGCGACTACCTGAACCGCTTCGTCGCCGCGGAACTCCCCATCGTGGTGGGCGAGTTCGGGCACGACCACTCGGACGGCAACCCCGACGAGGACGCGATCCTCGCGGTGACGCAGCAGCTCGGCCTCGGCTACCTCGGCTGGTCCTGGAGCGGCAACGGCGGCGGGGTCGAGTACCTGGACATGGTCACGAACTTCGACCCGGACCGGCTCACCTCGTGGGGGCAGCGGATCTTCGACGGCCCGAACGGCATCGCCGCCACGGCCAGGGAAGCCGCCGTCTACTCCTCCGGCGGCGGCGACACCACCGCCCCGACCGCCCCCGGCGCCCCGGCCGCCTCGGCGGTGACGTCCTCGTCCGTCACCCTGAGCTGGGCCGCCGCCACCGACGCGACCGGCGTCACGGGCTACGACGTGGTCCGGGTGAGCGGCGGGGAGGAGACCGTCGTCACCAGCACGACGGGCACCTCCGCCACCGTCACCGGTCTCGCCCCGGCCACCTCGTACACCTTCGCCGTCTACGCCCGCGACGCCGCCGGCAACCGCTCGCAGCGGTCCGGCACGGTGGCGGTGACCACGTCCTCCGGCGGTTCCCAGGCCGCCTGCGCGGTCGGCTACAAGGTGACGGGCCAGTGGCCCGGCGGCTTCCAGGGCGAGATCGTCCTCCGCAACACCGGCACCTCGGCGATCAACGGCTGGACCCTGCGCTGGACCTTCCCCGACAGCCAGCGCGTCACCAGCCTGTGGGGCGGTACGGCGACGCGGGACGGCGCGGAGGTCACCGTCACCTCCGCCCCGCACACCGCGGCCGTCCCCGCGGCGGGTTCCGTCACCCTCGGTTTCACGGCTTCCCGGGGCAGCGCGAATCCCAGCCCCACCGCGTTCACCCTCGACGGTGCCGCCTGCGCCGTGAGCTGACGCCCGGCGCCCCGGCCCCGCGCCGGGCCGGGGCCCGTCCCGCCCGAAGGCGTCCCCGGACGCGGGGACGGGCCCCGGACGCCGGCGACCGGGGCGAGCGAGGCGGAAACGCGACGGCGCCGCCGACGCCCTGGGGCGCGGGCGGCGAGGAGCCGGCCGGCGTCCCGGGCGGTGCCGTCCCCGGCGCCGCCCGGCCGCGGCGCGAACGGGGCGGTCATCGCTTCAGAGCGGCTTCCGCTCCTCCTCCCGGGCGCCCCGGGCCGGCGCTTCCGGCAGGGAGCGCCGTGCGCGAAGCGGCGAGAGGAAGACGGGCAGGAAGGCCACCGCCATGATCGCACCGCCCGCCCACAGCGTGGCCCGGACACCGATCAGCTCGCCGAGCGCGCCGGACACCGCGGCGCCGACCGCCAGGGCGCCCGTCAGCAGGAACCGGAACGTGGCGTTCATGCGGCCGAGCAGCGCGTCGGGGGTCATGTGCTGACGCAGGCTGACACCCACCACGTTGTCCATTCCCACCTTGAACATGGCCAGGCACCACCCCGCGCCGGCCACGAACAGCCAGGGACCGCGGTCGACCAGCGGGACGAGCAGTCCGGACGGCGCCAGGCACAGCCCGGCGACGCCCAGCGTGCGGCCGTGTCCGAGCCGGGCGGCGACGAAGCGCGCGCACCGCGCGCCGATCAGCAGCCCGACACCGCCCGCGCCCCAGAACAGCCCCAGCGCGGTGGTGGAGAGGCCGAGCCCGCGCACGAACCGGATCGGCAGCATCGTGTTGACGACGGACGAGCCGAGATTGGCCAGCGCCGCGGTCAGGGCGAGCGCCCGCAGCTCCTTGTCGCCGGCCACGTGCCGCACCCCCTCGGCGATCCGGGTGCGCAACCGGCCGGCCGGCCCGGACGGCGGTCCGTCCGCCGGGCGGGTGCGCCGGACGGCGGTCAGGCCCAGGCCGGAGGCCAGATGGGCGCCCGCGGCGACGAGGACGGCCCCCGGGGCGGTGAGCAGCGCGACGAGGGCGCCGCCGGCGCTGCGCCCCACCACGTTCCCGGCCGCGACGAGCGTGCCGATGTCCGCGTTCGCCCGCACCAGCCCGCTCCTGTCGACGATCCGGGGCAGCGCGCTCTGCGCTCCCACGTCGAAGAACACGGTCGCGCAGCCGGTGACCAGCACCACGGCGTACAGCTGCCCCAGGGAGAGCACGCCGAGCCACCAGGCCACCGGGACGGAGGCGAACAGCAGGGCCCTGACCAGGTCCGCCGTGATCAGTACCCGCCGGTGGCTGAGCCGGTCCACCCAGGCCCCGGCCGGCAGCCCGATGAGCAGGAAGGCCACCGTGCTCAGGGTGGACAGGGCTCCGACCTGGCCGGGCCCGGCGTCCAGCGCCGCCACCGCGACCAGGGGCACGGCGACGTAATTGACGTTGGCGCCGAGCTGGCTGAGGGCGGACGCGGTGAACAGCGTGCGGAAGTCGGGCTCCCGCCACGGGGAGTCGGGGCGCGTCACCGGGCCCCCACAGCCGTGGCGGAGCCGGCCGCGGCCCCGGCGGCAGGGCCCGGCGGCCGGCCGCCGCCGCGGCGCGTCATGCCGACACCGGCCAGGACGACGGCCATCCCCGCGCCGACCCGGAGGCCGACGTCCTCCCCGAGCACGACCGCGCCCAGCGCCAGGGAGACCACCGGCAGCAGGTATCCGACCGCGGCGGCGTCGGTGGCGCCCTCGTCCGCGATGATCCGGTAGGTGAGGTGGAAGGTGAGGCCGGTGGCCAGGACGCCCAGGACGACGACCGCGATCAGGGCGGTGCGATCCGCCCGGACCGGTGGCAGGCCGTCGGCCGGCAGGGCCAGGGCGGCGAGTCCGGTCGCGCAGATCAGCTGGGCGGCGGAGAGGGAGAGGGTGGGGATCCCCTTGCCGACGAGGGTGCGGCTCATGTAGCCGAAGGCGACGGCGTAGCTGGCCGCGGCGGCGAGGACGGCGAGGGCGCCCCAGCCGAGGGAGCCCGACCGCTGCCACGGGGCGAAGATCACCACCGTTCCGCCGAAGCCGAGCAGGAGCCCGGCCAGGCGGACCGGACGCAGCGGGCGCTCCGCGCCCGTGACGAGGCCGAGGGCGAGGGACCACAGCGGGGTCGTCGCGTTCAGCACACCGGCCTGCCCCGAGTCGACGGTCTGCTGGCCCAGGCCGAAGAGGGCGAACGGCAGGGCGTTGCAGAAGAACGCGGCCACGACGAGACGGCCCCAGACCCCGCGGCCCCGGGGCAGGCGCCGCCCCGTGCCGTAGCAGGCGGCCGTGAGGACGAGCGCGCCCAGCGCGCAGCGCGCGACGGTCACCTGGAGGGGGGACAGGCCCGTGAGAGCCAGCTCGATCCACAGGAAGGTCGACCCCCACAGCAGGGCCAGCAGCCCCAGCCGTCCCCATCCCAGCAGACTCCGCACCCGGCCGTTCACACGCTTCTCCCCTGCTCGACTCCCTGCTCGGCCCTATGACGGTGCATCGGGCGTCTCTTGAGGACAAGCAAAAGATTTTGCACAGATCGTTAAGCTCTGCTGCATGCTTGATGTGAGACGTCTGCAAGTGCTCCGCGCCGTGGTCACCAGCGGCACGGTGACGGCCGCCGCGGCGCACCTGGGGTACACGCCGTCGGCCGTGAGCCAGCAGGTGGCGGCCCTGGAGCGGGAAGCGGGGGCGAAACTGCTGGAGCGGGTCGGCCGGGGCGTGCGGCCCACGGCCGCGGGCCTGCTGCTCACCGAGCACGCCGAACTGATCGGCGCGGCGGTCGCCCGGGCCGAGAGCGCGCTGGCCGACCTGCGGGACGGGCGCACCGGCCGGCTGTCGGTCCGCTATTTCGCCACGGTCGGCTCCCCGCTGATGGCCCCCGCGCTCGCCCGGCTCCGGGACACGCATCCCGACGTCCGGGTCGAACTCCGGCTGGCCGACCGGGAGGAGTCCGTGGAGGCGGTCGTGCGCGGCTCGGCGGACCTGGCCGTGGTCGTCCAGGACCGCGACCCGGCCGACCCCGCCGTCCGCCTGGTGCGCCTCCTGGAGGACCCCTACGCCGCCGTGCTGCCCGCGTCCCATCCGCTCGCCGCCGAGCCGGTCCTCGACCTCGCGCGGCTCTCCGGCGAGCGGTGGGTGGGCAGCGAGCCGCCCGGCCCCTGTCTCGCCCCGGTGCTCGACGCCTGCGCCACGGCGGGGTTCAGCCCCGAATTCGTCCTCCAGAGCGAGGACTACGCCACCGCGCAGGGCTTCGTGGCGGCCGGTCTGGGCATCGGCCTGATGCCCCTGCTGGGACTGCGGAACACCCATCCGGGTGTCGTCGTGCGCGAGGTCCGCAACCCCACGCCGCTCAGGGTGATCTCCGCCGTGGTACGGCGGGTCGCCCTGGCGCAGCCCGCCCTGCGCGGCCTGCTCGACGCCCTGCGCGCCGTCGCCGCTCCCGGTCCGCCCGAGGCGCCGGGCGCGGAGCGCCACCACTGATCACGCGCCGCCGCGGCCCGGGGGCCGCTCCCGCGGTGGCGGCGGACGGAGCCCTATCCGAGGAACGACAACCGGACCTGGCGGTGGTGGTTCGAGACGTTCGTGTCCACCAGGCACACCGACTGCCAGGTGCCGAGTTCCAGCCGGCCGCCGAGCACCGGGAGCGTCGCGTGCGGCGGGACGAGGGCCGGCAGGACGTGGTCGCGGCCGTGGCCGGGGCTGCCGTGGCGGTGCTGCCAGCGGTCGTCGGCGGGCAGGAGGGTGTGCAGGGCGGCCAGGAGATCGTCGTCGCTGCCGGCGCCCGTCTCGATGATCGCGATGCCCGCCGTGGCGTGCGGGACGAAGACGTTGAGGAGTCCGTCGCGGCCGGCCGCCACCTCCCGCAGGAAGGACTCGCAGTCGCGGGTGAGGTCGAAGACGGTCTCGGTCGAACCGGTCGTGATGTCCAGGACTCGCGTGGTGAAGGCGTCTGACATGCTCCCATGGTGACGTACGCGCCGGGTTCCGGCCGGAAGGGGCCGTCCGGGACGTGACACGGCGTTCCACTTCACGAGACACCCGTTGACCGTGCACCTGTCAGCTGGCTACGTTCGGCGGCATGTCGCGTTCAGCCCTGCTCACCACGCGCGGTCACATCGACCTGCTGCGGGTGGCCTCCGCCGCGTGTCGCCGCGGCCGCTGACGCCTTCTCCCGCTTCCTTCCCCGCCTTCGTACCGCCGCCCCGCGCGCCCGTCCGGCCGGTTCCGGCCGGTGCGCGGCCGCGGCGGCGAGGCGCGGTCCCCCTGTGCCGCCCACCCCCTCGTGGAGCACTCATGAGCATCGGCCATGCCCCGCCCGGCTCCCCCGAGCCGGACATCTCCCCCATGGACGCATCCGGCGCCTCCGGGGCGCCCCCCGTCCCCGAGGACGGCTCCTCCCCCGGCCTCCAGTCCCTCGACCCCGCTTCCTCCCGCCGCACCCGCGTGCCCCGCTGGCTGCGCCGCACCACCGGCCCGGTGCTGCTGCTGGCGCTGTGGCAACTCCTCAGCGGCACCGGTGTGCTGACCGCCGACGTGCTCGCCTCGCCGGGGCGGATCGCGCAGGTCGCCGGGGATCTGATCACCGACGGGTCCCTGCCGTCCGCCATGGGCACCTCGCTCCGGCGGGTCGCGGCCGGGCTGCTGCTGGGCCTGGTCGTCGGCACCGGACTCGCCCTGCTCTCCGGCCTGTTCAGAGTCGGTGAGGACCTGGTGGACGCACCGCTGCAGATGCTGCGGACCGTGCCGTTCGTGGGTCTCATCCCGCTGTTCATCATCTGGTTCGGCATCGGGGAGGGCCCGAAGGTCGCCATCATCACGCTCGGCGTGACCTTCCCGCTCTACCTCAACGTCTACGCCGGGATCCGCGGCGTGGACGCCCAGCTGATCGAGGCCGGGGAGTCCCTCGGGCTGTCGCGGTGGGGACTCGTGCGGCACGTCGTCCTGCCGGGCGCGCTGCCCGGCGCGATGACCGGGCTGCGCTACTCGCTCGGCATCGCCTGGCTCGCGCTCGTCTTCGCCGAGCAGGTCAACGCCGACTCCGGCATCGGGTTCCTCATGGTGCAGGCACGGGACTTCCTGCGCACCGACGTGATCGTGGTCTGCCTGATCGTCTACGCCTTCCTCGGCCTGCTGGCCGACTTCGTCGTCCGCTCCCTCGAAAGGCTGCTGCTGCAATGGCGACCGACGTTCACCGGCCGGTGATCCCGCAGGCGGTGCACGTCGAGGGGCTCACCCGCTCCTTCGACGGCCGCGCCGTCATCGACCGGCTGGAACTCGACATCCGGGCGGGCGAGTTCGTGGCCCTGCTCGGCCGCAGCGGCTGCGGCAAGTCCACCCTGCTGCGCGTCCTCGCCGGCCTCGACCGCGACATCGAGGGCACCGTCCTGGTGCCCCGCCGCAGGGCCGTCGCCTTCCAGGCGCCGCGGCTGATGCCGTGGAAGAAGGTGTGGCGCAACGTCCTGCTGGGCCTGCCCGGCAGGCCCGGACGGGCCGTCGCCGAGCAGGCGCTCTCCGAGGTGGGCCTCGCCCACCGCTCGGACGCCTGGCCCAAGACGCTGTCCGGCGGCGAGGCCCAGCGCGCCTCCCTGGCCCGCGCCCTGGTGCGCGAGCCCGATCTGCTGCTGCTCGACGAGCCGTTCGGCGCGCTCGACGCGCTCACCCGGATCAAGGCCCAGCAACTGGTGGGCGAGCTGTGGCAGCGCCGCGGATGCGCCGTCCTCCTCGTCACCCACGACGTGGAGGAGGCCGTGCTGCTCGCCGACCGCGTCCTCGTCATGGACGGCGGGGTCATCGCGCACGAGCAGCGCATCGACCTCGACCGCCCCCGCGACATCACCGACCCCCGCTTCGCCGGCCTGCGCGCCGGGCTCCTCGAACGCCTCGGCGTCGAGACCGCCGCCGAAGCCGCCTGAACTCCCCGCGCCCCGCCCGACCCCTGGTTCTCCCTACCCGAACGGATCCGCCATGCGACGACGCCCCGTCCCCGCCGCCCTGCTCCTGTCCCTCGCCCTCCTGCTCACCGCCTGCGGCGGGAACTCGGCCGCCACCACCTCCTCGGGCGACGGGACCGACGGCCAGGGCTCCGTCACGCTCGCCGTCGGTGACCAGAAGGGCGGTTCGGAGGCCATCCTGCGGGCCGCCGGGGAGCTGAAGGACCTCGACTACAGGATCGAGTGGTCCACGTTCACCTCCGGTCCGCCGCTGCTGGAGGCCGTCAACGCCAAGGCCGTCGACATCGGCGGCGTGGGCAACACGCCGCCGGTCTTCGCGGCCGGCGCCGGCTCGAGGATCTCGGTGGTGGCCGCGTGGCACGGCACGTCCGCGGGCGACACCATCCTCGTGCCGAACGGCTCGCCGCTGCGGAGGACCGCGGAGCTGAAGGGCAGGTCGGTCGCCGTGGCGCAGGGCTCCTCCGCGCACTACCAGCTGGTGGCGTCCCTGAAGAAGGCCGGGCTGAGCCTCGGCGACGTCGAGGTCGAGTACCTCCAGCCCGCCGACGCGCTCGCCGCGTTCACCTCCGGCAAGGTCGACGCCTGGGCGGTGTGGGACCCGTACACCTCGCAGGTGCTGAAGGCGAGGCAGGGCCGGGTCCTGACCACCGGCGAGGGGGTGACCAACGGGCTCACCTTCCAGGTGGCGGCGCCGAGCGCGCTGCGGGACGAGAAGAAGGCCGCCGCCGTCGAGGACTATCTGGAACGGCTGCGGCGCGCCTACGCGTGGGTGTACGGCCACCAGGAGGAGTGGGCGAAGGTCTGGGCGAAGGACACCGGGCTGCCCGAGGACGTGGCGCTGGCCGCGGTGCAGCGGACCTACGCCACCCGGATCGCGGTCGCGGTCGACGAGCCGCTCATCGCCTCCGAGCAGGAGATCGCGGACACGTTCGCCGAGCTGAAGCTCATCCCGCGCAAGGTCGACTTCGGCGACTTCACCGACACCCGGTTCAACGGCGACCTGCCGCCGTCGACCACCCCGGCCCGCCCCTCGAAGGGCTCCTGACACGACCGCGCGCCTCCGCCGGGGGCCGAGGCGGCCGGTCCGGGACCGCCCGGGGCACGCCCCGTCCGGGCCGGTGTTCCGCCGCCGGCCGCGGGCGGACGCCGGCCTCGCGGGAAGATCCACGGCCCCGGCGGGGTTGGCGGACATGTGAACAACACCGAGGTCGTCGTCATAGGCGCCGGCCAGGCCGGTCTGGCGGGCGCCTATCACCTGCGGCGCTCCGGGTTCGAGCCGGGGCGCGGCTTCGTGGTGCTGGACCACTCCCCCGGACCGGGCGGCGCCTGGCAGTTCCGCTGGCCGTCGCTCACCTACGGCAAGGTGCACGGCATGCACTCCCTGCCGGGCATGGAACTGACCGGCGCCGATCCCGCGCGCCCGTCCTCCGAGGTCGTCGCCGAGTACTTCGCGGCCTACGAGCAGACCTTCGACCTGCGGGTACGACGCCCCGTCGACGTGCGCGCCGTGCGCGAGGGGGCCGGGGGGCGGCTGGTCGTGGAGACCTCGGCCGGGGACTGGGCGGCGCGGGCGCTGATCAACGCGACCGGCACCTGGGACCGGCCGTTCCGGCCGCGCTACCCGGGCCAGGAGACCTTCCGCGGGCGGCAGCTGCACACCGCGCAGTACACCGGGCCGGAGGAGTTCGCCGGGCTGCGGGTGGTCGTGGTGGGCGGGGGCGCGTCCGGCACCCAGCACCTGCTGGAGATCGCGCCGTACGCGGCCGCCACCACCTGGGTGACCAGGCGGCCGCCGGTGTTCCGCGAGGGGCCCTTCGACGAGGACGCGGGCCGGGCGGCGGTCGCGCTCGTGGCGGAGCGGGTGCGGCGGGGGCTGCCGCCGAGGAGTGTGGTGTCGGTGACCGGACTGCCGCTGACCGACGCGATCCGGCAGGGCATCGCGGACGGAGTGCTCGACCGGCAGCCCATGTTCGACCGGATCACCCCCGACGGGGTCGCGTGGAAGGACGGCGGGCACGTGTCCGCCGACGTCGTCCTGTGGGCGACCGGGTTCCGGCCCGCCCTCGCCCACCTGGCCCCGCTCGGGCTGCGCGAGCCGGGCGGCGGCATCCGCATGGAGGGGACGCGCGTGGCCGCCGACCCGCGGATCCACCTCGTCGGATACGGCCCCTCGGCCAGCACCGTCGGCGCCAACCGGGCGGGCCGCGCGGCCGTGCGGGACATCAGGAGGCTGCTGGCCGGGGAGCCCGCCGCCGCGTGAGGTCCCGCCGGGTCAGCGGGGGGCGGGCGAACTCCGGCGGCCGTGGCCGGACTCGGCGAGGTTGCGCCGGTGCTCGGCGTGGTCGGCGGTGAAGCGGGTGTCGCCCGGCCTGACCGTGACGAAGTACAGCCAGTCGCCCGGCGTCGGGTTGATCGCGGCGCGCAGCGCCTCCTCGCCGGGGTTGGCGATGGGGGTGGGCGGCAGTCCCATGCGCTGGTAGGTGTTGTACGGGCTCTCGACGCGGGTGTCGCTCCGGGGCGTCCCGCGGGGGGCGCGGCCCAGCGCGTAATTGACGGTGGAGTCCATCTGCAGCGGCATGCCCCGCTCCAGGCGGTTGAAGATCACCCGGGCCACCTTGCCCATGTCGGCCTCGGTGGCGGCCTCGGCCTGCACGATGCTCGCGATGATGACCGCCTGGTAGACGTTCATCGCGTTGCGCTGCGCGCCGGCGGCGATCGGGGCGCCGTTGAACTTCTTGTCGGCGGTGTCGGCCATGGCCGACAGCAGCCGCTCCGGCGTCGTCTTCTCGTCGAGCGGGTACGTCGCCGGGAAGAGGTAGCCCTCGGGGTTGCCCCCGGCTTCGTCCGGCAGTTTCAGCCGGGCCTTCGCGAGGGATTTCCCGGTGGTGCCGGCGGGCAGGGCGAGCGCCTTGTCGACGGCCGCGTAGACCTGGCTCGCCCGCCAGCCCGCCGGGACGGCCAGGGTCCTGGGACGGCTGTCGCCCTCGTCCGCCGGGGACAGCAGCGGCACCGCCACGGCGGTGCCGGCCACGACGGCTCCGGTCGCGATCAGGACGACACGGCCCCGGCGCGTCAGTCGGATCGTGCTCCTCGTGCTCCGTGGCGGAGTGTTCGTCTGCATGCGGGCACGGTAACCCCCGAACAGCGACAAACCCGGCATATCTTCATCTTGTCGGCTCCAGTCGGGCGTCCCTGCGGACCAGTTCCGCATAGCGCCCGTTCCGTTCCAGCAGCTCCTCGTGCGTGCCGCGTTCGACCACGCGCCCGGAGTCGAGGACCACGATCTGGTCGGCGCCGCGGACGGTGGACAGGCGGTGCGCGATGGTGAGCGTGGTGCGGTCGGCCGACAGGGCGTCGATGGCCTCCTGGACGGCGGCCTCCGTGCGGGTGTCCAGGGCGCTGGTCGCCTCGTCGAGGATGAGGACGGGCGGGTCGCGCAGGATGGTGCGGGCGATGGCCAGGCGCTGTTTCTCACCACCGGAGAAGCGGTGGCCGCGCTCGCCGACGACCGTGTCGTAGCCGTCGGGCAGGGACGCGATGTGGTCGTGGATCTGGGCCGCCCGCGCCGCCGCGACCAGTTCCTCGTCGGTGGCGTCCGGCTTGGCGAAGCGCAGGTTCTCGGCGACCGAGGCGTGGAAGAGGTACGTCTCCTGCGAGACGACGCCGACCGCGCGGGCCAGGGTGTCGAAGTCCAGGTCGCGCACGTCGGTCCCGTCGAGGGTGACCCGGCCGCCCGTCACGTCGTACAGCCGCGGCACCAGGTAGCCGAGCGTGGACTTGCCGGCGCCGGTGGGGCCGACGACGGCGAGGCTGCCGCCCGCGGGGACGGTCAGGTCGATGCCGTCGAGGACCGGGCCGCTGTCGTCGTCGTAGCGGAACTCCACGTTCTCGAAGCGGACCTCGCCCCTGATCCGGTCCAGGCGGACGGGCTGTTCGCGCTCGGTGATGTCGACGGGCAGGTCCAGGTACTCGAAGATGCGCTGGAAGAGCGCGAGCGAGGCCTGGATCTGGACGCCGGTGCCGAGCAGGCTGACGGCCGGGCGGAACAGCCCCTGCTGCAGCGAGACGAAGGCGACGATGGTGCCGATGGAGACCTCCGGGCCGCCGAGGTGCAGGGCCAGGCCGGCGGTCCAGTAGATGACGGCGGGCATGGCGGCCATGACGATCGTGATGACGGCCATCCGCCAGCGGCCCGCCATGTTCGACCGGACCTCCAGGTCGACCAGGCGCTCGGACTCCTCGGCGAAGGACCGGGTGAGCGAGTCGGAGCGGCCCATGGTGCGGCCGAGCAGGATGCCGCTGACCGAGAGCGACTCGGTGACCGTGGCGGCCATCGCGGCCATCTGCTTCTGCCGCCGGGTGGTGATCTTCCGGCGCTCGTCGCCGACGCGGCGGCTGATCCACACGAAGACGGGGAGCAGCAGCAGCGAGACGACGGTCAGCCGCCAGTCGAGGGCGACCATCGCGGCGATCGTGGCGACCACGCTGGTCGCGTTGGAGACCAGGGAGGTGGCGGTGGAGGTGACGGTGGCCTGCATGCCGCCGATGTCGTTGGCGATGCGGGACTGGACCTCGCCGGTGCGGGTGCGGGTGAAAAAGGCGAGCGACATGCGCTGCAGCCGGCCGTAGACGGCGGTGCGCAGATCGTGCATGACGCGCTGGCCGACCGTCGTGGAGATCAGGGTCTGCAGTACGCCGAAGACGCTGGTGAGGACGGCGCCGAGGATCATGCCGAGGGCGAGCAGCGTGAGCAGGCCGGTGCGGCCCTCGGGGATCGCGACGTCGAGGATCGCCTTCAGCAGGAACGGCGAGGCGACCGTGACCAGTGACGAGGCGCCGACCAGCAGGCCGACGACCGCGAGCCGGCCGCGGTAGGGGCGGAAGAGCCGCAGGATGCGGCGCATCTGCCGGGGCTGGTCCGGCGGGTCGGCGGGCGGGGTCCAGACGGGTTCGCGGTCGGGATGCATGGGCTCCTACGGGGGTCGGGCGGCGGGGGCGCCGGAGGAGGGACACGTCGGCGACCGGCGTCGCGCCGTCGGCCGGCGGCACGTCGCCGACCGACGGATCGTAGCTCATTGTTACCTATACTCACAATGAACGTCGTCCTGATATTGTTCCCGCATGACCAGCCCCGATTCCGACGGCCTGCTCGCCGAGCAGTTGCTGCGGCTCACCCGCCGGGTGCACCGCATCCAGAAACGGCACCTGGAGCAGCGCGGTCTCGGCGTCACCCCGGCCCAGTCCCGGCTGCTGCGCACCCTGGCGCACTACGGCTCGCCGCCCCGGATGGCGGACCTGGCCGCACGCCTGGAGGTGGTGCCGCGGGCCGTGACGACGCTGGTCGACGCGCTGGAGACGGCCGGAAAGGTACGCCGAGTCCCGGACCCGGCCAACCGCCGCGTGATCCGGATAGAGCTCACGGACGACGGCCGCGCGACCCTGCGGGAGCTGCACGCCGCGCGCAGGTCGGCCGCGGAGGAGATCCTGGCGCCGCTGACGGACGGACAGCGCGCGCTGCTCGGAGGACTGCTGGACACACTGGTCGACGGACCGGCGGCCGAGCGCTGCGGGGACGCGCCCGCCTGACGCGACGGGCCGCCCGTGCGGGCGTCGCCCCAGCCGCGGCCACGCGGTGCGCCGGTGGCCGCGCGTCCCGCCCGCCGGG